>NZ_JAAAFU010000020.1:0-37899 GCF_019352905.1 Pseudomonas sp. Xaverov 83 | reverse complement strand
GGAACCAATACCCGCCATCACCCAAATAACGGATATGCCCCCCACCCAGCCAGAGACTATTTCGGCCCGAGAATCTTCACCAGCTTATCCGGCGAAGGCGCCCCTTGCTGTTGCTGCAACCCTCCCTTGTCATCCAGATAGAAAATCGCCGGCGTGGCCGACAACTCCAGCTCATCCATCAGCTTCATGTTCGAATCAAGCTTGGCCTGGATATCCGCCGGGATCTTCTCCAGCGGCTGCAGCTTGCTGCCCTTACCGGCAGCCTCATGGGTTTCAAGGGCCTGCTGCGGATCCTTGGCTGCAAACAGCGCCGCCGACTTGCCGGGGCTGTCCTCACGAATAATCCCCACCATGATATGCCGCAGCTGCACCTTGCCCGACTTCACCCATGGCCGCGCCTGCTCCCAGAACATATTGCAGTACGGGCAGTTCGGATCACTGAACAAATAGACGATGCGCGGCGCATCTTTGTTGCCATCCTGGATCCAGCTACTGTGTTCCATCTTGGCCCAGACCTCCTTGGCCATCGGCGCATACACCAGCTTTTCCAGGGGCGCAGTGCTCAGGTCATTGCCGTCGGCGTCGTACAGGTTGCCGGCGATCACACTTTTACCGTCGGCAGTCAGGTACAACGCCATGCCACGGTTCTGGTATTGCGCCGCATAACCCGTGAGGCCGCTGGGGGCATCGAACTTGCCGATAATCTTGGCACCCTTGGCTTCAATGTTCTTGATCGGCGCCGGCCAATCTTCAGCCTGGACGAGGGTGGCAGCCAGTGTCAGGGGCAAAAGGGTCAGCAGGTGGCGGAGGCGGAGCATGGCGAATTCCTTGTGGTAGCCGGCTGGGCCGGTTTAGCGGTGGTCGGCTCGAAGCGCTCCATGGCGCGGGCCAGGCTGGCCTGGGACAATTCGCCCAGGTGGCTGTTGATCAGGCGACCGTCAGGTTGATAGAAGAGGGTGGTGGGCAAGGCCATGGAGCCGACGGCCTGACCCAGGCGGCCGCTGGCGTCGAACAGCACGTTGTCCAGGTTCAGGCCCTGGGTCGCCAGGTAGGTGGCGACGCTTTGCATGCTTTCGGCCTGGTTGACGAACAGGAAGGTCACGTCCGGGCGTTGGCGCTGGGCACTTTCCAGTACCGGCATTTCGCGCCGGCACGGCGGGCACCAGGTGGCCCACAGATTGATCACCAACGGGCCGCCCTTGTAGTCGGCCAGTTGCACGGTTTCGCCATTGGCGTTGCGCAGGGTGATGTCCGGCAGGTGCGTGCCTTTTTCGTAGAGGGTCAGGGACAGGCTGGTCAGGGCCCAGAACGCGAGGCCGGTGATCACGCCTGCGCTCAGGGGCTTGCGCAGCAGCGGGCGGCGCCAGCCGTAGATCAGGGCGCCGAGGATCAGCGCGATAACGCCGGGCCAGGCGAGAAAACCGCCGTCCCGCAGGTCGACGATTTGCAACGGGTCATTCTGGTAATACGACCAGTACATCAGTACGAAGCTGACGCGTGCGGCGAGCATGCCCACCAGAAACAGGGTGAACAGCACCGACTCCGGGTTCTCGCCGCCGCGCTTGGCCACCCGCCAGCCCACCAGGGTGGCGAGGATCAACGCCGTGATCAGCAGCAAGTGATTCAGGGCGATGGCGAAGGTGCCGATGGTCAGTGTCAGCATCAGAGGGCTTCCCGGGCTTGGGTCCAGCGTTGCAGGAAGGCGGCGGCGTCGACTTCGCCGGTGATGCGCTGGGCGCGGCGCTCTTCACCATCAGGGCCGATCCAGACGAAGCTCGGCGGGCCGGGGACTTTGTAGCGGCCCAGCAGCTCGCGGCTGGCGGCGTTGTCGGCGGTGACGTCGAGGCGCAGCAGGCGCACATCCTTGAGGGCGTCCATGACTTCGGGTTTGCCGAACACCTGTTTTTCCATGATCTTGCACGACACGCACCAGTCAGCGTAGTAGTCCACCAGCACCCATTGGCCTTGGGCCTTGGCGCTGTCGAGCTGGCTTTGCAGCACGGCGGGGTCGTTGATGGTCATGAAGGCCTCATGGGCGCTGGGGGCACCGGCCACCTGCGAGCCGCTGTAGACTTTCAGCGGTTGCCACAGGTCGTCGCTGCCGCCGGCCGCGCCGATCACCAATACGCTGCCCCAGAGGCCGAGCACCAGCGAACCGGCACCGAACAGCATGGCGGTGCGCCCGAAGTCCTGGGCCAGGCGCCAGCCGCAATAAGCCATGACCAGTGCGAGCACACCCCACAAGCCGAGCCACAGGGTTTCACCGACCACCGGGCGAATCATCAGCACCGCGGTGGCGAGGAACAGGAAGCCGAAGATGCCCTTGAGGATGTTCATCCAGGTGCCAGGCTTGGGCAGGAAGCGGTTGCCCACGGTCACCAGCAGCAACAGCGGTACGCCGATGCCGATGCCCATGGCAAACAGGATCAGGCCGCCATGCAGGGCGTTACCGCTTTGGGCGATATACAACAGGGCGCCGGCCAGGGGCGCGGTCATGCACGGGCCCACCAGCAAGCCGGACAAGGCACCGAGCACGCCGGCACCCACCAGGCTGCCGCCGCTTTGGTTGCGGCTGACGTTGTCGAGGCGGTCCCGCAGGAAGGCCGGCAGTTGCAGTTCAAAGAAGCCGAACATCGGCAGGGCCAGGATCACAAACAACGCGGCGAAGCTGCCGAGGATCCAGGGAGTTTGCAGCAGGGCGGCGAGGTTGCCGCCGAGTAGCGCGGCCAATACACCGAGGGCGGCATAGATCAACGCCATGCACACCACGTAGCTGGTGGCCAGGGCAAAGCCGCGCCGTGGGCTGGCGCCGCTGCCTACCACAAGGCCGGCGAGAATCGGCAACATCGGCAAGGAACACGGGGCAAAGGCCAGCAGCAGGCCCAGGCCGAAGAACACCAGCAGGCTCCAGCCCAGGCTGCGCTGTTGCAGGCCGCTGGCCAGGCTTTGGTCCTGAGCCTGGCCGGTGGCGGCTACGGCGGGGTTGCCACCCAGGTCAACGGTGATTGATTGCGGCGGGTAACACAGGCCGGCATCGGCGCAGCCTTGCCAGCCGAGTTTGACCTGGCCGGTGGCGCCAGGGGGAATCTTCACTTCCAGGCCCTGGCGATACACCTGCTGCTCGCCGAAGAACTCGTCGCTGTGGGCTTCGCCTTGGGGCAGTGTCGGCTTTTCGGCCAGGCCATCGAATTTCATGCGCTGCTGGTACAGGTAATAACCGTCGGCAATCTGCCAATACAGCTGGGTTTCGCCGGAGGCCAGACGCTCGGAGGTAAAGGTGAAGGCTTTGCCCACCGGAAGGAAGTCGGGTTTGGTCTCGAATGGATTGTTGCCCGGAGCGGCCTGGGCGAATCCAGCAAACACTACCAGCAGAAAGATAAACAGATGCCGCATGATCAAGCCTTAGTTCGAAGCAAGTGGGACACACAATGTGTGGTGTTGATTAACCGATGATTAACCGGGCTATCCTAGACAGCAGGGATTATCCGGGTTTACGCGGGCTGGCGGCATAATGTGCGCTTAATCCACTCCCTTTTTAATCACCTTCACATTTTGCAAAGGGTTCACCATGCACGTACTGGTCTGTGAAGACGACGAACTGATCGCCAGCGGCATTGTTGCCGGGCTCAGCGCCCAGGGGCTGACCGTCGAGCGCGTCGGCACGGCTGCCGCTGCCCGGGCGATGCTCAAGGTGGCGGAGTTCGACGTGATGGTACTCGACCTCGGCCTGCCGGATGAAGACGGCTTGAAGCTGCTGCAGCAATTGCGCAGCCAGGGCCTGGAGATCCCGGTGCTGATCCTCACCGCGCGGGATTCGGTGACCAACCGCGTCGACGGCCTGCAAGCCGGTGCCGACGATTACCTGCTGAAACCCTTCGACCTGCGCGAACTCGCCGCACGCCTGCACACCCTGTTGCGCCGGGTAGCCGGGCGCAGCGTCAACCTGATCGAACACGGGCGCCTGACCTACAACCCCAGCAGCCGCGAAACCCTGTTGGGCGGGGAGTCGGTAGACCTCTCCCGCCGCGAGCAGGCGTTGTTGCAGGCCCTGCTGCAAAACCGCGGCCGGGTACTCTCCAGCGAGCAGCTCAAGGACAGCGTTTACGGGCTTAACGACGAACTGGAAAGTAACGCCCTCAACGTGCACATCCACCACCTGCGGCGCAAACTCGGTAACGGCATCGTCGAGACCGTGCGTGGCCTGGGCTATCGCCTGGGCCCGGCTGACGGTGGAGAGGACGCTTCGTGATGAGCCTGCGCCTGCGGCTGACCTTCAAGCTCGGCGCGGCCTTTGTGCTGATCTGGGCCCTGGCTGCCGCGTGGATGCTCAACGATCTGCGCAACCAGATGATGTTTTCCCTCGACCAGCGCCTGGTGGCGTCGGCGCGTATGGTCGCGGGGCTGATGGAGCAGATGCCGGGGCTGTCGAGCACGGGTGAGGGCGCGCACTTCAGCGCCGAACAATTGAATGTACCGGGTGGCATGGCGTGCCAGGTCAGCTCCTTGCGCGGGGTGGTGCTCGCCCGCAGCCACACCACCCCGGATCAGGGCCTGGAGTCGCGCAAAAGCGGCTTTCGCGACCAGATGATTGACGGCGTGGGCTGGCGCAGCTTTACCCTGTCCCGTGGCGATTTGTTTATCACCACCGCCGACCGGCAGGTGGAGCGTGAAGCCTTGAACCTGTCGATCCTGCTGGCCGCTTCGGTGCCGGTGGGGGTGGCGCTGCTGGGCTGCCTGTGCCTGTTGTGGCTGGGGATCGGCCAGAGCCTGTTGCCACTCAACCGCATGCGTGACGCCTTGATGCGTCGCAGTGCGGACTCCCTCGAACCCTTGCAGATCAGCCCGCTGCCCAGCGAACTTAAACCGCTGCTCGACACCCAGAACCAACTGCTGCAACGCATCGCCAAGACCATCGAGCGCGAACGCCGCTTGACCGGCGACGCGGCCCACGAACTGCGCAGCCCCTTGACCGCGATCAAGACCCACCTGCAAGTGGCACGCATGACCGAAGGCGCCGCCCGTGACCAGTCCCTGGCCCATGCCGAGGAGGGCGCCGACCGCTTGCATCGCACCCTCGAGCAGTTACTGCTGCTGGCGCGGGTTGAAGGCAGCCTGTCGTTTGATGACGGCCTGCAATCGAGTGCCGAACAGGTCGCACAATTGGCGATCCAGGACGCCAATGGTGGCGACAATCAGCGCATTGACCTGATCCTGGCGGACGGTCTGTCCGAAAAACCGGTGGAAATGCCGGTGGGCCTGGCCGTCGCCGCCTTGCGCAACCTGCTGGACAACGCCTTGCGCCACACCCCGCCTGATACCCGGGTGGAACTGAGTGTGTCCAGTGCTGGCGATAATGTGGTGTTCCGGGTACGTGACCACGGCGCGCCGATTTCCAGCGAAGACTTGCAGCACCTGACCCAACGCTTCTGGCGCAATGGCAACAGCCCCGGTTGCGGCCTGGGGCTGGCGATTGTGCAGGCGATTGTGCAGCGTTGCTCGTGCTCCTTGAAATTCGACAGCCAGGCAGATGGCATGCGTGTCGACCTGGGCATGCCGTTGCGTCGCTGAACTTTCTTTTCACGGCACAAATAGCTACCGCTACCCTCAAGCGCAACGCTTCAGGATGGCGGTCATTTTTTTGTGTTTGAACGGGCTGAATGACTCAGCCTGTGTTGAAAAGGACAGCGCCTATGTTGGTCATCGATTCCACGTTTCCCGCAAAAAGCTTTAACCAACGCAATGGCGAAGCTGTGCGCCAGGTGATTGTGCATTACACCGCAGCGCCCTTTGCCTCGTCATTGCGTACGCTGACCCGCGACGGTGTCAGTGCTCACTACCTGTTGGTTGACCCCCATGACGCCAGCTACCGCGCCGCCGGTTACGACGAACTGCGGGTGTTCCGCCTGGTGGACGAAGCGCAGCGTGCCTGGCATGCCGGTGCCAGCCACTGGGCCGGTCACGACAACCTCAATAGCCGCTCGATCGGGATTGAAATCGTTAATCAGGCCCGGGATGACGCTGGTGTGTTTACCTTTCCCGCGTATGGGCCTGAACAGATCGACGTGTTGATTGCCCTGATTCGCGACATTCAGGGGCGTTACCCGGCGATCGGTCCTACTGACATCCTCGGCCACTCGGACATTGCCTATTGGCGCAAGAGCGATCCCGGCCCTCGGCTGCCTTGGCGCTGCCTGTTCGAGGTGGGGGTGGGTGCCTGGTTCGATGAGTCGGCCAAGATGGCCTATCAACGCCGGTTCGACATCGGCCTGCCGCTGGAGGTTGAAGCCGAACGGGCGTTTCAGCGTTACGGTTATGCCCCAGCGAAAAATCGCCTGGGTTTTCAGCAGCGCGTCCGCGCGTTTCAGATGCATTTTCGTCCCGCTGACTACAGCGGGCGGCTGGATGCAGAGACCTGCGCAATCCTGTATGCGTTGAATGAAAAATACACCGGGGTTGCCGGGTAAATCCGCTAAAGCGGTTTTTAACGACCACAGGTGTAAATCCTCTGCTCGCTGATGCGTTTCCAGAACAGGAAATCCGTGCGTTGCCCTTGGGCCAGACGCCAACGGGTTGGCAGTTTGGTCACCATCATCAGCGTATTGAGGGATCTGGAAATGTCAGTCGCTACCAGCCGTATTGAAGAGACCCAAGCGGTCCCTGCGGAAACGCTCTACCAGTTCGACGAAACCCCGCTGCTGGCCCGCCAGCGCCAGCAGGAATCCAATGCCCGCAGCTACCCTCGGCGCATTCCCCTGGCACTCAAGCGCGCCCGCGGGATTTACGTCGAGGACGTCGAAGGCCGCAGCTTTATCGACTGCCTGGCCGGTGCCGGCACCCTGGCGCTGGGGCATAACCATCCGGTGGTGATCGAGGCGATTCGCCAGGTGTTGAGCGATGAATTGCCGTTGCACACCCTGGACCTGACCACACCGGTCAAGGATCAGTTCGTGCAGGACCTGTTCGGCCTGTTGCCGTCGGCGCTGGCGCGGGAAGCCAAGATACAGTTCTGCGGCCCAACCGGTACCGATGCAGTAGAAGCCGCGCTGAAACTGGTGCGCACCGCCACCGGTCGCAGCACGGTGTTGTCGTTCCAGGGCGGTTATCACGGCATGAGCCAAGGTGCCCTGAGCCTGATGGGCAGCCTGGGTCCGAAAAAACCGCTGGGTGCCTTGCTCGGTAATGGCGTGCAATTCCTGCCGTTTCCCTACGACTACCGTTGCCCGTTCGGGCTGGGTGGGGCGGAAGGGATCAAGGTCAACCTGCATTACCTGGAAAACCTGCTCAACGACCCCGAGGCCGGTGTTTTGCTGCCGGCAGCCGTGATCGTTGAAGTGGTGCAGGGCGAGGGCGGCGTGATCCCGGCCGATCTCGACTGGCTGCGTGGCCTGCGCCGTATTACCGAACAAGCCGGTGTGGCGTTGATCGTTGACGAAATCCAGAGCGGCTTTGGTCGTACCGGCAAGATGTTTGCTTTCGAACACGCCGGCATCGTCCCGGACGTGGTGGTGTTGTCCAAGGCTATCGGCGGCAGCCTGCCGCTGGCGGTGGTGGTGTATCGCGACTGGCTCGACACCTGGTTGCCGGGCGCCCATGCCGGGACCTTCCGTGGCAATCAGATGGCCATGGCCGCCGGGTCGGCGGTGATGCGCTACCTCAAGGACCACGACATTCCCGCCCACGCGGCGGCGATGGGTGAGCGCCTCGGCGAACACCTGCGCATTCTGCAGCGCGACTTCCCGCAGTTGGGGGACATTCGTGGCCGTGGGCTGATGCTCGGGGTTGAACTGGTGGACCCCGCCGGTGCGCCCGACACCCAAGGCCATCCGCCGGTGCATCGCCAACTGGCGCCGCTGGTACAGCGTGAATGCCTCAAGCGCGGGCTGATCCTTGAACTGGGCGGTCGCCATGGCAGCGTTGTGCGTTTCCTGCCGCCGCTGGTGATTACCGCCGCAGAAATCGACCGTGTGGCCGAGATCTTTGGTCGCGCCCTGGCGGCAGCGGTCGCCAGCCTCTAATTTTTTACCGGGCTGGCACGTTCTTTCTTACATCAGCTGTGCGTGGTGCGCAGCCAGCCTTACACCGACGGAGAACAGCAATGACCTCAGTATTCGACCGCGAAGACATCCTGTTTCAGGTAGTGGTCAACCATGAAGAACAATATTCCATCTGGCCCGACTACAAGGCCGTGCCGGAAGGCTGGCGCACCGTGGGCAAGAGCGGGATGAAGAAAGAGTGCCTGGCCTACATCGAAGAAGTGTGGACCGACATGCGCCCGTTGAGCCTGCGCCAGAAGATGGACAGCCAGGCGTTGGCGGGCTGATCCAGGTCTCGGGCACAACACAGATCCAAATGTGGGAGCGGGCTTGCTCGCGAAGGCGTCGTGTCAGTCACTGTATGTGTTGACTGTCACACCGCTTTCGCGAGCAAGCCCGCTCCCACATTTACTGTGTTTTGCCTGTGAGAGGCGCGTTACAGCGTCTTGATCACTTGATCCACATTGCCCTCCAGCTCTGCCACCGGGTCGGCGCCATCGGTGCCCAGCACCAGCAACTTCGCCCCACCCGCCGTGACAGCCGCCTGCACCGCATCGCTTGGCTTGCGGTGATGCAGCACCACGGCCACCTCATTCTCCTTCAAGCCTTCGCTCAGTTGCTGCAACGCCTCGGGTGTCCACTCGGTATCAGCCCGCGCATCGGTGCTGACCAGTTCCAGGTTCAAGCCACTGACGAGGTAACCAAAATGATCGCTCAGGCTGGCCACCGTCAGGTTATCGGCCTTGGCCAGTCGCGCCTCGCTGTCGGCAGTGAGCTTGAGCAAGCGTTGCTTGAGCGCGGCCAGGTTGACCTCGATCTGCGGCTTGGCCTCGGGGGCCAGGCGACTCAGGTCGGCGGCCATCACATCGGCCATGCGCCCCATGTTGTTACTGGCCTGCCATGGCTGGCTGTTCAGGCCGTCGGTGGCGCCCGGCTGCACGGCAATTCCCGGCAAACCACCGTCCACCGGGCGGGCGGCGTCGACTTCTACGATGCTGATGTTACTGCGCCGGGCCACCGGGTACAGCGGGTCATCCGGCCACAACGAGCGCAGGCCGATGGCCGCGTCGGCGTCCAGTGCCAGGGTGTTCAATGCCTGCGCACCGCGCCCGGTGAAATAGGCGATTTGCCGTGAGCCGGGCAGGTTGGCCGGTGCCGCGCGTTCAAGCTGCACGTCGGTGCCTTTGAGCAACACCTGCGCCAAGCCATAGGTGATCGGCAAGGCGGCGAGGACTTTCACCGGCTTTGTCGCCTGGGCCTTGTTCAAGGCAGCATGGCCGATGCCTTGGTTGGCGGTGATCTGTAGCGGCTTGACGCCGTCGGCGGCGAATGCCGGTGTGGCAATGGCCAGGGCCAGCAGCAGTGGTCGAAACATCGGGCGCATTATCCAAGATTCCCTTTCAGGCTGGGGACCGTGCCGCGAGCAATGGCGGCGAGGGCGAAGGCGATACCGGCGACCAGGATGATCGCGGCACCGGACGGAATCGGCAGGTCAAAGATGATTGGCAGCAGGATCCCGCACAGGGTGCTGACGGTGGCGATTACCACCGAGATCCAGAAGAAGCCCTTGAGTGACTGGCTCAACAGGCGTGCGGCAGCCGCCGGGATCACCAGCAACGCACCCACCAGGATCGCGCCGATGACCTTGACTGCTGCAACGGTGATCAGCGTCACCAGGATCACGAACAGATAGTCCAGGGTCTTCACCGCCACCCCGCGTACCGCTGCCAGTTGCGGGTTGAAGCTGGCGAGCATGATGCGGTTGTACAGCGGCAGGGCCAGGGCCATCACCAGTGAGCCGACAATTGCCAGCACCAGCAAGTCATTGCCATTCACCGTCAGCACTGAGCCGAACAGCACGTTTTCCAGGATGTGCACATTGATCTTGCCCGCCAGAATCAGCAGCAGGCTTGCCCCCAGGGCCAGGGACACCGAGAGGAACACGCCGATCAAGGTATCCGGCGCCAGACCGGTGCGGTTGCGCAAGTAGTTGAGCAGGATCCCGAACAACAGGCAGTAGCCGAACAGGCTGCCGTAAGGCCCGGTGTAGGGTTCCCCCAGCAGAATACCCACGGCCACCCCGGTCAGTGCGGCGTGGCCCACGGCTTCGGAAAAGAACGCAAAGCGCTTGACCACCACCAGCGTGCCCAGACCGCCCAATACCGGGCCGATCAGCAGCCCGGCGAGCAGCGCGTTGACCACAAACCCATAGGCGAGCGCTTCCGGCAAATACCCGGAAGACGCCCAGCCCTGGACCATCAAGCGAAAGGCTTCGTAGCTCATAAGGCCGGGCTCCGTGGGTGGGTGGAGAACAGGGTCAGCAGGCGGTCCGGGGTCAGCGCCTCCTTGGGCGTCGCATCGAACAGCACGCGGCGGTTCAGGCCGGTAACGCGGTCAGCCAGGCGGCCGACGGCTTCCAGGTCATGCTCGATCCACAGCACGGTGATCCCGGCCTGGCGCCAGTCGTTCAACAGGCGCTCGAACACCTGGATGCCAGCTTCATCCAGCGCCGACATCGGTTCGTCCAGCACCAGCAATTGCGGCGCCGGGATCAAGCCCTGGGCCAGCAGCACCCGCTGGCGTTCCCCGCCAGACAACGCGCCCATGCGCCGTTTGCGCTTGTCCTGCATGCCAACCCGCTCCAGTGCGTCGCCAATCGCGGCAGCGTAGTGTTTGGACAACCCGAGAAACGCCGGACGCCGCTGGCACATCGCAGCCATGAAGTCGTCGACGGTCATCGGCAAGCCCCGGTCGAACTCCAGCGCCTGGGGCACATAGCCGATGGTGCCGGGTGCGTCCGGCCAGTGCAGGCTCAACTCGCCCTGGTGCGGCGTTTGCCCCAGCAGGGTCTTGATCAGCGAACTCTTTCCGCCGCCGTTGGGGCCCACCAGCGCATGAATACTGCCGGGCTGGACCTGGAAGCTCACCGCGTCGAGGATCACCGTGCGGCCCAGGGTCAGCGCCACGTTATTGAAGTCGAGGGTCGGGCCAACGCTGGCCACGCTCAAGTGTTCAGCCGCCGTCATGCCCCGGACTCCTGAATGGCCCGCACCACGGTATTGAGGTTGCCGGTCATTTCCACTTCGTACTTTTTCGCGCTGTAGTCGCCATAGGAGATGTGCGACAGCGGGTACAGCTTCACGCCTGATTCACGCTGGATGGTGTCGACGTAGCTGGACGGGAAGTCCATCTCCGAGAAGATCACTTTCACATCCAGTTCCCGCAGTTGGTCGATGGTTTTCTTTAACTGGCTGGGGCTCGGCTCGATGCCGTGGGCCGGTTCCACCACGGCGGTGACTTCCAGGCCGAACTCCCGCAGCAGGTAGTCATACGCCGCGTGCACCGTGGCCACCCGCAGGTCAGGGTTGGGTGCGCTGGTGAGCTTGGCCAGGGCGTCGGCGCGCATCTGGCGCAGGCGCTTGCCGTAGGCCCGGGCGTTCTGGGTGTAGGTCTTGGCGTTGTCCGGGTCGAGTTTGCCCAGTTCCCGGGCGATGTTGTTCACCTGGGCAATCGAGGCGCTGATGGACAGGAAGGTGTGCGGGTTGACCACCTTGCCGGCACCGCGGGCGGCGTTGCCGGTGGCGGCCAGCAGCGGCACGTTGGCGTTGGCTTCGATCACCGGGATGTCCGGGCGCTCACTGGTGGCGATCATGCGGTCGGCGAAATCGTCATGGCCGACACCATTGAGCACGATCACATCCAGGGTGCCGATGCGCTTGATGTCTTCGGCACGAGGTTCGTAGGCATGGGGATTGAAGCCGGCCGGAATCAACGGCACGACTTCGGCTTTGTCCCCGACGATATTGGCCACGTAGCTGTAATAAGGATGCAGGGTGATGCCGATGCGCAGGCGTTTGGCAGGGTCGGCACTCGCGAATGGGGCCAGCAGCACGGTAATCAGGCCGACCAGCACCAGACGTAATAATGGAGATGAAATAGACATGGTCTTCTCTCGCTACAGCGTGAATTCAATGGCGATGCTGGCGGGTGACACCGGCATCGAATTGCGCGACCACTTGCTGCCATCCCGCGCTGATCAGCGCCTGGTCAGTGAGGTCGGAGGGGGCGGTGAGGTTGGCGCTGCGGTTGAGCCAGATATCCGGCTCGGCGCCCCGGATGCGCATCAACAGCGAACCGCTGAGGTCCGGTGTCTGGCTCAGGCCCAGGTAGGCCGCGTCCAACAACTGCCAACGATGGTCGCCGCGGCTCACCGAACTGGCGTCCTGGGCGAAGGGCGCAAAGCCTTCCGCCGCCAGTTGCTCAGGCGTCGGCAGGGCGCTGTGTTCTTCCTGCAGCAGGTGGATTTCATCCAGGGTCACCCGCAGGTCGGCGTAGATGCCTTGCTCGGCGGCGCTGAGGTCGCGGCGGGCGTCCAGTTGGTGGCTGGGCACGGCGGCGATCTCCTGGCTTTCACCGCGTAAGGCCACCACGGTGCCGGCAACGGCGAGGATGATCAGGCACAACAGCAGGACATACAGGGTTTCGTGCCCGGCACCGGCCGGGCGGACCACTTGGGTTGTACGGCTCATTGGGGCTGGATATCCGCTTGATCGATTTCCACCACGTGGCCGGGGCCGGCATCAAACAACACGTAGAACTCGGCGGACGGTTTCTTGAAGGTCAGCGTCGAGTCTTGCCCCAGCTTGCCGGGCACCAGGATGGTTTCGTCGTAGCCGATCACATCCAGGGTCACCCCCGGCGCGCCGCTGCCATCGGAGAAACCGCCGGTGCACTGGATCTGCTCGCCGGGGATCTCCTTGCATTCGCACATCGGGTTGTGGGCCAGGGCAACGGTGCTGAAGCCGGCACAGAGGATCAGCGCGCCAACGGTGCGGGCCAGTTGCGGCAAAGTCATGGTTTAACTCCTCGTTTTTTCAGCCAGTCGATGGTGGCCGGCGATGCCTGGCTCAAGGGGATGGAGGCCTGGTGCATGGCGCCGTCCCAGCCTTCCATGGTGATCCACACTTCGGCGTCCAGTGGTGTGCGTTCGGGGATCGGCAGCATGGCGCCCATGCGGTACGGGGTACCGAAGAAAATCACCCCGGCGGCCCGCAGGCTGCGGGGCTTGCCGATGCGCAGGTAGGTCGCCTTGACCTGGTCGATGCAGGTGGCGCACAGGGCGGCATTGAAGGATTTCATCGGTCCCGCCGGGTCGGGGCGCGGCGGCTCGTTGCGCAACTCGGCGAGCTTCAGGCTCCAGGGACCGACCTGTACTTCGCCGACTTCCCGTTCGCCCAGGCCGCTGTCGCCGCGAAACAGCGCCGCGTCGGCAAAGTACTTGGGCATAAAGCCCAGGGGTACCAGCAACAGCAGGATATTGATGTGGAAGCGCCACTTGAGCCAGAAGGCCCGCAGTGGCGAGGGCGGTTGAACCGTCATGGACTTGTTCATTGATTGCCCTCCGTTGTTTCAGCCTGCAAGACCTGGGTTTTTGCTGGTTGCCGGGATGCCTTGGCTTCACGTTTCAGGGCGTTGAGGGTCGCCAGGGCCGTGCGTTTGGTCCAGATCAGCAGGCCGCTCAAGACCATCATGCTCAACACCAGGCCAAAGAAGGCCCAGATCAGCTTGATCCAGAGGCCGCCAAAATCCCCGGTGTGCAGGGGGCGCATGGATTCGGTGACGAACTCCAGGGCTGAACGGTCGGACAGCAGGTGCGAGACGGCGATTTCGCCGTTGTACGGGTTGATTTCCGCGGTCTGGAACATCAGCGGGTACCAGCCACGCCCGCCGATGCGCAGGTGGCTGTAAGCGTTGCTGGGCAGGCTCACAAAGCTGGCCTCGAGCCCCGGGATACGTTGGGTGGCGATATTGATCGCCTCGTCCAGTGGAATCATGGGTGCCGGTACGCCCGCTGCGGACATTGGCACTTTGTCGCGGGCAATCGCCGGGACGATCGGTTCGCTGGAAATGGTGATCTGGTTATCGCTGAGGGTCGCCTCGATCAGGAACCAGGTGCCGGTGATGGAGATCACCGCGATAAACCAGATCGACCAGATGCCGCTCAATCGATGGAAGTCGCCCCAGAAGATCCGCGCGCCATGGTTGAAGCGCAGGGTCGGCTTGAAAAAGCCTTTCCAGAAACGTTTGTAGACCACAAGGCCGGTGACCAGCGACGCCAACAGCGGCAGGCCCAGCAGCGACACCAGGTACCAGCCCCAGCTGTAACCGTTGGTGAAGGGCACCAGCCACCAGCCGTGGAGTGCACGGGTAAATGCCTGGAAGTTGAACGCCGGGCTGATGCCCTGGATCACCCCGGTATAAGGGTTCACGTAGACCTCCAGCGAGCGCCCATCGGGATAGCTGAGGTTGGCGCTGAGGGCAAAGTGCGACTCATCCGGACGGCTCAGGGACTCGACGATCACCTGGGGTTCGGCGCGCTTGATGGCGCCGATCACTTGGTCGTATGTGAGCGGTTCGGCATCGTCCGACGGCTTGCTGGCGCGGATGTCCGGGTTGGCCAGCCAGACGATTTCCTGGCTGACCACCGCCAGGGTGCCGGTGACACAGACGATCAGCACAAAGAACCAGATGGGCAAGGCCAGCCAGCTGTGCACGAGAAACCAGAGTTTTGAGCGTGACTTCTTCGACATGTGAATGAGGGTCTTGATCGGAGAGAGGCGGTAAAGGCCCGGAAAACGCCGCCCGTAGCTTTTGCTGACGCGAGCGGCTGTATCTAAGTTAAGACGGATGAGAAATGCAAAACCCTAAGGTGGATATGAAAGAAAATGTTTCGGATAGCCATTCATGCAACACGAAACATGTTTCGAGTCATCACCAAGGCGGGATTGATGGGGCAGGGGCGCTGCCTATGATGGAGTCATACCGTTGAGCGAGCCCAATAATGACTTCTGCCAGAACCCTCTACGACAAACACATCGACTCCCATACGGTGTGCCGCCTGGATGACCAGGGCCATGTGCTGCTGTATATCGACCGTCAGGTCATTAATGAATACACCAGCCCGCAAGCTTTCAGCGGCTTGCGCGAGGCAGGCCGTGGCGTATGGCGTCCCGGCACGGCGCTGGCGGTGGTCGACCATGTAAACCCCACCACACCCAAGCGCATCGCGACCATGCCGGATGCGGGCGGCGCGCGCCAAGTGTCGTACCTGGCGGAAAACTGCCGGGATTTCGGAATTGAGCTGTTGGATATCCTCGACAAGCGCCAAGGCATTGAACACGTGATCGCCCCGGAGCAGGGCTTTATCCTGCCGGGCATGGTGATCGCCGCCGGCGACAGCCACACCACCACCTACGGTGCCTTGGGCGCATTCGGCTTTGGCATCGGCACCTCGGAAATCGAGCATTTGCTGGCCTCGCAAACCCTGGTCTACAAACGCCTGAAAAGCCTGCGCGTGACCGTGGATGGCGAACTGGCCCACGGCCTGACCTCCAAGGACGTGATCATGGCGCTGATCGGCAAGATCGGCGCTTCGGGTGCCACCGGCTACGCCATTGAGTTTTGCGGTTCGACCATTGATGCCCTGAGCGTCGAGGCGCGGATGACCATCTGCAACATGGCGGTGGAGGCGGGCGCCCGTGGTGCGTTCATGGCGCCGGACGAAAAAGTCTTTGCCTACCTCAAGGGCAAACCCCGCGCGCCGAAGGGCGAGTTGTGGGAGCGCGCCCTCGTGGGTTGGCGCCAACTGCACTCGGATGCCGACGCCGTGTTCGACCTCGAAGTGCAACTGGACGCCACCGCCCTGGAGCCCATGGTCACCTGGGGCACCAGCCCCGACCAGGCCGCGCCCATCGGCGCCCGCGTACCGGACCCGCAAGACGTCAGCGACCTGATCCTGCGCCAGGACATGCGCCGCGCCCTGAACTACATGGGCCTTGAAGCCGGCATGCCCCTGAGCGAGATCGTCATCAGCCATGCGTTTATCGGCTCCTGCACCAACGCCCGCATCGAAGACCTGCGGGATGCCGCCAGCGTCGTGCGCGGCAAGCACGTGGCCGACCACGTGCGGGCGATGATCGTGCCGGGCTCCACCGAAGTGCGCGACCAGGCCGAAGCCGAAGGCCTCGCCGCGATTTTTATCGACGCCGGGTTTGAATGGCGCCAGTCCGGGTGCTCGATGTGCCTGGCGATGAACGATGACGTGCTGGAGCCCGGCGACCGCTGCGCCTCCAGCACCAACCGCAACTTCGAAGGCCGCCAGGGCGCAGGTGCCCGCACGCACCTGATGAGCCCGGCCATGGTTGCCGCCGCTGCCATCACCGGCCGCCTGACGGATATTCGCCACTTTGGAGACCGCACATGAGCCTGCAACCCTTCACCCGGATCACCGGCAAGGCCGCGCCGATGCTGGCGGCCAATATCGACACTGACGTGATCATGCCCAAGCAGTTTCTCAAGGGCATCGACCGTAACGGGCTGGATCGCGGGTTGTTCTTTGATTTGCGCTTCTTGGCATCGGGCGAGCCTAACCCGGAGTTCGTGCTGAACCAGCCGGCGTGGCAGGGCGCGAGCTTTATGGTGGTGGGGCCGAACTTCGGTTGTGGTTCCAGCCGGGAGCATGCGGTGTGGGGCTTGAAACAGATGGGCATTCGCGCGTTGATCGGCAGCAGCTTTGCGGGGATTTTCTATGACAACTGCCAGCGTAATGGGGTGTTGTTGATCACGCTGGAGGAGGCGGTGTTGCAGCGTTTGGGGCAGATGGTGAGTCAGCCTGAACAGGCGCAGATCAGTGTGGATCTTGAGGCGCAGGAGATTCTTTTGGCTGACGGGCAGGTGATTGGGTTTCAGATTGATACGTTGCGCAAGACTGCGTTGTTGTTGGGGTTGGATGCTATCGGCACGACGTTGCAGCGCAGTGAGCAGATCAAGGCGTTTGAGCGCGAGCACCTGGCGGCCAATCCTTGGCTCGGGTGACTAACTGACTCAAGGTAAGCAAGATCAATGGTGGGAGCTGTCGAGGTTTAGCGAGGCTGCGATGCAGGCGCTGCGCTCCTGCAGGTGCACCGCGGTGATCCCATCGCAGCCTCGCTAAAGCTCGACAGCTCCCACAAGTTGACACTTCAAGACCTGTGGGCTTAAGTGGGGCGCGACAAGGAGGTTGGCCCGTCGCGGAAAAAGGAATTTCAGTGTGTGTAACCGCAATCCCGAGCTCGCGCTTTCGACCCGAAACGCCCGCCTGATCATCTTTGCCCGGGGCGTTTCGGATTTTGGCGCGTTCCTCAATATGGTGGCCTTGTCTACCTACGTCTATTGGCTTAGCCAAAGCGTGGTGTTTGTCAGTCTCTTTCTGGCATGCCGCGTCACCGGCGGTATTGTCGCCAGCCTGTTCGGCATCCCGTTTTTCCGGCGCTTTGCCGGGCGTGGCACATTGGCCGGGCTGGACCTTGCCCGGGCGCTGTTGCTGACGCCGCTGCTGCTGTTGATCCCGGCCCATCAGCTCAGCGTGCTGCCCTTTATCGCCTTCGGGATCGGCTTGTGCAATTCGCTGTTTGCCATTGGCCTCAACAGTCAATTGCCAACCTGGGTGGCGCTCGAGCAGCGCGTCTCCACCAATGCGTGGATCACTTCAGCGGCCGCTACCGGTGCGGTCTTCGGCAGTTTGCTGTCCGGACTGTTGATCGCCACCGGTGGATTTGAAGCGGTGTTTGCCGTCAACATTGGCACCTATGTCGTCGCTGCTTGCCTGATCCTGCCGCTGCGCGGGCTGTACTTCGCCACCGTTGGCGTGCACCGGGCCCTCTCGGCGGAATGGCATGAGCTGAAGAAAGGGCTGCGGGGCGCGCCGGTGCTGGCCGCCATGTTGCTGATCAGCATGCTCGATACGCTTGGCAGCGCTGCCCATAACGTCGGCTGGCCGGTACTGTCCCAGTACATTTCTCCCGACACGGCAAAAACCGTCATGGGTTATCTGCTGGCAGTGTGGGCGTGTGGCAAGTTCGTCGGCGCGCGCCTGGCCAGTGCGGTTTTAAAAAACCGCGGCAACCGAGGCATGGAGCGCCTGTTCATGGCCGGCGTAGCGCTGATGTCCAGCGGCTTTATCCTGACCTTCCAGCAAACCGAGCTTTGGCTGGCATTGATGCTGGTGGTGTGGGCAGGGCTGGGGGACGGTGTGTCCGAGGTGGCCTTGATCTCCCGGGCCCAGAATGAGCCTGATGGCCTGCGCCTTCCGCTGTTCAGTTTATTGACCCTGATCCAAATGGCCGGCTTCGGCATGGGCATGCTGGTGGTCGGGCCGTTCTACCTGACGTGGACGCCGGCTCAGGTGATTGTGTTGTTCCATGGGCTGCCGTTGAGCGCCTTGGTGGTCATGGGGTTATGGATGGGATTCAGGGCTCACCGGGGCGTCAGATCGACAACCCTTTGAAGTGCTCCTGCAAAAACTCCACACACGCCCGCAACTTCCCGGAGTAGGCCAACCGCGTCGGGTACACCGCCCACACGTTGGCGCTCTGGGTGTAGTCGTGCAGCACCTGCACCAGTTTCCCTTGCTCCAGCAGCGGCTTCACGTCCCACATCGAACGCAGCAACACGCCGCGTCCGTCCAGGGCCCATTGCAAAACGATCTCGCCGTTATTCGACGATAACGGGCCGCGCACGCGCACGCTGTCCTGCACGCCATCGCGCTCCAGGTGCCAGATGCCAAACGCGTTGTCGCGCTCCTTGAGCACCAGGCAGTCGTGCTGTTCCAGGTCGCTCAAGTGCTGCGGCACACCACGGCGTTCGAGGTAGGCGGGCGCCGCACACAGCACCCGCCGGTTACTCACCAGCCGGCGACCGATGTGTTGCCCCGGGATGTCGTCGCCCACGCGAATCTCCAGGTCGAAACCCTCGCTGACGATATCCACCACCCGATCAAACAGGTCCAGGCGAATCTCCAGGTCCGGGTATTGTTCGGCCAATAGCGACAAGGCTGGCGCCACATGGTTACGGCCGAAACCGAAGCTGCTGCACAAGTGCAGGTGACCGCGCGGGCTGTCGTGGGCGTCGGAAAGCTCGTCGGACAGTTGCTGGAAGTCTTCGAGAATCCGCACGGCCCATCGCTGCACGCGCTCACCGTCTTCGGTCAGGGCGATACGGCGGCTGGTGCGGTGCAGCAGGCGGGTGGCGAGGGTGGTTTCGAGAATCTGGATACGCTTGCTGACATAGGCCGGGGACAAACCCAGCTCGTCGGCAGCCGCAGCAAAGCCGGCCTTGCGGATCACGGTCAGGAATACCCGCAGGTCTTCAGGTAGAGGCACGGTATCTTTCTTGTTAGTCATCAGAAACAGGCGTGGCGGCATGAACCGCCAGAATAGCACCGGTGTGGCGAGGGAGCTTCTGTGGTGAGGGAGCTTGCTCCCGCTGGAGTGCGAAGCGCTCCCAGGATTTTGGGGCCGCTGCGCAGCCCAGCGGGAGCAAGCTCCCTCGCCACAGGGTATCGGTGTTTAAGGGTTACTCGGCGGCGATCTTCGCCTGGGCGGCGGCCCGTGCATGACGGCCATGCTTGAGGGCGATGGGCGCCATTTTCTCGCGGTCCAGTTCACCTTCCCAAGCAGCCACCACCAGCGCGGCCACGGCATTGCCGATAATATTGGTCAGCGAGCGGCATTCAGCCATGAACCGGTCCACACCCAGGATCAACACCATCGCCGCCACCGGCACCGTGGGCACGACCGCGAGGCTGGCGGCCAGCGCGACAAAGCCTGCACCCACTACCGCACCGGCACCTTTGGAGGTGAGCATCGCCACCGCCAGCAGGGTCAGTTGTTGCTCCAGCGTCAGGTCGATATTGGTCGCCTGGGCCAGGAACAGCACCGCCAGGGTCATATAGATGTTGGTGCCATCCAGGTTGAAGGTGTAGCCGGTGGGCACCACGATCCCCACCACGCCTTTGGACGCGCCAAGGCTTTCGAGTTTCTGGATCAGCTGCGGCAGGGCCGATTCGGATGAGCTGGTGCCCAGCACGATCAACAGCTCGGCTTTGATGTAGGTCAGCAGCTTGAAGATGCTGAACCCTACATAACGGGCAATGCTGCCCAGCACCACGGCGACGAAGAAAAACGCGGTGACGTAGAACGTGCCCACCAGTTTCAACAGCGGCAGCAGCGAACCCAGGCCGTACTTGCCGATGGTGAAGGCGATGGCCCCGAAGGCCCCGATCGGCGCTACGCGGCTGATCATCCCGACGATGCGGAAGAACACTTCGCTGGCCTGGTTGATCACGCCCACCAAGGGCCGGCCCTTCTCGCCGATCATCACCAGCCCGAGGCCAAACAGCACCGACACAAACAGCACCGGGAGGATTTCGCCTTTGGAGAAGGCATCGAAGAAGGTCGTGGGGATCACATGCATCAGGAATCCGGTGACGCCTTCGCCGTGTTCGGCCTGGCCGACAAAACCGGCGATGGCCGAAGTGTCGAGGGTTTTCACATCAATGTTGAAACCCACGCCCGGGTGCAGCAGGTGCGCGGCAAGGATGCCGATCACCAGGGCAATGCTGGAGACGATCTCAAAGTAGAGCAGCGCCTTGCCACCCACGCGGCCCACCTGCTTTACGTCGTGCATGCTGGTGATGCCGGACACCACCGTGCAGAAGATGATCGGGCCGATGATCATCTTGATCAGCTTGATAAAGCCGTCGCCCAACGGCTTGAGGTCGATACCCACCTGGGGCCAGTGGTTGCCGATCAACACGCCCAGCACAATGGCGATGATCACTTGCACATACAGGGTTCCCAGCAGTTTTCTGATTGTCATTTTTATTATCTCGAGACGTTTTTTGGGCAAGCAGAACCCGTCGCAGGCTGTTTCAAGCCTGCGGGGCGGGATCGGTCAGATCAGCGGTTCATAACGGCTCAGCGAAGGAAGGCCAGGACTTCGCCGAGCAACAGTTCAGGGGCTTCTTCAGCGATGTAGTGGCCTGCCGGCAAGGCCTTGCCACGTACGTCGGTCGCGACTTTCTGCCATTCCTGGAGGGGGTCGAAGCAGCGGCCGACGGTGCCTTCGGCGCCCCACATCACCAGCAATGGCAGTTCCAGGTGATTGCCTTTGTCGATATCGGCGCGGTCATGCTCAAGGTCGATGCCGGCAGCGGCGCGGTAGTCTTCGCAAATGCCAGTGGCGGTACCGGGCAGTTTCAGGCAGCGCAGGTATTCGGCGAAGGCTTCATCGGTGAACGGCTTGAGGCCGGCGCTGCGGCTGCCCATGACGCTGCGCAGGTACAGTTCCGGATTGCCCTCGATCAGGCTCTCGGGCAGCGGCGCCGGGCGGATCAGGAAGAACCAGTGCCAGTAGGCGCGGGCGAAGGCTTCGTCGGTCTGGGCGTACATGGCCAGGGTCGGTGCGATGTCCAGCAGGACCATGCGCTGTACAGCCTTGGGGTGGTCCAGGGCCAGGCGATGGGCGACGCGGGCGCCACGGTCGTGGGCCAGTACCGAGAACTCATCGAAGCCCAGGGCCTTCATCAATTCGACGCCGTCGCGGGCCATTTCGCGTTTGGAATAGTGGGTGTGATGGTCATTGGCGGCGGGCTTGCTGCTGTCGCCGTAACCGCGCAGGTCGGCGGCGACCACGGTGAAGTGTTCGGCCAGTTGCTCGGCGACCTTGTGCCAGATGACGTGGGTCTGCGGGTGCCCGTGCAGCAGGAGCAGGCCGGGACCTGTGCCGCCTTTGCGGTAGCAGATGTCCACGCCGTTGACGTGGCGCTGGTCTTTTTGGAATCCGGCGAACATGGAATGACTCCTTGTGATGATTGCCTGCATCCTGAAATCACACGGCGCCTGGGGCAAGGGGGAAAGCGTGGAGGGGTTGTTCATGAAGTGTGTTGAAGCCCGATCTTTCAGGCAGTGCAGGCCAACTGTGAGAGCTGGCTTGCCTGCGATGCAGGCAACTCGGTGTATCAGTCGCACCGAGGTGATGCCATCGCAGGCAAGCCACACAGTTGGGTTGTATCACCCAGGCGACTTCATCCTTGCTTGAACAACGCCTCGGCACGCTGGCGAACCTGCGCCTCGGTCAAATCCTCCTTGCGCGTAGCCAAAAACCACACATGCCCGAACGGGTCTTTCAGCGTCCCGGAGCGGTCACCGTAGAATTGATCCTTGGGTTCTGAAATCGCGGTGCCGCCGGCCTTGATGGCCTGGGCGAACTGTTGGTCGATGTCCTGCACATAGAGATGCAGGCACACACTGGGGTGTTCTTTTCCCGGGCTGCCGAAAGACATTTCGCCACAGGGTGAGGCCATCATGATCGCCGAATCGCCAATGCGCAGTTCGGCATGGCCGATCTTGCCGTCGGGCATGTCCAGGCGCATGACTTCGGTGGCGCCGAAGGCTTTCTTGTAGAACTCGATGGCCTCAGCGGCTTTTTCGATACCCAAGTACGGCGTGATGCTGTGATAGCCCTCGGGAATAGGTTTAACGCTCATATCGTTCTCCTTGATTGTGGTTATGGAGGGACGGCCTTTTCACTATAGGCCACGTGTGCCGTGGCCTGCGGGCAGCCGACGAGGTGTTGGCCAGGCAACAGCAAACCGGCAGTTTGCTGCGCCATGGACGGATTATTGCGGTCAGGGTGGGCGCAAACCCTTGAGTTTGACGGCCCGGGCCCTCAGGCACAGAAGCTGCAATAGCTCAGGTCAATCATTCGCCCGAGAGCGTTGTATGTCTGTACTGCCTGTATCTGCCGATTACCCGATTCACACGCCCCACGCCGAGCTGATCCGCGATGAGGCCCAGGCCCTGGCCGTAGCCCATCGGGTCGCCGCCGTGTTGCTGGAGCAAGACGCCGAACGTGACCGCACCCGCCAGGTGCCGGTCGAAGTGGTCGACCTGTATTCCAACAGCGGCCTGTGGGGCATCAGCGTGCCTCGCGAATTTGGCGGCGCCCAAGTGTCCTACGCGGTGTTGGCCCAGGTGATTGCGATCATCTCGGCGGCCGACCCGTCGCTGGGTCAGATCCCGCAGAACCATTACTGCCTGCTGGAAGACATCCGTCTGCAGGGCACCCCCGAGCAGCAGGCGTACTTTTTTGGCCTGGCGCTGGAAGGGCATCGGTTTGCCAATGCACTGTCGGAAACCGGCGGCAAGAACGTTCAGGACATCCAGGCAACCATCCGCCGGCAAGGCGATGGCTATGTGATCAACGGTCGCAAGGGGTATTGCACCGGTTCGCTGTACGCCCACTGGCTGGCGGTGCTGGCGCTGGATGAACAGCAAAATGCGCAGTTGGCATTCGTGCCCCGGGGCACTGAAGGCTTGGTGGTGGTCGACGACTGGGACAGCATGGGGCAGCGCACCACGTCCAGCGGCACGGTGCTGGCCGATGACTTGAACGTGCCGGCTTTCAATCTGTTTCCTACCCATCGCTCCTACGATTCGCCGACGCTCGCCGGCCCTTTCGCACAATTGACCACCGCCGCCATCGACGCCGGCATCGCCCGTGCCGCGCTGCGTGACACGGTGCAGTTCGTCCAGCAATTCGCCCGCCCGTGGATTGATGCCGGGGTGGAAAAAGCCAGTGAAGATCCGCTGACCATCATCCAGGTCGGCGCATTGGATATTCGTCTGGAAGCGGCGGAAGCCTTGCTGGAGCGCGCCGGAAAAGCCCTGGACGCCGCGCGCCCGGCACCCGATGAAGACAACGTCGCCCACGCTTCCCTGGCGGTCGCTCGAGCCAAGGTACTGACCACTGAAATCGCCATCGAAGCCAGCAACAAGCTCTTCGAACTCGGCGGCACCCGTTCCACTTTGAAGAAACACAACTTCGACCGTCACTGGCGCAACGCCCGTGTGCACACCCTGCATGACCCGGTGCGCTGGAAGTATCACGTGGTGGGCAACTGGTTGCTCAACGGTGCCAAGCCACCGCGTCACGACTGGTCCTGAACCATGGCCGAGCTGTTTAAAAACATCTACTGGGCCGACATCGGCCAAGCCTGCCTGGAAACCCTGAGCATGCTCACTGCGGCCCTGGGTTTTACCGTGCTGTTGGGGTTGCCGCTGGGGGTGGTGCTGTTCCTTACCGGCAAGCGCCAGTTGCACGAAACCCTGGTGGTGTATCGGGTGCTGTCGGTGGTGGTGAACGTGCTGCGTTCGCTGCCGTTCATCATCCTGCTGATTGTGCTGATCCCGTTGACCACCTTGCTGGTGGGCACCTCCCTGGGCGTGCCCGGCACGATTCCGCCGTTGGTGGTGGGCTGTACGCCTTTCTTTGCGCGGCTGGTGGAAACCGCCTTGCGTGAAGTCGACCGTGGTGTGGTGGAAGCCACCCAATCCATGGGCGCCAGCACCTGGCAGGTGATCCGCCACACGCTGTTGCCGGAAGCCCGGGGCGGGCTGCTGGCAGCGGTCACCGTTACCGCGATTGTGCTGGTGGACTACACCGCGATGGCCGGGGTGATCGGTGGCGGTGGCCTGGGCGACCTGGCAATTCGCTATGGATATCAGCGTTTCCAGACCGACGTGATGGTGGTCACGGTGTTGCTGCTGTTGGTGCTGGTGCAGGCCCTGCAAATGACCGGTGACCGTTTGGTGGCGCGTTACAGCCGCCGTTGATTCCTATAACTAATGCCTTCGGAGCAACCATGAAAAAATCCCTGGCCATCTTGGCCGCTGTCTTGTCCTTCAACGCCTTTGCCAACGAGACGTTGGTCGTCGGCGCCACGCCCGTGCCTCACGCCGAGATCCTGGAGTTCGTCAAACCCGTGCTGGCCAAGGAGGGCGTGGACCTGCAAATCAAGGTCTTCACCGACTTCATCCAGCCCAACCAACAACTGGCGCTGAAGAACATTGACGCCAACTACTATCAGTACCGGCCTTTCCTGGATGACTACAACAAAACCCGGCATACCAATCTGGTGCCGGTGGTTGGCGTGCACATCGAGCCGTTTGGTGCCTATTCGACCAAGATCAAAAACATCGCTGAGTTGAAAGACGGCGCCACAGTGTCGATCCCCAACGACCCGGTCAACACCGGCCGTGCGCTGGTGCTGCTGGATGAAGCCGGCCTGATCAAACTCAAGGACCCGAGCAACACCCTGGCCACCCCACGGGACATCGTCGAAAACCCCAAGCACCTGAAAATTCGTGAGTTGGAAGGGGCGTTGCTGGCTCGCTCGGTGAGCCAGGTGGACCTGGCGTTCGTGTTCGCCAACTACGCCCTGGAAGCGGGGATCGACACCAACAGCGCGTTGATCGTCGAGAAGGGCAAGAGCCTGTACGTCGAGTACCTGGTAGCGCGCCCGGACAACATCAACGACCCGGGCATCCAGAAACTGGCCAAGGCGTTGAACTCCGATGAAGTGCGCCAGTTCATCCTGACACGCTATAAAGGCCAGATAGCTCCGGGTTTCTAAGTCTGATGGAGATCAAAATGTGGGAGCGGGCTTGCTCGCGAAGGCGGTGTATCAGCCAACTTATTGAGTGACTGACACGCCGCCTTCGCGAGCAAGCCCGCTCCCACATTGATAGGGTTTCCTTATCAGGGATTTACGCTGGGCTCCAGCAATTGTGCCCCAGGCCCGCGTTCACCCAGTACGTCATCCTGATTGCGCAGCGGGCACGCCTCTATCGACAGGCACCCGCAGCCAATACAGCCACTGAGTTTGTCCCGCAGCAGCATCAGTTTGTCGATGCGCCGGTCCAGGTCCTCACGCCACAATGCAGACAGGCGCTTCCAGTCAGCGGCGGTGGGCGTGCGGCCATCGGGCAGGGTTTGCAGTGCCTCATGGATCGTCGCCAGAGGGATGCCCAAACGCTGGGCAATCTTGATCACCGCCACCCGGCGCAACACGTCCCGCGAGTAGCGCCGTTGGTTGCCGGCGTTACGGCTGCTCTTGATCAAACCCTTGGTTTCGTAGAAGTGCAGGGCGGTAACGGCAACGCCGCTACGGGCTGCCAATTGGCCGACGGTGAGTTCTTTGGTGACCATGAAAAAGCCCTTGACCTTGACTTAACTAGAGGTTTTACCCTGCGTGGCATCCAATCGCAAGATTGTGCCTACGGTAAGAGGGGAATGTTCATGCAGGTATTAGAGAAGAGTCTGAGTTTCACCCAGATGGTCGAGTTCCAGATCGAACCTCAGCAGCAATCCGCGTTGGTAGCGGCCCTGTCATCCCAAAGCGAGCGCCTGGCCCAGGACCACGGCGGCTTTATCAACGCCAGCGTGCAGGTCAGCGATGATGGGCGCCGGGTGCTCAGCTACTTGCAATGGCGCTCCCGCGAGGACGGTGAGGCGGCCTTCAAGTGTTTTGAGCACGGTGAGGAAGATTTCTGGACGCTGATACGCGCCCACCAGGCCACGGCAGTGACCTTCGGTTCGTTCCAGGTGTTGCGCAGTATCGAGCGCAGCCATGACAACGCCTTGCACTGCCGCCTAAATTGACAGGTGCAGCATGCGCTCGCCCTGTACGTTTTCGCCGGGGCGGCGCTTGTTCACGGCCAGCTCACCGATCTTGATCAAGCGGGTACGCGTCACGTTGCGGCTCAGGCCCAGCAGGTTGGCGGTGTGCACCTGGTTGTAATGGCTGAAGCGGTAGGCAGCGCGCAACAATGCATCCTCGACCTTTTCATGCAGGGCGCCGGCCTGTTCCTCGAAGAGTTTTTGAAAGGCGCGTTCCAGCAGGGCTTCAGCACTGTTGTCGATGCCGTGCTGGCTGTCGTCCTGACGCTCGATGCGCATGTTCGACAGGCGCAGGTCGTCGCGTTCGATCACGCCGTTGCGGCAGATCAGCAGGGTGTGGTGAATCACGTTTTCCAGCTCGCGAATGTTGCCTGGCCAACTGTAGCTTTTGAGTTTCTGCTCGGCCTCGCGGCTGATAGTGATCGGTCCGTAACCCAGGCGCTGGCTGTAGGCTTCGATAAAGTGCCGGGTCAGGGGCAGGATGTCGCCGGGCCGGTCCCGCAACGGGCTCAGCTCCAGGCTCACCACATCGAGGCGGTAGTACAGGTCTTCGCGGAAATGTCCGGCGTTGATGGCTTTTTCCAATTGAACGTTGGTGGCCGCCAGGACCCGCACGTCGATGGGAATGCTTTTGCGTGATCCCAGGCGCACCACTTCGCGCTCCTGGAGTACCCGCAGCAGCTTGACCTGAATCGCCATCGGCAAATCACCGATTTCATCGAGGAACAGGGTGCCACCGTCGGCCTCTTCGAACCAGCCGGCCTTGGCGCTGAGGGCGCCGGTGAAGGCGCCTTTTTCATGGCCGAACAGCTCGGCCTCCACCAACGATTCGGAAAACGCGCCGCAGTTTACCGCCACGAACGGACGGTTGCGCCGGGCGCTGAGGTTGTGGATATGGCGTGCCACCAGCTCTTTACCGGTGCCGGTTTCGCCGATGATCAGCACGCTGGCTTCGCTGGGCGCGACTTGCTGGATGTGCGCCAGCAGCGCCTGGGATTTCGGGTCTTCGAAGACCTGGGCCGTGGCGCGGATCGAGGTCGCAAGAGCGGGCGAGGGCGGTAGGGTTAAAAGCTGCATGGGCACCTCTTCTAGGAGTAGAACGTGGGAATCGGCAGGGACTGGTTCAGCGCCCAGTCCCCCAGTTCGTGGAGTTTGTAGTCCACCGGATCGTGCAAGGTTTGTGTGCGCAGGTTGCGCCAGTGCCGGTCCAGGCGCAGGGAGGCGTGGGTGGAACGCGCGCCGGTGACTTCGAACAGGCGGCTGCACAGTTCCAGGCCGTTGCGGGTGGCGGCGACCTTGGCGGTGGCGATGGCGATGGCCAGTTCGCCGCGCTCGCTTTCGCTGAGGCTCGGGCCTTTGGCCCAGGCCTGGTCCAGCAGCTCGGCGGCACGCTCCACCAGCAGTCGAACGCCTTCAAGGGCGACCCAGAATTCGCCGTAGTGGTTGAGCACATACGGGTCCTGGCGGATGTCCTGCACCGTGGATTTATGCCAGGGCCGGGTTTCGGTCAGGGTGTAATTCCGGGCTTCGGCAAAGGCGCCTTCGGCGATGCCAAGGAACATATGGGTGAAGGTCAACTGAGCGATCAGCGGGCGCAGGCAGGCGAAGGGTGTGCTCAACGGGCCGGGATCGAGGAGCAACTCCGACTCCTCCACGCGTACCCGTTCGAAGCTGGCGCTGCCGCTGTCGGTCTGGCGCTGGCCAATGTTGTTCCAGTCATTGTGCAACGTGATGCCGCTGCGCCCGCTGGGGATGGCGGCGATCAGCAGCTTGCCGCCGGCGCTTTCATCCACGGCTGAGGCGATCAGCATTTCCGAGTCGCTGGCGCCGGAGCAAAAGCTCTTCTTGCCGGAGAATTCTCGCCAGCCTTTGTAGGCCTTGACCACCGTGCGCGTGTCCAAGGGGTTGAGGGCGTTGCCCCAGAACCAGTTTTTGCGCGCGGTTTGTTCGAACCAGGGTTGCCATTGCTCCGGGCGGGAGAACAGGCGAACGGTGGCAAGCATCAGGTGATGAAAGCCGAAGACGTGGGCGATGGAACTGTCGACTTTGGCGAACTCGCGAACGATCTCCAGGGTCTCGCTCCAGCGGGCGCCGAGGCCGCCGTATTGGGTGGGGATGCTCAGGGCCAGCAAGCCGCTTTGGCGCAGGGCGTCACGTTCGGTCTTGGGTGTGCCGCCGCGCTCGTCACGTTCGACGGCGGTAAGGGCGAATTCGGCGGCCAGCACTTTGGCTGTCTGCAACGGTGAGGGCAGGACGCTGTTGGGTTTGGCTGTCACGCGGGATTCCTCATGGTGTGCCGGGGCGTACCCCGGCAGACGGCAAGTCAGGCCTTGGCTTTTGCCGGCAGGACGTCGTTGGCAATCATTTCGCCGAACGGTCCGGTGAGGTTGGTGACGCCGCGCCCGGCCAGGCTCGCGTAGGGTTCCGGCAGCAGCGGGAACACCAATTCGGCAAAGCGATACGCCTCTTCTAGGTGCGGGTAGCCGGAGAAGATGAAGCTTTCGATGCCCAGGTCCGCGTATTCCTTGATCCGCTCGGCAACTTGCTGGGGGTTGCCCACTAAGGCCGTGCCCGCGCCGCCACGCACCAGGCCGACGCCGGCCCACAGGTTGGGGGCGATTTCCAGGTTGTCGCGGCGCCCGTCGTGCAGGGCGGCCATGCGCCGCTGTCCTTCGGAGTCAAAGCGTGAGAAGGATTTTTGCGCGGCGGCGATGGTTTCGTCGCTGATGTGTTCGATCAGTTTGGCGGCGGCTTTCCAGGCGTCTTCTTCGGTTTCCCGCACGATCACATGCAGGCGAATCCCAAACTTGACGGTGCGACCATGGCGGGCGGCGCGCTCACGCACGTCGGCGAGTTTTTCCGCGACGGCGGCCGGTGGTTCGCCCCAGGTCAGGTACACGTCGACTTGTTCGGCGGCGAGGTCGTGGGCAGCGTCCGAGGAACCGCCGAAGTACAGCGGCGGATACGGCTTTTGCACCGGCGGGTAAAGTGCCTTGGCGTTCTGCACCCGCAGGTGTTTGCCTTCGAAGTCCACCGATTCGCCCTGCAACACGCGGCGCCAGATCTTGAGGAATTCGTCGGTCACTTCGTAGCGTTCGCTGTGATCGAGGAAGCTGCCGTCGCCGCGGTTTTCGTCGGGGTCGCCGCCGGTCACCACGTTGATCAACAGGCGGCCATTGGACAGGCGGTCGAGGGTGGCGGCCATACGTGCGGAGACGGTCGGCGAAATGATCCCCGGGCGAATCGCCACCAGGTAGCGCAGGCGTTCGGTCAGTGGCACCAGCGCCGAGGCGATGACCCAGGAGTCTTCGCAGGAGCGGCCGGTGGGGATCAGCACGCCGTGGTAGCCGAGGTTATCTGCGGCTTGGGCGACTTGTTTCAAATAGTTGAGGGTGACCGGGCGAGCGCCCTGGGTGGTGCCCAGGTAATGACCGTCACCGTGTGTAGGCAGAAACCAGAAAACATCCATGACAAATCCTTAAGCGATTTTCAGCAGAGAGGTGGGATGCGCGGCAAACAACGGCGCGGCGCGTTCTGCAGCAAGGCGAATGCGGGCCTTCAAGGGCTCACTGGTTATTTGGTAGTCGGTGAAGTCGGCCTCGGTGGCGTACACGCCAATGGGCAAAGTCAGGGCCTGGAAGAAACTGAACAGCGGGCGCAGTTGGTGATCGAGTACCAGGGCGTGGCGTTCACTGCCGCCGGTGGCCGCCAGCAACACCGGGGTGTTGATCAGGGCGTTGAGGTCGACCAGGTCGAACAGGTGCTTGAGCAGGCCTGGGTATGAACCGCGATACACCGGGGCGGCGACGATCAGCAGGTCGGCCTGTTCGATGGCGTGCAGTTGCGCCTCGACGTCGGCGGGCAACTCCTGGCGGGACAGTGCGCCGCCCAGTGGCCGGGCAATGTCGCCCAGTTCAATCAGGGTGGTCTGGATCGGCAATTGAGTGGCCAGTTCGGCCAGCACCGCCTGGGTCAACACCAGGGTGCGGGACGGGCGCCAGGTTCCGCCGGAGAGGGCAACGACATTCAGTGGACGGGTCATCAACAGTTCCTTTTTCAACAGTCGCTCAGGGCAAGAGCAGTAGCAGGACTTGAGCAAGAGCTGTACCAAGCTGCGCAGGCCTTGACTGGCGCGGGTCGTGGGCCAGGTGTTGGAAAATGACGGTGTTGTCTGCCTGGTGTTTTGTTGAATGACTGTTGCCTGGGCAACAGTTGCCAGGCGAACAGTGGCGTGAGCGTTGAAGCCATTTATAGAGGGTTGTGTTTATTCCGTAAATGAACGTATTTCCATATTTATAGATCTGCATGGAATATAAGACGTGGCTATCACAGGTGTCGCAAGGGTTGATAGCGACTATCACGGCTGATGATTTTTCACCGTGCAGGGGCGGGAGTAGCCTGTGCTCATTGACTTCAACCCGTTTCGCAGGACCTTCGCCATGAATCGTTTTCTCGCCATTTCCGTATTGCTCGTCACCTCAGTCCTTGCCGGTTGCGCGACACATTCGTCGCCTGAACTGCGTGCCTACTCGGCGGAAGAGAGCAAGGAGCTGGCGCTGGAAGCCCTGAGCCGTCGAGGCCTGTCGTTTGATGAATACCAACAGAAGAAAGCCGAACTGACCGGCCAGCCACAGAAAACCTTTGGTTTCGACCGTCAGGGTGAAATGAATGCCGAGCGCGGCATGACGCTGCACGGTCGCCCCAGTTGAGTCAGTGGCCAGGTCTGAAAAGCCCGAGGTTTCCCACAGGAATCTCGGGCTTTTTGTTTGCCATCCGTTTCCCGGAGCCTGTTAAGCTGAATTTCAGGAGCGTTCCTACGCACTTTTAAATAAAGTGGTCTTTCTTTAACGGCACGGAATCAGGTAAACCATCTTCCTTCCTGATCGCTGCCCCCTGAGACGTTGTTCTCGGGAACATGCTCTGCGAGTCTTTAACGTCATGAATAAACGTCCGCTGTATTTCGACTACGCCGCCACCACGCCGGTGGATGAGCGGGTCATCCAGGTGATGGTCGAGTGTCTGGGCTTCAACGCCAACTTCGGTAACCCTGCGTCCAGTTCCCACGCGTTCGGCCAACAGGCCCGGCAAACGGTTGAGCAGGCGCGGGGCCAAGTGGCTGAACTGGTCGGCGCCGAGCCGGCACAGATCGTCTGGACCTCCGGTGCCACCGAGTCCAACAACCTCGCCATCAAGGGCGTCGCCCAGGCGCGGGGCGTAGCCGGCGGGCATATCATCACCAGCCAGATTGAACACAAGGCCACGCTCGACACCGCCCGCCAGCTGCAGGAAGCTGGGGTTGCGGTGACGTACCTGGTGCCGGACGCCGAAGGTTTGATCAGTGTTGAGGCGGTAAGCGAAGCATTGCGTGAGGACACCTTCCTGGTGTCGCTGATGCTGGTGAACAACGAGTTGGGCACCCTCAACGATATCCAGGCGATTGGCGCACGAGTGCGTGAGCACGGCGCGTTGTTTCACGTGGATGCGGCGCAGGGCGCGGGCAAGGTCGCGATTGACCTGGCTGAGTGGCCGGTGGACCTGATGTCATTTTCCGCACACAAACTCTATGGCCCCAAGGGCATCGGCGCGCTGTACGTCGGCCCACGTGCGCAGCAGAAAGTGCTGGCGCAGATTCACGGCGGTGGTCATGAAGGCGGCTTGCGTTCTGGCACCCTGGCGACTCACCAGATCGCCGGCATGGGCACGGCGTTCGCACTGGCGGCGGCGTCCTTTGCTGAAGAAAAGGCAACCATTGTTGCCCTGCGCGAGCGCCTGCTGGAACAGCTGAATACGATTGCCGGGGTGCGCCTCAATGGCAGCCTCACCCAGCGTATTCCCCACACCTTGAGCCTGACGTTCAGCGAGGGCGAGTTCAATTCCGCCGCGTTGAGCGCGGGCATTGCCTTTTCGGCCACGTCGGCCTGCAATTCGGCGAGCAATGCACCGTCTCATGTGCTTCTGGCGCTGGGCCATGATGCCCGCAGCGCAGGTCGCACCATTCGCTTGAGCCTCGGGCGGTTTACCACCGAGCAGGACATCGATCAGGCGGTACAACTGATCAAGGCCGCACTGGCCAGCGCACCGGCTTTCTGGGCCGTTTGACCCCATAACAATTATTAGTGGTTAGCAGGAGACACGATGAGCACACAGCCTTTGACCCATGGAACGGTTCCCCAGCGCCTGGCGCACACCCGCGAACTGATGAGCCGCGAGGGTATTCATGCCTTGTTGGTGCCGTCGGCCGACCCACACTTGTCCGAATACCTGCCGGGTTACTGGCAGGGTCGTCAGTGGTTGTCGGGTTTTCATGGTTCGGTGGGTACGCTGATTGTCACCGCGGATTTCGCAGGTGTATGGGCAGACAGCCGCTATTGGGAACAGGCGACCAAGGAACTCAAGGGCAGCGGTATCGAGTTGGTCAAACTGCAACCGGGCCAGCCCGGGCCGCTGGAGTGGCTGGCGGAACAGACGCCGGAAGGCGGTGTGGTGGCCGTGGATGGCGCGGTCATGGCCGTTGCATCAGCTCGCACTTTGGGCAGCAAGCTGGAGGCACGTGGTGCACGCTTGCTTACGGACATCGACCTGTTGAATGAAGTCTGGCAAGACCGCCCAACCTTGCCGAACCAGCCGATCTATCAGCATTTGCCGCCTCAGGCCACCGTCAGCCGTGGCGAGAAGCTCGCAGCCCTGCGTGCCAGCTTGAAGGAGAAGGGCGCCGACTGGCATTTCATCGCGACCCTGGACGACATTGCCTGGCTGTTTAACCTGCGCGGCGGCGACGTTTCGTTCAATCCGGTGTTTGTGTCCTTTGCCTTGATTGGCCAGCAGCAGGCGACGCTGTTTGTGGCCTTGAGCAAGGTCGACTCCGAGCTGCGCGCCGTGCTGGAACAGGATGGCGTGACCCTGCGGGATTACAGCGAAGTTGCGGCGGCGTTGAAGGACATTCCTTCAGGCGCCAGTGTGCAGGTCGACCCGGCACGGGTGACTGCTGGATTGCTGGAGAACCTGGGCAGTGGCGTGACGCTGATCGAAGGCCTGAACCCTACTACCTTGGCCAAGTCGCGCAAAAGCCTGGCGGACGCCGAGCATATTCGCCAGGCCATGGAGCAGGATGGCGCAGCCCTGTGTGAATTCTTTGCCTGGCTCGACAGCGCGTTGGGCCGTGAGCGCATCACCGAACTGACCATTGATGAACACCTGACAGCGGCCCGTACCCGTCGTCCGGGTTATGTGTCGTTGAGCTTCAACACGATTGCCGCGTTCAACGCCAATGGTGCGATGCCGCACTATCACGCGACTGAAGAAGAGCACGCGCTGATCGAAGGCGATGGTTTGCTGCTGATCGACTCGGGGGGCCAGTATCTGGGTGGCACGACCGACATCACGCGGATGGTGCCTATCGGCACGCCAAGCGAAGAGCAGAAACGCGATTGCACGCGTGTGCTCAAGGGTGTGATTGCCTTGTCCCGCGCGCATTTTCCCAAAGGTATTCTTTCGCCGTTGCTGGACGCCATCGCCCGCGCGCCGATCTGGGCGGAAGGCGTGGACTACGGCCACGGCACCGGCCATGGCGTAGGCTATTTCCTGAACGTGCATGAAGGTCCCCAGGTGATCGCGTACCAAGCCGTCGCTGCGCCGCAAACGGCGATGCAGGCGGGCATGATTACTTCCATCGAACCGGGCACTTATCGTCCGGGCCGTTGGGGCGTGCGCATCGAGAACCTGGTGTTGAACCGTGAAGCGGGCAAGACCGAGTTTGGCGAGTTCCTCAAGTTCGAGACACTCACCCTATGCCCGATCGACACCCGTTGCCTTGAGCCGTCGCTGCTGACGGTGGAAGAGCGCCAGTGGTTCAACGAGTACCATGCGCAAGTGCGCGAGCGCCTGAGTCCGCTGCTCAGTGGCGCTGCGCTGGAGTGGTTGCAGGTGCGTACGGCCGCGATCTAGCTCAGCGCTTCACGCACAAAGTCCAGGCGATCCTGGCCAAAGAACAGCTGGTTGCCGACAAACAGGCTGGGGGCACCGAATACGCCACGTTGGATGGCGTGTTCGGTGTTGTCCTTGAGGGCAGCCTTGACCTCGTCATCATTGGTTAGCGCCAGGATTTCTTCGGGATCAAAGCCGTGTTCGGCCAGCACTGTGGCCACCACGGACAGGTCTCCCAAGTGACGGCCTTCTACCCAAAGTGCGCGGAACAGGCAGTCGATGAAGTCGAGAAAACGCTCGGACTGGCGCAGTTGAATGCCGGTGACCGCACGCATCAGCAGCAAGGTGTTGATGGGAAAGTGCGGATTGAACTTGAGCGGGACGTTGTAGCGCTGGGCATAGCGCGCCAGGTCCTGGAACATGTAGCGGCCCTTGGCGGGAACGGTGGCCGGCGACGCGTTGCCGGTGGCCTTGAATACGCCGCCCAGTAGCATTGGCTTATAAATCAACTGGGCGCCGGTTGCCGCGCATAGGCCTGGAAGCTGGGTATAGGCCAAATAGGTGGCCGGGCTGCCGAGGTCGAAAAAGAACTCCACGGTTTTACTCATGCTGGGTACTCGCTGTTTATTGTTATGGGGCGTGCTTACCAGGGTTCATTCCAGGGGCGCAGGTCCAGCTCGAAGGTCCAGGCGTCCCGTGGCTGGCTGTGCAGGTACCAATAGTTATCGGCGATGTGCTCGGGGTTGAGAATACCGTCCTGATCCTTGAGGGCATATTTTTGCGGGAAGTTGTCGCGGATGAAGTCAGTGTCGATGGCACCATCCACGACCACGTGGGCGACGTGGATATTCCGCGGGCCCAGTTCGCGAGCCATGCTTTGCGCCAGTGCGCGGATCCCGTGTTTGGCTCCGGCGAATGCGGCAAAGCCGGCGGCGCCACGCAAGCCGGCGGTGGCACCGGTAAACAGGATGGTCCCGCGATTACGGGTGACCATGCGCTTGGCCACTTCCCGGGCGTTGAGGAAGCCTGAGAAACAGGCCATCTCCCAAATCTTGAAGTACTTGCGGGCGGTTTCTTCCAGGATACTGCACGGCACATTGGCGCCAATGTTGAAGACAAAGGCTTCTATGGGCCCCAACTCGGTTTCAATCTGTTCGATCAGGGCGATAACGTCCTCTTCCTTGCGGGCATCGCAGGCAAAGCCATGCGCTTCTCCACCTGTCGCCTGGATGCTTTCCACCAAGGGTTGCAGTTTATCGGCGCTGCGCCGGGTAACGCAGGCGACATAACCCTCACGGGCAAAGCGCTTGGCGATGGCGCCACCGGTAGCATCGCCGGCACCCACTACCAGTACGATTTTCTTGTTGTTCGTCATGGGAGATCCTTTAGTAAACGATCGTTTGCCAAACGAACGTTATGCTACGATCCGACAGGCGTCAAGCGGACAACAGAGAGGGAAGTGATGCGATATTCGGCCAGTCATAAGCAGGAAACCAAAGAGAAGCTTCTGGATAGCAGTGCGGCCTTGGCGAAGAAAGAAGGGTTTGCCAGCGTCGGGGTGGATGGCTTGATGAAAGCCATTGGCTTGAGTGGCGGTGCCTTTTATAGCCACTTCGCCTCGAAGGACGAATTGTTCAGCTCGATTGTCGAGCGTGAATTGAGCCATAGCCTTGAACGCTTGAATGGCAATGGTGTGCAGAGTCGGGAGCGGCTGGATCGCTGTTTGAAGTTCTATTTGAGCATGGCCCATGTGGAGCAGTCGGAGGCGGGCTGTGCGTTGCCGAGCCTGGGGGCGGAGATTGCACGGTCTGATGTGGCAGTACGCCAACAGGCGCAGGACTGGATTTGCCGATTGCAGGCGGGCTGGGCTGCAACGTTGGGCAGCGAGGATTTGGCTTGGTCGATTCTGTCGCAATGCATCGGCGCCCTGGTGGTGGCGCGGATGATGGTCAGCCCGCAGGTGCAGGCGCAGGTGATGTCATCGAACTACGATGTGCTCAGTCAACAGCTGTCGAGGCTGTGAGAGCGTCGACAGTTATTTGCAGATGACGATCATGCTTCGGCTGGTGTAGCCGGCGGGGTTGAGGCCGAACGGGTAGTCGCCCGGGTCTTCGGCGTTGTCGCCTGACTTGGCGATGACTTTATAGCCTTTGGCGCCGCATGAATTGGCTGCACTGGCGTAGCACTTGTCCCAGGAGGAGGACAGGCCCGAACAGTTGATATGCAGTCCCTTCTTTCCCCGTTTCACTTCGGTCTTGGTAGTCGCGGCACAACCTGCGATTGCCACAATCATGAACAGCATCAAAATTCGCTTCATTCCTATCCTTAATAGCCGCCCCGCTTAGCTGCACGAAGCTGGCTTTACTCGCTCTCGAGTGTAGCGTTCATGATGTCCTTATCTAAATTCTCCATGAGTGACACTGGGTTACGGTTTAAACATGGCCTAATTGAGCGGCAAATGCCAGAGCTACGTCAAATCCTGAATCAATCTGCGGGAACGAGTGGCTTTGATTCGTTACGCATGGTCAGGGTTGCGCCAACCGAGGCCAGAATAATGCAGGTGATCGCCAGCCACTGCGCCAAGGATAAGTGTTCTTGAAGGAAAAACAGGCCGGACAGGGCGCCGAATGCGGGCTCGATACTCATCAAGGTTCCGAATGTGCGGGCGGGCAGGCGAGTCAGGGCGACCATCTCCAGAGTGTAGGGCAGGGCGGTGGATAAAACTGCGACACCAATGGCGATCGGGATCAGGGAGGGAGTGAGTAATGCCGCGCCCGCGTGGACGATTCCGATCGGCGCGACAAACAGTGCGGCGATCATTACACCCAGGGCGGCGGTCTGTACGCCGTTGTCAGCGCCGGCCTTTTGGCCGAACAAAATATAGAGTGCCCAGCACACACCTGCGCCCAGTGCGTAAGCGGCGCCTGTCAGGTCGATGCCGTTGCTGGCCGCTCCCATGGGGATCAGCAGCAGAAGGCCAATGATGGCCAAGGCTATCCAGAGAAAGTCTACAGCGCGCCGTGAAGCATATATGGCGACGGCCAGTGGGCCGGTGAATTCCAAGGCTACTGCGATGCCTAGCGGAACGGTCCGCAGCGACATATAGAAGAGGAAGTTCATTCCGCCCAGGGCCATTCCGTAAACGATCACGGTCTGTAGCGACTTGGCTGTGAGCTTGGCGCGCCATGGGCGTAATAGAAGCAGCATGATCACGCTGGCGAAAATCAGGCGAAGGGTGGTGGTGCCTTGCGCGCCCACAATGGGGAACATGCTTTTGGCGAGTGATGCGCCTGATTGAATGGAGGCCATGGCAATGAGTAGCAGGCCGACCGGAAACAATGTCGAAGCCAGGCTACGGGGTGAAGTGGTCATTGAGGGTGTTCGTCCGAGGTCGTATTTAAAGAAGCAGAAGTGGCTATGATGCTTAACTGTGTGGTGATGAGCAATATATTGCTCAGCGTGTGCCGTATTTCTCTATATATAGGTAGATTTTGTGATTGTCGGGATGGATTGATAGAAAAGCTAAATTAAGGGTTGACGGCAGATTCTGGAAGTCTATAATTCGCCCCACTTCCGGCGCAGTCGAAACGTAAAACTCCTTGTT
>NZ_JAAAFU010000019.1:0-161165 GCF_019352905.1 Pseudomonas sp. Xaverov 83 | reverse complement strand
GCGCCGGGCCATGGATGGCCCGTCGCGGCGGCCCGCGGAGCAATGCCGGAGTGAGGGAACACCGAGCCTAAGCGAGGTGCCGACAGGCGGGGCAGAGCCCTTTGCTTACTTTGGGGCTTTTCCAAAGTAAGCCGCTGTAAGAGCGGAACCATAGGTGGCCGTTACCTAAATAACGGATATACACACAAACCCCCAGGCATCTATCACCTTCATAGGTGGAGTCAAACCGCCCTACCCCCTAGAATCCCCCCACGATTAAAGGAGACGACTTCATGCTGACGGTGATTTCCCCCGCCAAAACCCTCGATTTCGAATCAAAGCCGGTCACCCCGCGCTTCACCCAACCGCAATACCTCGACCACTCCCAGGAGCTGATCGAACAACTGCGCGAACTGAGCCCGGCGCAAATCAGCGAGTTGATGCACGTCTCCGACAAAATCGGCGGCCTCAACGCCGCACGCTTCGGCAGCTGGACCCCAGCCTTCACCCCCGCCAACGCCAAGCAAGCCCTGCTGGCCTTCAAGGGCGACGTCTACACCGGCCTCAACGCCGAAACCTTCAAGGACGCCGACTTCACCTACGCCCAGGATCACCTGCGCATGCTCTCCGGCCTGTACGGCTTGCTGCGCCCCCTGGACCTGATGATGCCGTACCGCCTCGAAATGGGCACCAAGCTGCCCAACGCCCGTGGCAAGGACCTGTACGCTTTCTGGGGCACCCGCATCAGCGAGTGGCTCAACGAAGCCCTGGCCGAACAAGGCGATGACGTGCTGCTCAACCTGGCCTCCAACGAGTATTTTTCGGCAGTCAAACGCCCGGCACTGAACGCGCGGATCATCAACACCGAGTTCAAGGACCTGAAAAACGGCCAGTACAAGATCATCAGCTTCTACGCCAAAAAGGCCCGGGGCATGATGAGCCGCTTTGTGATTGAAGAACGCATCAACGACCCGGCCAGGCTCAAGGAGTTTGACGTGCAGGGTTATCGCTTCAATGCGGAGCAGTCGAAGCCGGATAACCTGGTGTTCCTGCGGGATCACGCACCGGAATAACCTGACAACGAAGACTCAAATGTGGGAGCGGGCTTGCTCGCGAAAGCGGTGGTTCAGTCGATGCCTTTGTTGCCTGACACGCCGCTTTCGCGAGCAAGCCCGCTCCCACATTTTGTTCGCATTCCAACCTCGGATTCGTCATTTATTTGGCGTCAAAAATAATTCTTCAGATTCCCTAACATTTATTTCACTCGACATTCGTCAATTTTTTTCGTAGTGGCACGACTCTTTTCAAAGAGTAGTGGCACAAAACTATTTAACCCTCGTAACTCCCCGCAACTACTGGCCCAAATAGCAAGTGCTATCACAATAGTACTAGTGCCATCTTTCCTAATATTTCAAGAAATTTCCGAAAACAGGATGAGTGGACAGGAACTATGTCCTAAAGCACCGCTCATACCACCGGTAACGATTATCTCTGCAGATGTAAGAGATGACTTACGCGGCGACCAACGGAAGTAGCAAAGTTGTCATACAGCTTTGACTCAATGGTCAAATCATCAACTGATTAGTTGAAGGCGGACGAAAAAGTTTCACTACTTTCTCCGACATGGCCAAGGCTGAGCTCACCTGTATGGGTCAGTGAGACAACCCAAGCCGTTGATATATAAGGGCTCAAAGTCCCTGTCAACGCCTTGCGGCACTGGCGCCAGCCCCTTCCCCAGGAAGGCTGGCTGCATTTCAGGGCAAGCCCCAACAATAAGGCCAAGTTGCGCACAACTTGAGTGCATTAGTTAGTCACTCGACTTTTAGTATGCCTGCACTGGATATACCGACGTTTATTCGTCGCACTTTCCAGCGCCTGAGTGACGCTTTAAAACATGAACTCCGGCCATCTAGTGGCACGATTAACAATGAGGTAAATGCGATGCGCATCAGCATATTTGGTTTGGGTTACGTCGGCGCGGTATGTGCCGGTTGCCTGTCTGCACGGGGCCATGAGGTCGTTGGCGTAGACATCTCCAAGGAAAAGATCGACCTGATCAACGCGGGTAAATCCCCCATCGTTGAACCGGGTCTGGGCGAACTGTTGAGCCAAGGCATTCAAACCGGCCGACTGCGCGGCACCACCGATTTCGCCGAGGCAATCCGCGATACCGACCTGTCGATGATTTGCGTCGGCACGCCGAGCAAGAAAAACGGCGACCTGGAACTCAACTACATCGAATCGGTGTGCCGCGAGATCGGTTTTGTCCTGCGTGACAAAACCACCCGCCACACCATCGTGGTCCGCAGCACCGTGCTGCCAGGCACCGTGGCCAATGTGGTGATCCCGATTCTCGAAGACTGCTCGGGCAAGAAAGCCGGCGTCGACTTCGGCGTCGCGGTCAACCCTGAGTTCCTGCGTGAAAGCACCGCCATCGCCGACTACGATCTGCCGCCGATGACTGTCATCGGCGAATTCGACACCGCTTCCGGCGATGTCCTGCAGTCGCTCTACGAAGAACTCGACGCCCCGATCATCCGCAAGGACATCGCCGTCGCCGAGATGATCAAGTACACCTGCAACGTCTGGCATGCGACCAAAGTGACCTTCGCCAACGAGATCGGCAACATCGCCAAGGCGGTAGGTGTCGACGGTCGCGAAGTGATGGAAGTGGTCTGCCAGGACAAGACCCTCAACCTGTCCCAGTACTACATGCGCCCGGGCTTTGCCTTCGGCGGTTCCTGCCTGCCCAAGGACGTGCGCGCCCTGACGTACCGCGCCGGCTCCCTCGACGTGGATGCGCCGCTGCTCAACTCGCTGATGCGCAGCAACGAGTCCCAGGTGCAGAACGCTTTCGACATCGTTTCCAGCCACGACAAACGCAAAGTCGCCCTGCTGGGCCTGAGCTTCAAGGCCGGCACCGATGACCTGCGCGAAAGTCCGCTGGTGGAGCTGGCAGAGATGCTGATCGGCAAGGGTTTCGACCTGAGCATCTACGACAGCAACGTCGAATACGCTCGCGTGCACGGCGCCAACAAGGACTACATCGAAGGCAAGATCCCTCACGTGTCGTCCTTGCTCAACTCGGACTTCGACGAAGTGATCAACAACTCCGACGTGATCATCCTGGGCAACCGCGATGAGAAGTTCCGCGCCCTGGCGCATAACGCACCCCACGGTAAGCAAGTGGTCGACCTGGTGGGCTTCATGTCCAAGGCCACCAGCGTGAGCGGTCGTACCGAAGGCATTTGCTGGTAACAGCAACGGCAAGTTTCAAGCGACAAGCGTCCTGATCCCCGGCGCTTGTCGCTTGAAGCCTCCTTCACTTGCGGATGACGCCTATGTCCAAGTTAAAACACGTACTTCTCCAATCCGCCGGCTGGCTGTTTTTCCTGAGCCTGCTGATGGGTCTCGCCCTGCTGTTGCCGGCGAGTACGTTCGACTCCGAGTCGAAGAATTTTATTTTCCTGATTGGTGCCGTCGGTATCTGGCGCTACTCGATGGGTGCTACGCATTTCTTTCGCGGCATGCTGTTCCTGTACGTGGTCTACCCGCACCTGCGGCGCAAAGTGCGCAAGCTGGGCAAAGCGGCAGACCCGTCCCACGTATTCCTGATGGTCACCAGCTTCAGGATCGACGCGCTGACCACTGCCCAGGTCTACAGCTCGGTGATCCGCGAGGCCATCGAATGTGGCTTCCCCACCACCGTGGTCTGCTCCCTGGTGGAAATGTCTGATGAGCTGCTGGTCAAGAGCCTGTGGGCCAGAATGAACCCGCCCGACCACGTCAAGCTGGACTTCGTGCGTATCGCCGGTACCGGCAAGCGTGACGGCCTGGCCTTCGGTTTTCGCGCCATCTCCCGCCACCTGCCGGACGACCGCGCCGTAGTGGCCGTGATCGATGGCGATACCGTGCTCGCCGAGGGCGTCGTGCGCAAGACCGTGCCGTGGTTCCAGCTGTTCGGCAATGTCGGCGGCCTGACCACCAACGAGTTCTGCGAAGTGCGCGGCGGCTACATCATGAGCGAGTGGCACAAGCTGCGCTTCGCCCAGCGCCACATCAACATGTGCTCCATGGCCCTGTCCAAACGCGTGCTGACCATGACCGGTCGCATGTCGGTGTTCCGCGCCAACGTGGTCACCGACCCCGGCTTTATCGCCGACGTGGAAAGCGACTCGCTGCAACACTGGCGCCTGGGCCGCTTCAAGTTTTTGACCGGTGACGACAAGTCCAGCTGGTTCAGCCTGATGCGCCTGGGCTACGACACCTTCTACGTGCCGGATGCCGCGATCCACACCGTGGAACACCCGCCGGAAAAGAGCTTTATCAAGGCCAGCCGCAAACTGATGTTCCGCTGGTACGGCAACAACCTGCGCCAGAACTCACGTGCCTTGGGCCTGGGGATGCGTCGCCTCGGCCTGTTCACCAGCATTGTGCTGTTCGACCAGCGCGTGTCGATGTGGACCTCCCTGCTGGGGTTGACCGTGGCAATCATCGCCACCTTCAAATACGGCGGCGCGTTCATCCTCGCCTATCTGCTGTGGATCGGCATCACCCGCCTGATTCTGACCCTGCTGCTGTCGTGCTCCGGCCACAAGATCGGCCCGGCTTACCCGGTGATTCTCTATTACAACCAGATCATGGGCGCGCTGGTGAAGATCTACGTGTTCTTCCGCCTTGATCAACAGTCCTGGACCCGCCAGGACACCAAACTGACCCGCGATTTGGCCAGCTTTCAACGTTGGTTCAACACCTGGTCGTCTCGGACCATGACCTTCTCCGCCGGCAGCATTTTCGTCGCCGTGTTGCTGATGATGGTTTGACCCTGCCAAGCCTGAATTAACTAGGAACTAAACACCATGAATAGCCAAGTAAACGCCAACGTTGTCCACGAATCCGAAGCCCAGCGCCAACACGCCCGGGTCAAAATCCCGGCCAAGCTGCGCTTCTTCGGCGCCGACCAAACACCGATGGAAGTGCGGGTCATCGACCTGTCCGCCGGCGGCCTGGCATTCAACGCCCCGCAGCAGCCACTGAAAGTCGGCGATGTGCACAAGGGGCGCTTGCAGTTCGTGATCGATAACCTGGGCCTGGCGATGGACGTCGAGCTGCAGATTCGCTCCTACGACCGCCAGACCGGCCGCACCGGTTGCCAGTTCCAGAACCTCGACGCACAGGACATCTCCACCCTGCGCCACCTGATCACCTCGCACCTGGCCGGCGACATCGTGACCATGGGCGACGTGCTGGCGACCCTGCAACGGGACAACTTCACCAAGGCGCGCAAGGTCAAGGACGGCGGCAGCAACATGACTGCGGCGGGCCGCCTGCGTGCGGTGACCTTCAGCCTCGGGATCTTTGTGGTGGGGTTGGTTGCCTTCGGGTTTGTCGTCAAATCGGTATACGGCATGTACTTCGTCAGCCACGCCACTTCCGGCCTGGTGAGCGTCCCGGGCATGAACGTGACCATGCCTCGCGACGGCACCGTGCAGAGCCTGATCAAAGGCGATGCGGTCGCCGCCAAAGGCGCGCCATTGGCAACCTTCAGCACCAGCATGCTCGATGTGCTCAAGGGCCATCTGGACGAAGACCAACTGCAACCGGCCAAGGTGGAAGAGCTGTTCGGCAAACAAATGACCGGCACCCTCACCTCCCCGTGCGACTGCGTCGTGGCCCAGCAACTGGTCGCCGACGGTCAGTACGCCAGCAAGGGCGATGTGATCTTCCAACTGGTGCCGCGTGGCAGCCAGGCCAACGTTGATGCACGCTTCTCCTATCGTCAGTTCGCCGACGTTCGCCCGGGTACCCGCGTGAACTTCCAGGTGGCGGATGAAGAGCAGGTGCGTACCGGCACCATCGTCAGCAGCACCAGCCTCAACAGCACCGAAATGTCTTCCGACATCCGCGTGCAGATCAAACCCGATGCCCCGCTGGACAGCACCTACGCCGGCCGCCCGGTTGAAGTCACCAGCGACCGCGGCCCATCCCTGAACTGGCTGATCGACAAAGCCATGGCTCACGGTCTGTAAGCGAGGACATGCCTGTGAACCCTATTCTAAAAACAGCGCTGGCCAATGTGGGAGCCGGGCTTGCCCGCGATGACGGTGGTGAATCCAACATCGGCATCGCAGGCAAGCCAGCTCCCACCCAAAGCAGGTCCCACTCTGCCTTGGCGTATTGTGCCCTGGCCTTGGCCGTGAGCCTCGCCGGCTGCGCCGGCCTGCCCGACCAACGCCTGGCCAATGAAGCCCTCAAGCGTGGCGACACGGTCACCGCGCAGCAGAACTACCAGCAACTGGCAGACCTGGGCTACAGCGAGGCCCAGGTGGGCCTGGCGGATATCCAGGTCGGCACCCGCGACCCCGAGCAAATCAAGCAGGCCGAAGCGACCTATCGCGCGGCCGCCGATACCTCGCCCCGTGCCCAGGCACGCCTGGGTCGCCTGCTGGTGGCCAAGCCGGGCGCTACTGAAGCCGAGCACCATGAAGCCGAAGGCCTGTTGAAAAAAGCCTTTGCCAACGGCGAAGGCAACACCCTGATCCCGCTGGCGATGTTGTACCTGCAATACCCGCACAGTTTCCCGAACATCAACGCCCAGCAGCAGATCAGCAAATGGCGCGCCTCGGGCTACCCGGAAGCCGGCCTGGCCCAGGTGCTGCTGTATCGCACCCAGGACACCTACGACCAACATCTGGATGAAGTGGAAAGCATCTGCAAGGCCGCGCTGAACACCACCGATATCTGCTACGTCGAGTTGGCCACGGTCTACCAGAAAAAAGCCGAGCCGGAAAAACAGGCCGAACTGCTCAAGCAAATGGAAGCCGGCTACAGCCGTGGCACCGTCACCGCCCAGCGGGTCGACAGCGTCGCTCGCGTACTGGGTGATGCAAGCCTGGGCAAGACCGACGAAAAAACCGCCCAGGCGCTGCTGGAAAAAATCGCCCCGGGCTACCCGGCCTCCTGGGTCAGCCTGGCGCAACTGCTCTACGACTTCCCGGAGCTGGGCGACGTCGACCAAATGATGAAGTACCTCGACAACGGCCGCGCCGCCGACCAGCCCCGCGCCGAACTGCTGCTGGGCAAGCTCTACTACGAAGGCAAGTGGGTCCCGGCAGATGCCAAGGCCGCCGAAGAGCACTTCCAGAAAGCCGTCGGCCGCGAAGTGGCTGCCGACTACTACCTCGGCCAGATCTACCGCCGTGGCTACCTGGGCAAGGTCTATTCGCAAAAGGCCCTGGACCACTTGCTGACGGCTGCGCGCAACGGCCAGAACAGCGCCGACTTCGCGATCGCCCAACTGTTTTCCCAAGGCAAGGGCACCAAGCCCGACCCGCTTAACGCCTATGTCTTCAGCCAGTTGGCCAAGGCCCAGGACACGCCGGAAGCCAACGACCTGGCGACCCAGCTCGAAGCTGCGCTGCCCCCGGAACAACGCGCCGAAGGCCAACGCCTGGTGCAACAGGAGCTGGCCGTGCGCGGCACCCTGGCCCAAAGCACGCTGCAATTGCACGCCCTGCAAGAAGAAGACGGCGAGGAATCCCTATGAAGCTCAACCCATTCGTCAAGGCCGGCATCGGCCTGACCTTCGCCCTGCTGTGGTCGTGCCCGACCCTGGCGGCGCTGACTGAAGCCAAGAACTTCGGCCTGGAAGTCAAAGTCACCGGCCAGTCCGAAGATGACCGCGACCTGGGCACTCAGAAAGGCGGCGACGTCAACGGCATCGGCCTTGACCTGCGCCCATGGATCTACGGTGAAAGCGGCAACTGGAGCGCCTACGCCATGGGCCAGGCCGTGACCTCCAGCGACATCATCGAGACCGACACCCTGCAACAGTCCTCGGATGACGCCACCCAACAGACCAGCAATGACGACCGCAAGAGCAAGAAGAACTACCTGGCGATGCGCGAGTTCTGGGTCGCCTACGGCGGCTTCACGCCCTACCCCGGCGAGATCCTCAAGCTCGGTCGCCAACGCCTGCGCAATGACGACGGCCAATGGCGCGACACCAATATCGAAGCGCTGAACTGGACCTTCGACACCACCTTGCTCAAGGCCAATGTCGGCGTCGCCGAGCGTTTCAGCGAATACCGCACCGACCTCAAGGAACTGTCGCCCAAGGACAAGGACCGTCAGCACCTGTACGCCGACGCCGCCTATCAATGGACGCCAGGCCAGTGGATCGGGCTGCGCGCTCACCACACCCATGACGACGGCAAGCTGGACTACCCGGAACCGGGCGTGGCCACCGACTCACTGGACAAGCGCGAGAACGGCGACCTGACCTGGCTCGGCATCGAAGCCAACAGCGACGCCTACAACTGGCGCAACACCAACACCGTCAACTATTGGGCGAGCGTCACCGGCATGCAGGGCGACCGCGACACGGTCAACGCCTTGAACGCCGACGGCACCCGCCCGGCCAATGCCAAGCGCAGCGATGACGTGAATGGCTGGGCCACCGATTTGGGTGTGCGCCTGCGCCTCGACCCGCAGTGGCAAGTAGGCGCCGCCTACTCCCGCGCCAGTGCCGAATACGAGCAGAACGGCCTGCAAAGCAACCGTTCGAACTGGACCGGTACCCAGTCCCGCGTCCACCGTTTCGGCGAAGCGTTTCGTGGCGAGATGAACAACATGCAGTCCATGAGCCTGTTCGGTTCGTGGCAGTTGCGTGAGGACTATGACGCCAGCCTGGTGTACCACAAGTTCTGGCGCGTCGACGGCAACAAGCCGGTGGGCAGCAACGGCATCGATGCCGTGCAGAACAACACCGATGACGTGACCGGCGCGATCCTGTCCAGCACGTCCCTGCCGCTTGAAGACGGCAAGAAAGACCTGGGCCAGGAGATGGACCTGGTGGTCACCAAGTACTTCAAGAAAGGCCTGCTGCCGGCCGGGCTCAGCCAGTCGATCGACGAACCGTCGGCCTTGGTGCGCTTCCGTGCAGGTGTGTTCAAACCGGGCGACGCCTACGGCAGCCAAGTCGACTCGTACATGCATCGCGCCTTTGTCGACGTGATCTGGAAGTTCTGATGGGAGCCTGCGCAATGAACCCTCAAGCCCTCAAAGGCTCGGTCAGCCTGCTGGTCGCAGCCATGCTGCTGGCCAGCACTTCGGCCTTCGCCGATGTCGCGCAGCAGGTCAAGGCGCCGACCATCGCCAAAGAGCTGCAACAGGCCAAGACCTACACCATCTCCAGCCCGCCGACCGAGCCGCTGGAGTTGGCCAAGCCTGCGCTGCCGGACGTGTCCGGCTACACCGCGGCGAATATCGCGAAGAAAATCGTGCGCAGCAAACCCGGCAAAATCAGCATCCGCCGGATGATGCAGGAAGACGCCCTGAAGGACTTCATCGGCGGTGACAACAAGATGGCCGAATGGGTGGTGCGCCAGCACGGCATTCCCCAGGCGATCTTCGTCGACGACGGCTACATGAACCTCAAGGACCTGCTGAACAAAGTGCCCAAGCAGTACTTCAGCGAAACCTCGCCGGGGGTGTTCCTGGCCAAGTTGCCGATCGTGGTAGGCCGTAAGGGTATCCTCGAAATCGACAAGCAGACCCAGGAGCTGCGCCTCTCCCAGGAAGCCGGTTCGTTCCTGATCAACGATGGCCAACTGTTTGTGCGTGACACCAAAATCACCGGTTGGAAGGAAAAGACCAACGGCCCGGCGACCTTCCAGTCGCCCAAGGAATTCCGTCCGTTCCTGCTGGCCTGGGGCGGCACTGAGACCTACATCGCCAACAGCAAGATGGCCAGCTTCGGCTACGCCAACAGTAAGTCGTATGGCGTAAGTATTTCCCAGTACACGCCGAACATGGCCAAGGTGCTCAAGCGCCCTGAGCCGACGGGCTGGATCGTCGACTCCGAGTTCTCGGACATGTGGTACGGCTTCTACTGCTACGAAACCACCGGCTTTGTGCTCAAGGGCAATACCTACAAAGACAACATCGTGTACGGCATTGACCCCCACGACCGTTCACACGGTTTGATCATCACCGACAACACCGTCTACGGCACGAAGAAGAAGCACGGGATCATCATTTCCCGGGAAGTGAACGACAGCTTCATCTTCAACAACCGCAGCTTCGACAACAAGCTCTCGGGCCTGGTGATCGACCGTAACAGCGTCAACAACCTGATCGCCGACAACGAGATCTACCGCAACCACACCGACGGCATCACCCTCTATGAGAGCGGCGACAACCTGCTGTGGGGCAACAAGGTGATCAGCAACCGTCGCCACGGCATCCGCATCCGTAACAGCGTGAACATTCGCCTGTACGAGAACGTGGCCATGGCCAACGGGCTGACCGGCGTGTACGGCCACATCAAGGATCTGACCGATACCGACCGCGACATCGCCCTCGACCCGTTCGACACCAAGGTCTCGCTGATTGTGGTCGGCGGTGAACTGGCCGCCAACGGCAGCGGGCCGCTGTCCATCGACTCGCCGTTGAGCGTCGAGCTGTACCGCGTGTCGATGCTTGCGCCGACCAAATCCAGTGGCATCAGCTTCTCGGGCGTTCTCGGCGATCGCCAGGAAGAGATTCTCGACTTGCTGGTACGCCAGAAGAAAGCCGTGCTGATCGACCCTGTCGAACGCCAGACCGAAATGCAGGACTGAGGATGACCTTTATGCACCCACACATGATCAAACTGCTCAGCCTTTCGGGTTTGACCCTCGGCCTGCTCGCGGCCAGCCAGGGCGTGCGCGCCGACGAAATCAAGGCGCCAACCTTCACCGCCGAACCGTGCTGCAGCCTGTGCCCGGCCGCCCACGACGCGAAGAACTACACCACGCGCTACCAGCAGAACTTCACCACCCTGGTGCAAGCCCAGGGCGATTGGTTGTTCCGTACTCAGGAAGACCTGCGCACCGAATTCGACACCAGCCCCGCCGGCTACAAACGCATGCAGCAGCTGCACGATGCGTTCAAGAGCAAGGGCGTGGAACTGGTGGTGGTCTACCAGCCAACCCGTGGCCTGGTGAACCGCAACAAGCTCAACCCTGAAGAGAAAGCCAAGTTCGATTTCGACAAGGCCCTGGGCAACTACAAGACCATGCTCGGCCGTTTCGCCAAGATGGGCTACGTCGTGCCGGACCTGTCGCCGTTGACCAATGAGCAGCTGCCGGACGAGTTGCCGGCCCACGATTTCTACTTCCGCGGTGACCAACACTGGACGCCATACGGCGCCCAGCGCACCGCCAAAATCGTCGGCGCCAAAGTGCGCGCGATGCCTGAGTTTGCCGGCATCCCGCAACGTGAATTCGAGACCAAACGTTCCGGGCGCATGGGCAAGACCGGCACCCTGCACAACATGGCCGGGCAACTGTGCGGTACCAGCTACGCGATCCAGTACATGGACCAGTTCACCACCGAGCCCAAGGGCGAAGCGGCGGACGGCGACCTGTTCGGTGATTCCGGCAACCCGCAGATCACCCTCGTGGGTACCAGCCACAGCGGCAAGAACTACAACTTCGCCGGCTTCCTGGAACAGGAAATCGGTGCCGACATCCTCAACGTCGCCTTCCCCGGTGGTGGCCTGGAAGGCTCGATGATCCAGTACCTCGGCAGCGAAGAATTCCAGAAGACCCCGCCGAAGATTCTGATCTGGGAATTCTCGCCGCTGTATCGCCTGGACCAGGAGACCATCTACCGCCAGATGATGGCGTTGCTGGACAACGGCTGCGAAGGCAAGACCGCACAGATGAGCGCCAGCACCACGCTGAAACCCGGCAAGAACGAATTGCTGGTTAACAGTTCGAACAAAGACCTGCGCAATGCCAGCCATCAGGTCGACATCCGCTTCGCCGACCCGTCGGTGAAAACCCTGCAAGCCACCCTCTGGTACATGAACGGGCGCCACGAGGACATCAAGATCGAAAAACCCGAAACATCCGATACAGACGGGCGTTTCGCCTTTGAACTGCGCACCGATGAAGACTGGGCCACGCAAAACCTGCTGGCAGTGGAAGTGCAGGGCCCTGAAGCGGGCCAGGCCGCGCAGAAAGTCGAAGCGAAAATTTGCACACGCAACGTATTCCCCGCCAGTGGTCAACAGACCGCTTCGGCCGGGCAATGAGGTTACCTATGCAGAAGTTATTGATTCCATCGTTGTTGGGGCTGGCGATCTTCGCCGGGGCCGTCAATGCCGCCGCGCCATTGCGTCCGCCGCAAGGCTATTTTGCGCCGATCGAGGCGTTCAAGACCGGCGACTTCAAGAATGACTGCGACGCCATGCCGGCGCCGTACACCGGCTCGCTGCAATTTCGCAGCAAGTACGAAGGTTCGGACAAGGCTCGCTCGACCCTGAATGTGCAGTCCGAAAAAGCCTTTCGCGACAGCACCGCCGACATCACCAAGCTGGAAAAAGACACCAGTAAACGCGTGATGCAATTCATGCGTGACGGTCGTCCGGAGCAGCTGGAATGCACACTCAACTGGCTAACCAGCTGGGCCAAGGCCGATGCATTGATGTCCAAGGACTTCAACCACACCGGCAAGTCCATGCGCAAATGGGCACTGGGCAGCATGGCGTCGGCCTATGTGCGCCTGAAGTTCTCCGACTCCCACCCGCTGGCCAACCACCAGCAGGAGTCGCAGTTGATCGAAGCCTGGTTCAGCAAAATGGCCGATCAGGTGGTGAGCGACTGGGACAACCTGCCGCTGGATAAAACCAACAACCACTCCTACTGGGCTGCCTGGTCGGTGATGGCGACCTCCATCGCCACCAACCGTCGCGACCTGTTTGACTGGGCCGTGAAGGAATACAAGGTCGGCGCCAATCAGGTGGATGCCCAAGGCTTCCTGCCCAACGAATTGAAGCGTCAGCAACGGGCTTTGTCGTACCACAACTACGCCCTGCCGCCGCTGGCGATGATTGCCAGTTTTGCCCTGGTCAACGGTGTGGACCTGCGCCAGGAAAACAACGGCGCCTTGAAACGCCTGGGCGACAACGTGCTGGCCGGGGTGAAAGACCCGGAGATCTTCGAGAAGAAGAACGGCAAGGAACAAGACATGAAGGACCTCAAGGAAGACATGAAATTTGCCTGGCTTGAGCCCTTCTGCACCCTCTACACCTGCGCGCCGGATGTGATCGAGCGCAAGCACGGGATGCAGCCGTTCAAGACATTCCGCCTCGGAGGTGACCTGACCAAGGTCTACGACCCGGCGCATGAGAAAGGCAACAAAGGCAGCTGACGAAACGCACTTCAAATGTGGGAGCGGGCTTGCTCGCGAAGGCGGTGTATCAGTCGCCCTCTGTGTTGAATGACACACCGCATTCGCGAGCAAGCCCGCTCCCACATTTTGAGCCGGTTTCGTCAGTGGGAATGTAATACCGCCCCTCTCCGTTTTCGGTGGGGGGTTTGGGGGGGCCGTTGGCCCTTGACTGTTGGTTAAACATGGAGAGATCGGGATGGTTTTCTCGTCCAATGTGTTCCTGTTTCTGTTCTTGCCGATCTTCCTCGGCTTGTACTATTTGAGCGGGCAACGCTATCGCAATCTGCTGCTGCTGGTTGCCAGTTATGTGTTCTACGCCTGGTGGCGAGTGGACTTCCTGGCGCTGTTCGCCGCCGTGACGCTGTGGAACTACTGGATCGGCCTCAAGGTCGGTGCGGCAGGCGTGCGCACCAAGCCGGCCCAGCGCTGGCTGCTGCTGGGCGTGGCGGTCGACCTGTGCATCCTCGGCTACTTCAAGTACGCCAACTTCGGCGTCGACAGCATCAACCTGATGATGAAGTCGGCCGGCCTGGAACCCTTCATCCTGACCCACGTGCTGTTGCCGATCGGTATCTCGTTCTACATCTTCGAGTCCATCAGCTACATCATCGACGTGTACCGCGGCGATACCCCGGCCACTCGCAACCTGATCGACTTTGCGGCGTTCGTGGCGATCTTCCCGCACCTGATTGCCGGCCCCGTGTTGCGCTTTCGCGACCTGGCCGACCAGTTCAACAACCGCACCCACACCCTCGATAAATTCTCCGAGGGCTGCACGCGGTTCATGCAGGGTTTCATCAAGAAGGTGTTCATCGCCGACACCCTGGCGGTGGTCGCCGACCATTGCTTCGCCCTGCAAAACCCTACGACGGGTGACGCCTGGCTCGGCGCGCTGGCGTACACCGCGCAGCTGTACTTCGACTTCTCCGGCTACAGCGACATGGCCATCGGCCTGGGCTTGATGATGGGTTTCCGCTTCATGGAAAACTTCAAGCAGCCGTACATCAGCCAGTCGATCACCGAGTTCTGGCGGCGCTGGCACATCAGCCTGTCCACCTGGCTGCGTGACTACCTCTACATCACCCTGGGCGGCAACCGTAAAGGCACGCTGACCACCTACCGCAACCTGTTCCTGACCATGCTGCTCGGTGGCCTATGGCACGGTGCGAACATCACCTACATCGTGTGGGGTGCCTGGCACGGCATGTGGCTGGCGATTGAAAAAGCCATCGGCCTCAACACCGCACCGCGCAGTTTCAACGTCGTGCGCTGGGCCTTCACCTTCCTGCTGGTGGTGATGGGCTGGGTGATCTTCCGCTCGGAAAACCTGCACGTCGCCGGCCGCATGTACGGCGCGATGTTCAGCTTCGGCGAATGGTCACTCTCGGAACTCAACCGCGCCAGCCTCACCGGCCTGCAAGTGGCAACCCTGGTGGTGGCATACGCAACCCTGGCGTTTTTCGGCCTGCGGGACTTCTACACCAACCGCCCACCGGAAAAAACCAAGCCTGTGGTCAACACCCAAGCCGATGGCCCGGCCACTGCCCAACCCGGCTTGATCAAGGCCGTGCCGGGCGATAACCCAGGCAGCATCCACGAGCCCGGCTACACCGTGGGCACCGAGGCCACCGTGCAACCGGCCTACTGGAGCGCCACCTGGCCACGCTACGCCATGCGCGCCGCCGTGCTGCTGCTGTTCGTGGCGTCGATTCTCAAACTTTCGGCGCAGAGCTTCTCGCCGTTCCTTTACTTCCAGTTCTGAGGGAGCCGACCATGACCCGTTCATTACGCGTCCTCTACATCGCCTTGTTCCTCGCCGTGCTGCTGGCGTTGGGCGCCTGGTCGATGCGCAGTTTCTTCGGCTTCAGCACCAACGCCGACGCCACCGTGCTCAACGGTCGCTGGACCAAGGCCGTCGAGACCCATTACGACGACCAGTTCCCGATCAAGCGCCTGGGCACCAACCTCTGGGCCGCCCTGGACTACAAGCTGTTCAATGAAGGCCGCCCTGGCGTGGTGATCGGCCGCGATCACTGGCTCTACAGCGACGAGGAATTCAACCCCATCGTCAACGAAGACCAGAACCTGCAAGGCAACTACGCCCTGGTGGAAGGCGTGCGCCAGAAGCTCAAGGCCCAAGGCATCCAACTGGTAATGGCGATCGTGCCGGCCAAGGTGCGCCTGTACCCGGAACACCTGGGTGAAGTGCAGCCGGCGAGTATCCACGCCGGTCTGTACCAGGACTTCCATGCCCGCATGGCCGCCGACAAGATCATCGCCCCCGACCTGATGGGCCCGCTGCAACAAGCCAAGCTGCACGGCCAGCAAGTGTTCCTGCGCACCGACACCCATTGGACCCCGGACGGCGCTGAAGTGGCGGCCAAAGAATTGGCCAAGACAATTGCCAACAAAACGCCCCTGAGCGGCGAGCCTCAACGCTTTGTCACCGAAGCCGAGAAGACCGAGCCACACAAGGGCGACCTGCGCCTGTTCCTGCCCCTGGACCCGCTGTTCGAAAACCTGATGCCACCCAAGGAGCCGCTGCAAAAACGCGTGACTCACCTGGCTGAAACCAAAGGCGACGACGCCCTGTTCGCCGACAGCGAAACCCCGGTGGCCCTGGTGGGCACCAGCTACAGCGCCAACCCGAACTGGAACTTTGTCGGCGCGCTGAAGCAAGCCCTGGGCAGCGACGTCATCAACTACTCCGAAGACGGCCACGGTCCGATCCTGCCGATGCTCAGCTACCTGAAAAGCGATGACTTCAAGAACAGCCCGCCACAGGTGCTGATCTGGGAGTTTCCCGAACGTTATCTGCCTGTGAACAACGAAATCGGCGATGCCGACCCGCAGTGGGTTGCGCAGCTCAAACAAGCCGGTATGCGCCAACAGAACATGGCTATCAACACCCCCACCGTTAAAAACATGAACTCCGAGACGCCCAACCGGGCGCAAAACTGAAAGAGAGGTAACTCACATGACTTTCACTACTACTCCGCGTCGTCTCGCAAAAACCTTTGCCCTCGTTGCAGGCATGAGCGTGATTTCGATGTCCGCCTTCGCCGGTGGCGACGCCGCCCTCTACGGCCCCGTCGCGCCAAAAGGCTCGAGCTTTGTGCGGGTGTACAACGCCAGCAACCAGGAGGTCAGCGCCACCGTCGGCAGCACCAACCTCAACGAGGTTGCCCCGTTGGCCAGCAGTGACTTCAGCTTCATGCCGGGCGGTGACTACAGCGCCAAGGTCGGCAGCCAGACCCTGCCGGTCAAGCTCGCCGCCGACCACTACTACACCCTGGTCAGCAGCGGCAGCGGCCAGCCACAACTGATCGAAGAACCGCCGTTCAAGAACAAGCAGAAATCCCTGGTGCGCGTGCAGAACCTCAGTGACAAGTCGCTGACCCTGAAAACCGCCGACGGCAAGACCGACGTGGTCCAGGCCGTGGCCGCCAAGGGCCGTGGCGAGCGCGAGATCAACCCGGTGAAGGTCAGCCTGGCGCTGTATGAGGGCGACAAGAAAGTCGGCGACGTGAAGCCGGTCGCCCTGGAACGTGGTGAAGCCGCAGTGCTGTACGTCACCGGCACCGGCGCCAACCTGTCGCCAGTGTGGGTCAAGCGCCCTGTGTCGACCCGCTGATTAGATTTTCAGATTGACGCTGCCCCCTGTGGGAGCTGGCTTGCCTGCGATGCGGACAACTCGGTGTATCAGGTACACCGAGGTGATGCCATCGCGGGCAAGCCCGGCTCCCACAGGCTCTAACCAAATTTGATTCAAGGAGAAACACCATGATCCCAGTAATCCTTTCCGGTGGTAGCGGCTCACGTCTTTGGCCGCTTTCGCGTAAACAGTTTCCCAAGCAGTTCCTGGCCCTGACCGGCGAGCACACCCTGTTCCAGCAAACCCTGGAGCGCCTGGTGTTCGACGGCATGGACGCACCCATCGTGGTCTGCAACAAGGACCATCGCTTTATCGTCAACGAGCAACTGGCTGCCCGCAAACTGGAAACCCAGCGCATTTTGATGGAACCGTTCGGCCGCAACACCGCGCCGGCTGTGGCCCTGACGGCGATGATGCTGGTCAACGAAGGCCGTGACGAGTTGATGCTGGTGCTGCCGGCCGACCACGTGCTGAACGACCAGAAAGCCCTGCAACGCGCCCTGGCCCTGGCCACTGTGGCAGCCGAGCGTGGCGAAATGGTGCTGTTCGGCGTGCCGGCCACCCGTCCGGAAACCGGCTACGGCTACATCAAGTCGACCAACGATTCGCTGCTGCCCGAAGGCGTCAGCCGCGTGCAACAGTTCGTTGAAAAACCTGATGAAAAACGCGCCACCGAATTCGTCAAAAGCGGTGGTTATTTCTGGAACAGCGGCATGTTCCTGTTCCGCGCCAGCCGCTTCCTCGAAGAGCTGAAAAAGCACGACCCGGACATCTACGACACCTGCGTGCTGACCCTGGAGCGCAGCAACCACACCGCCGACACTATCGACATCGACGAATCCACCTTCGCCTGCTGCCCGGACAATTCCATCGACTACGCCGTGATGGAAAAAACCCAGTTGGCCTGCGTGGTGCCATTGACCGCCGGCTGGAGCGACGTGGGTTGCTGGGCATCGCTGTGGGACGTGAATGAAAAAGACGCCAACGGCAACGTCAGCAAGGGCGATGTGGTGATCCAGGACAGCAAGAACTGCATGATCCACGGCAACGGCAAGCTGGTGTCGGTGATCGGCCTGGAAAACATTGTGGTGGTGGAAACCAAGGACGCGATGATGATTGCCCACAAGGACAAGGTCCAGGGCGTCAAGCAGATGGTCAACACCCTCAATGAGCAGGGCCGCAGCGAAACCCAGAACCACTGCGAGGTGTACCGTCCGTGGGGTTCGTACGACTCGGTGGACATGGGCGGCCGCTTCCAGGTCAAGCACATCTCGGTCAAGCCGGGCGCCTGCCTGTCGTTGCAGATGCACCACCACCGCGCCGAACACTGGATCGTGGTCAGCGGCACCGCCGAAGTCACCTGTGACGAGAACGTGTTCCTGCTCACCGAAAACCAGTCCACCTACATCCCGATTGCCTCGGTGCACCGCTTGCGCAACCCGGGCAAGATCCCATTGGAGATCATTGAGGTGCAGTCCGGCAGCTACCTGGGTGAAGACGATATCGAGCGTTTTGAAGATATCTACGGTCGGTCTACGCCAATCGAGCGTGGCGTGTCGGTGAAAACCATCGCGCAGTAAACAAAGCGGCACAAGAAGCCCCCGTCACACCGACTGCGTCCCCTATCCGCAGCCGGTGGGTCGGGGGCTTTTTTAGATCATTGCCCCAGCGCTTTCAAACGCGCTCAACTGAAATAGTCGGGAAACTGATTCGGCCCCAAATACAGAAAGTTCGATTCAGTCAGCTTGATTTCCTTGTTCATCTTCAACTCAACGAACTGGCTACCCGACATGATGGAACCTAGGTCCTGCGGAACCTGGTCGCTGCTGAATACCACCATATAATCGCCCCTGCCCACATAACGTTCGTTACCTAGAAACAACAGGTTTTCCACGTTTTCGCCATTAAGTTGCTGGCCGGGGGGATTAACGTACACACCGCCCTTTGAACCCGCCCGCGTTTCCCCACGCATCAGATCATTAATGCTGTGCCCCCGAGCGATCGCTTCGGCGCCTTCCTTGCTGGTGTAGTGGATATAAACGGGTTGCCCGTTGTGCAGGCCCGAATCCACTATCGACCGCCAATCCGGATGATTGACCAATGGCTTGTTCGTTGCAGCGAGTGGGGCAGAGCTGCCTGGCCGACCAAGCGCCTTTTGTGCCTGGGGCTGGCTAGCCTTCTTTGAGCCTGGGGTTCCTGACTTGATCCCGCCCGGCATACGATTCAATCGCCATTCGCCCTCGCCCGCCGGCTGCAGGAATGCCACGGTTTTTTTGGTTTGCGCGTCAATGACCCGCACAGGTCCCCCCTCGACCTTGTACACCGGGCTGATTTCATAGGGTTTACTGACGCCGGTACCATCGGTGTAACGCACATAGAACTGCTCGCCGACTTGATAGGTGCCGTCGCCCCTCATCGTGCGGCCACTGAGCAGGCTGTCAGCCACGGAATGGGCACTGATGTCTGGCAATGCGCGGGCTGAGGCCTCCTCCGCCGATGCCTGGCGTACCGCCATTGGATTCAACAACGGCGCGACGACTCTACTGATCGGCGGTGGCTGCAGGACCGGGCGCATAATTGGGCTGGCCTTGCTACCTGCCGCCATGCCGCTGCCGTCGCCATACCGGGCGTAGATCATGGCAAGGCGGTTGGGTTTGTTGAGCAGGTTGACGATGGATTGTCCCGGTGCCCGGATGACACGCAGCCCCGCCTTGGTCAGCCGGGCCGCGGTCGAAACGCCCTTTCCGACAATGGGCAGCAAGTCCATGAACATCGTGGCGACCTCGATGCCGAACAGGCTCTTGTTGTATCTCGATTCTTTGGCTACTTCATCTGAGCTGACAGATCCGACGTCCGCCTTATCGATCAATATTTCCGTCAGTTGTTTGTACAGCGTGTCCTGGAAATTGCCCTGGATAGGTGTGAGGTAGGCGTTGCTGCCCAACTCATTTATCCGTCCCAGCCGCTCTACGTTTTCAACCATGCTCCCCTCGATGATTGCCCCTACACCGTCCGGATCGAGCGGCGACGTTTTGCTAATTGCGTAGGTTCGCCATCCCGGTTCTTTGAAAAGCGCACTGAGGGCCGCCTGATTGGCGACTTCCCGAAAGGAGATCCCGTCAGGCGCATCAGGGCTATACAGCACAAGCGGCCCGTCCTGCCCGTTGCCGATAGCGATCACACCCTGAAGCGCCTGACCGTAGTGGCTGACGGTGTTGGCGACAACGGTCTTTCCACCCACTTGGGGCCGCGTGGAGGCGTCCGGAAAATCGAGCACGGCCCGGACCCATTCAGGTCCCGAGGAGCCTTGTGGATAAGCCTGCGGGTTCAACTGCCCCAGAAACGCCTGTTTCTGCATGACATCCGACAGGTTGGCTTTCCACGCCGCGCGCAGTTTTCCCGGCTTTCCCGTCTGGGCGTCCGGTGCCATCCGTTCCTTGAGTAGCGCGATGTAGTTGCCGCCCACATCGAGCTCATTCACCAGCGCCTTGAGGTCCTCGGTTCCCAACACCAGGGGTTTTCCATCTGCCCCGATTACCGGTTTGCCTGAAGTATCGGTCAGCTTCGCGGCGAACTTCACCTCAGTATCCTGGTGGCTTTCTGCTGCGGGCCATGCCGTAGGGTTTCTCAGGGCCAGGTCAATCAATGAGCTGTGCTGCCTGCCGACATCGCGCGGGACGTAAGCACCTGACCGACCGGTATGAATTCTGGATTGCGTGGTGGTGGTCACCACGATCTTGTCCGGGTCGAAATTCACCGTTGGGTATTTTTTCCTGAGTGCAGCCTTTAATTGCTGACTGGCAAAGTCCTGCAGTGAAGGGGTCTCTTCCAGCAACGGCACCAGCGTCTGGAGGGATTGCTGCTCGCGTGCATCCAGGTCTTTGTATTGCCCCTCGCTCATGCGCGACAGGTTTTTCAGCCACGGTGGCTGTTGTTTTTCTTCAAGCCTTTCTCCCCGGGCGAGCATTGCATTGCTGCCGTCCAGTTGAGAAGACCAATTGGCGGCGTTGTTCAGGGCCTGGGAGATTTGTGGGCCGTTCATGTCGCTGGTGTCTGAGTGCGTCAGGGCATTCAGTTCGGCTTTTTGTCGCTCCAGAAGCCGAGGAATCGCTTCAGCAATCACGTCCCCTGAAGTCGGGACGAAACTCAGCGTCAGGTCCTCCCCGCGTAACGGTTTGCGCAGGTTTTCCGCCGACAAGGGCAAGCTCTGCGACAGCAGTTCTGCGGGAACGCCTCCTTTGTCAATTCGTTGCATCAGTGCCGCCTGCAATTGTGCAGGGGTCGCGAATTCTTCAAAGCCCTCACCTGGGGTGTAGAGCACCACAGGTCCATCGTCCTGGCTGGCAGGCAAGTTTTTGTTGCCGTTGGGCCAGTGCGGTTGCGTTTGCCCGGAGCCATCGGTGGTGGTGATCATGAAGGCCCCGGCCAAGCACGCGCCGTTCGGCGTATTGTCATCCACCGTGATCGGATACACACCGGGCCGCGCACCGTTGGGGAAGGCGTTTTCCCGGGCCGCCAGGGTCGGATAGCGGAACGCCTTGTCGATCAGGGCTTTGCTCGCCAGGCTCAGGGTGCCGTCCTCCACCCGTAGCGCCGCCTGGGTGGAGAGCATTTGCCGGTGCAGGTTGATCAGTTGGTCTTGAGGCGGGCTCGGGTCTGTTTCGGTGGGGCGGGCAGACGTCCAGAACCGAGTGACAGCGTTGGCAAACAGATCCCCGACTTCCCCCACGGCGCCAGGCGTCGTGGCAACGTACTCCTGATATTCCTGCACAAACTGTTCGTAGGTGGGCTGCTGGCTGATCAACCGGTTGATTTTAATGTTGAGTGCATCGTGCTGAGTGAGAAACCCTTGTTGGGCAGAAGCGGGTCTGCCAAAAACATACTCGGCGACAACGGCCGGACGAATACCCCGAACGACCGGTAGAACGGGGGTACCGGTGACGGCGTGGCCAGAAAGTGGTGCCTGATCCCCGAGTGGAGGCGCTGGCCTTTCTGAAGGTTGAGGGCGGGTTGAGTCTGAGGAAGGGGGAAGATCAGGCTGATAGTGGGTATGAGGTTTAACAATCATTAAATGGACCCTGTGATTAAGGGGGCCAGTCCATTGTTACCCTTGTAAAAGAGATATCACTCCAGTGATAAATCAGTCAGTGGTGTAAGAGGCTCAGCGGGTTCCGATGGGAAAATAGCAGTGCATTTCGGCAAGTGAATAGGCTTAGCCTCCGGGCTCAGCTACGATGAAAGCTCATGGCAAGCGAGGGCTTTATCGTGTTCATCGGTGTTCTGCTGATCATTACTTGGCTGGTCCTCCTGCTGCGCTACCCCGCCAAGGCGTTGCCGGTTTCCCTCGCGGCCGCCGTCGGCCTGGGCCTGGTGGCGGTATGGGTGGTGTGGCTGGACAACCGCGAGGCCCAGCAATTGGCGCGTCTGGAACTGCGTACCGTCTACGCCCCGAAAGAATGCCCGGCGGACCGCCCGCTCAAGCTCACCTTGAACAACGGCAACAACGTACCGCTGACCGAACTGCGTTGGCGCATCGCCGCTTATGCGCCGGGCGATACGGTCAACCTGGCGGACAACGTGTACGCTGCCCCGCGCTATCGCGGCCCCGGTGAGTTGCAGGCTGGCGCTACTTGGGAAGACTGCCTGCCAGTGCCGCCGCTGCGCCCCGGCTACCGCCCGCAAACCCTGGAATTTCGTGCCGAGCATTTGCAAGGCAGCTTCTCTGACTAATAACGACAAAGGACTGATCCATGCCCAATGTGCTCATCACCGGCTGTTCCAGTGGTATCGGCCGTGCCCTGGCGGACGCCTTCAAGCAAGCCGGTTTTGAAGTGTGGGCCAGCGCCCGGCGCAGCGAGGATGTGGCGGCACTCGGCAGCGCCGGCTTTAACGCGGTGCAACTCGACGTCAACGACAGCGCCGCGCTGGCGCAACTGGCGGGGCAGATCGGCGAGCTGGACGTACTGATCAACAACGCTGGCTACGGCGCCATGGGCCCGTTGCTCGACGGCGGCACCCAGGCGATGCAGCAGCAATTCGAGACCAACGTATTTTCCGTGGTTGGGGTGACCCAGGCGCTGTTCCCTGCCCTGCGTCGCCGTAAAGGGTTGGTGGTGAATATCGGCAGCGTGTCCGGCGTGTTGGTTACACCGTTTGCCGGTGCGTACTGCGCCTCGAAAGCGGCGGTGCATGCTTTGAGTGATGCGTTGCGCATGGAGCTCGCGCCCTTCGGCGTGCGGGTGATGGAAGTGCAGCCGGGGGCCATCGATACAAGTTTTGCAAAAAACGCCGGCACCCAGGCCGAGCTGTTGATCAATGAAAAGTCGCCCTGGTGGCCACTGCGCGAAAACATCCGCGCCCGGGCCAAGGCCTCCCAGGATCGGCCTACGCCCGCTCGCGTTTTTGCCGCGGATGTATTGAAGGCCGTGCAACAGACAACACCGCCGCGTCTGTTGCGTTCAGGCAATGGTTGCAGGGCGCTGCCGTGGATGGCGGCGCTGTTGCCCAAGGGTTTGCTGGAGACTGTCTTGAAAAAACGATTTGGCCTGAGCGGCCAGCTGTAAGAGCCCCCCGCCACACGGTTTCTCGACTGATCAGCCTTTCATGAAATCAATGAAGGCCCGCACTTTCAGCGGCAAATGCCGAGTATCCGGGTACAGCGCATACACCCCCTGTGGCGCAAATCGATGACCCGGCAGCAGACGCACCAAACGCCCGGCATCCAGATCTTCCTGCACCAGCCACTGGGGCAGGATCGCCACGCCATGCCCGCGCACGGCAAAGGCCTGGAGAATGGCGGCGCTGTCCGCAACCAATGAAGCCTTGCCGGGCCCCGGGCGATACAGGTGCTCGACGCCAGCCGGATCAACCACCGCCAACTCCGTCAGCCGCCCGTGACCCAGCTTGGGCAATTGCTCCAGCTCATCCAGCGTGGCGACCCCGGCAAACGCCGGCGCGGCCACGGCAAAAATCTCGTAGCTCGACAGCTGCACCGCCCGATGATTGGAGTCGAGCATCCGCCCCAATCGAATAGCCACATCAAACCGTTCCGAGATCAGGTCAGCGTGGCTGGAGGATGTGGATAACTGGATGTTCAATTCCGGGTGCAGGCCGCGAAAAGTTTCCAGCGCCGGCACCACCACAGCTAATCCGTATTCGACGGTGGTGGTGATGCGCAACGTGCCTTTGAGCTGGCTGTGTTCCGAACGGGCTTCCTCAACCGCCAGGCGCGCCTCCTCCAGCATCCGCGTGCAGCGCAGGTAAAAGCGCTCACCCGCATCGGTCAGTGCCAGTTGCCGAGTACTGCGGGTCAGCAGGGTGACACCCAGTTCGGCCTCCAGGCGCTTGAGGTTGAAGCTCACCACTGCTCGCGTCTGCCCGAGAAAATCAGCGGCCGCGGTCAACGAACCGGCCTCGACCACGGCTTTGAAGGTGTCGAATCGATCCAGGCTGACCATTAAGCGCGCACTCCTTTGTCAAAATATTTTTGACAAACTAACAGTCAAACCGCTGTTTCCCAAGTGCCCGCACCCGCCTACCCTGCCGCCATCCACTGCAGGAAGCGCGCAATGACCTACCGCTCGAAAGTCACCTGGATCTTTCTACTGGGCTTCGCCCTCGACCTGGTGAACATGTTTGTCGCCACCATCGCCTACCCGGATATAGCCCGGGAGTTGCACGCTTCGGTCACGCAACTGGCGTGGATCGGCAACGCCTATATGCTCGGCCTGACCGTGGTGATTCCCCTGAGCGTGTGGCTTGCGGCGCTGTTGGGCGAACGTCGGTTGATTGCCCTCAGCCTGTTGCTATTCGGCGTGGCCTCGGTGTTGGTGGGCCAGGCCGCATCGATTGAAGCGCTGATCGGCTGGCGGCTGCTGCAAGGCCTGGGCGGTGGTTTGTTGATCCCGGTGGGCCAAGCCTTGGCCTATCGGCATTTTGCGCCGGCAGAACGCAGCCAACTGACGGCCAAAGTCATGCTGGTGGCGCTGCTGATACCGGCGCTGTCGCCGGCGTTGGGTGGCTTGGTGGTGGACAGTGTGTCGTGGCGCTGGATCTTTTTCGCCAACCTGCCCCTGGCGCTGATCACCCTGGCGTTGACCTTGTGCTGGCTGGAGGCGGACACGCTCGCGTCGTCGCGCCCGGCGCTGGAACTCGGCAAAATAGTGCGTCAGGTTCGGCGCCCGATGCTGCGGGTCGCGATGCTGGTCTACCTGTTCATTCCGGGCGTGTTTATCGGCACCAGCCTGGTGGCGATTCTTTATCTGCACGGCCTCGGGTTTACTGCCAGCCACATCGGCGCGTTTATGCTGCCGTGGGCGCTGGCCTCAGGGTTGGCGATTGTCTTGAGCAAAAAACTGTTCAATCGCTGCGGGCCTCGGCCGTTGCTGTTGGCGGGCATGCTGCTGCAATCCATCGGCATCCTGTTGCTGATCGAGCCACACCCGACAGTCATCGTGCTCGCCTACCTCCTGATGGGCCTGGGCGGCAGCCTGTGCAGCAGCACTGCGCAAACCCTGGCCTTTCTCGACATTCCGGCCGAGCGCATGGGGCATGCCAGCGCCTTATGGAACATCAATCGGCAACTGAGTTTTTGCCTCGGCGCCGCAGTGCTCAGTGCGGTGCTGGCTGCGCTGGGCTCCTTCACCGCGACCTTCGCGATTGCCGCAGCGTTGACCCTGTTTCCATTATTTGCCGTACTGTGCCTGGATGCGTCCAAGGTACGGACACTGCTTCACCCTGCCAACGAGCCCACACGATGATTGATTACCGCGATTTTTTTGATGAAGTGATCCAGGCCCATGTCGAGATCGAGCAATGGTTTGCCGGGACAGCACCGGAGGGAACGCTGCAGATTTTGCTCGGCCGTTTCTCGCCGGACTTTTCCATGATCACTCCGGCTGGCAAACAACTGGATTTTGCGCTGCTCAACCAGCTGTTCAGCCAGGCCGGCGGCAAGCGCCCCGGGTTCAAGATCAGCCTCAGCGAGTTTGCCGGGATTGATCGACATGCCCGTGGCGCGACGGTGAGTTATCGCGAGCAGCAGGTGGATGACAGCGGCGCCCAAACCGATCGGCGATCGACCGTGGTGTTTGAAAAGCAGGCCAGCGGCGCCCTGCTGTGGCGCCACTTGCATGAGACTTTTCTACAGGCCTGACACAGTCAAAATGTGGGAGCGGGCTTGCTCGCGAATACGGAGTGTCAGCCACTGAATAGAGTGCCTGATCCACCGCTTTCGCGAGCAAGCCCGCTCCCACATTCAGTTCTGTGTTTGGTTGACGATCACGGTGCAGGTGATCCCCGCCGCCAACAGCACACCCTCCGGCACTTCATCGATGTGAATCCGCACCGGCACCCGCTGGGCCAGGCGCACCCAGTTGAAGGTCGGGTTCACATCGGCGATCAGCTCGCGGCTCTCCGGATTGTCCCGGTCATAGATCCCGCGCGAGATGCTTTCCACGTGGCCCTTGAGGGTTTCGCCGCTCATCAACTGCATGTCGGCTTTATCCCCGACTTTGACGTGGGGCAGCTTGGTTTCTTCGAAGAAGCCGTACACCCAGAACGAGTTCATATCCACCACCGCCATCTTCGCCTCGCCAATACGCGCGTAGTCGCCACGGTGCACGTTGAGGTTGGTGACGTAGCCATCCACCGCCGCCACAACCTGGGTGCGCTTGAGGTTCAGCTCGGCCGCTTCCAGTTGCGCCAATGCGTGCTGGTAATCCGCCAGGGCCGAGTCGGCGATGTTGCTGGCGTCGTCGCGGTTCTCCTTGGAGATCACCAGGGCATCGAGGTCGGCGCGGCGGTGGGCGTTGACCTTGCGCATCTCCCAGGTGGCCTTGCGTGAAGCCACCAGGGATTGCGCCTGCTTGACGGCGATCTGGTAGTGCTCGGGGTCGATCTGCATCAGCAGGTCGCCCTTTTTCACCAGTTGGTTGTCACGCACCGGGACATTGACTACCTCGCCGGTGACATCGGCGGCAACGTTGATGATGTCGGCGCGCACGCGCCCATCGCGGGTCCAGGGGGTTTCCATGTACTGCACCCAAAGCGTACGACCCATCCAGATCGCCAGGGCCAGTACCAGCAAGGTCGCGAACAGGCTGAAAAACTTTTTCATCGGGGCATTCTCAACGGTAGACGGTCAGCGCCAGGGCGCTGAACAAGCAAGCGAACAGGCTCAGGCGCAGCAGCGCCGGGTGCCAGAAAAAACGGTACAGGTCAAAGCCGGCCAGGAATCGGTCGAGGGCCCAGGCCAGGCCCGCCGCGATCAAAAACATCAGGGTCATGGTGGGCATGTAGACGCCGTGGAAGGCGATTTCACGAGGCATGGGCGGGTCCTTCGGACTTGAGGGCAGCCAGGGGTGATTGCGGGTCCAGCAATGAGGTGCGGATAAAGTGCAGGTAGCTTTTCACTCGGCGTAGGGCCGAGGTGTCGAAGTGCGGGGCGAAGGGTTCGTCGGTGGCCTGCACCCGGCTGATGGCATGGTCCACGGCGATCAGGCTGCGCTCCAGGTTGCTGGCGCTGGGTTGCAGGAACAGCCGCACCAACGAGCGGCCCATCACCCGGATCGCCTGGCGCCACGGCTGGGATTCGGCATACGCCGGGTGCACCGGCAAGATCGCCTGTTCCTTGCGCAACTCGATAATCGCGTGGCCGACTTCCAGCACCACGAACATCCAGCGCAGCAGGTTGCGTTGCACCTGGGGTTGCCCGGCGGCGAAACCATAGGCCTGGTGCAGCAGGTCACGGGTGCGGCTTTCGAAACCCGAGGCCAGGCCCTTGAGCTTGCCGCTGATGGCGAACACCACTTGCTCGCGCAGGTCCTGCTCCAGCCGGCGCCACAACCAGCGACTGTTGGGCGGCAGGATGATCGCGCCCGCCGCCGCACACACCAGCATGCCGATGACCATGGCGATGTAGTCGTTGATGAAGGTGTACGGGTTATAGATCGTGAGGTTGTCCGGCACCGAGCCGGTGCTGAAGAAAATCAGCAACCCCACGCCAACGCCGGCGTACTGCGGGCGCGAAGCCAGGAACGAACCGAAGATGATCACCGGGGCGAGCATTACGCACAGCAGCGGGAAACCATCGATCCAGGGGAACACGAAGAACATTTCAACAAAGCCCACCAGCGCCCCGATCAAGGTGCCGCAGGCCATTTGAAACGCCATGCGCTTGGGGTTGGGCGTGGCGGCGGACAGGCCCACCGTCGCGGCGGCGATCAGGGTCATGGTGGCGCCGCTGGGCCAGGCCGTGGCCACCCAGTAACTGCCGAGGACGATCAGGATAAACGAGGCGCGAATCCCGGAAGCAGCGCAGGCCAGCCAGTTGGTTTTCGGGGTGTAGGGCTCGTCCCAGTGTTCGCGTTCGTGGCTGTGGTCGGCCAGGGAAGCGTGAGTCTGGGCGTAGTTGTGCAAGTCGTCGACGAAGCGGTACAGCAGTTCGTAGGCGGTGTGAAAATCCAGCTGCTCGGCGTCGCTGGGCTGACTTTCCTGGAAGCTCGTGCGCAGGCTGCGTACCTTGGCGGGCAGGCCTTCCTTATAGGTATTCAACTGATTGGCCAGGCGCGCCGCGTCGGGGCTGGTGAGGGCACGGCCGGAAAAACCGTCGAGCAATTCCGCGAGGTCTTGCAGGCCGGGTTTGATGGCGGCCACCACGTGATCGGCCTCTTGGCTGCGCAGGCGTTCGAGCAATTGGTGCAAGGCATTGAAGCGAGTAGTGATGCTCATGAACTCGCTGTTCAAGCGCGTCAGCCGACCATTGCGCCGACGCATGTGCGGGTCTTCGAACACCGTGATGCTGCGCAGCCCTTCCAGGCCCACGGCTTCGGCGATAAAGCGTACGTTGCTGCGTTCAAACCCTTCACGCTCGCTGCGACCGCGCAGACCGTCGGTGACGAACAGCGCAAACACACCGAAACGTTGGTACAGAGCGTTGCGCATCGCGGCGCTGGCGGTTTGCGGCAGGATCGCGGCGCTGACCAACGTGGAGCAGACAATCCCCAACGAGATCTCCAGGACCCGCCACACGGCCGCCATGAAGGCGCCATCGGGATGGGCCAGGGCCGGCAAGCCAACCATCGCCGCGGTGTAGCCTGCCAGCACAAAACCGTAGGCGCGAAAGTTGCGATTGCGGGTCGCGCCAGCAGTGCAGATGCCGACCCAGATCGCCAGCGAACCGAGGAACAGTTCAGTGTTCTGCGCAAACAACGCGACCAGGAACACCATCACCGCCGAGCCCGCCAGGGTGCCAAGGAAGCGGTAGAAACTCTTGGCGAACACTTGGCCGCTTTGCGGCTGCATCACGATAAATACCGTGATCATTGCGGTGCGCGGCTGCGGCAGTTCCAGGCGCATTGCCAACCACAGCGTCAGGAACGCCGCGATCAGCACCTTGAAGATATAGACCCAGGTCACGCCGTCACTGCGTGCCCAATCGAAGAAACCACGGCGCCATTCAAGTGAGTGCAACCAGCGCAGCGGTGCAGGCAAGGGAGTCATTGCATCCTACTCAGTGATCAAACACGGCGAGGGTCGCCGGGGTCTTGCTCGGAAGCGTCTTGCTGTCTTGCGGCACGTCGCTGCCGGCGCCGAGGCCACCGCCCAATGCGGTCACCAGTTCGGCGTGGGCACTCAGGCGTGCGGCCTGAACCTGCTGCTGCACCTGCTGCTGGCGGAACAACAGGCTTTGGGCATTCAGCACATTGAGGTAGTCGGTGAGGCCGCGCTGGTAGGCGATCATCGCGATGTCATAGGTTTTCTGCGCCGAGGCCACGGATTCGACGGCGAAGGCTTGCTGCTTGTCCATCGACTCGCGGCGGATCAACTGGTCGCTGATGCCCTTGAGCGCATTGACCAGGGTCTGGTTGTAATGCGCGACGGCGATGTCATAGCCGGCGCTGGCTTCACCCAACTGCGAGCGCAGGCGGCCGCCATCGAAGATCGGCAGGCTGATGGCAGGGCCCGCGGTGTAGTTGAGCTTTTTACCCGTGAGGAAACTGAGCATCCCGCCGCCGGTGGCGACGTAGCCGAGGCTGCCCACCAAGTCGACGTTGGGGTAGAAACCGGCGTGGGCCACGTCAATGCCACGGGCCTGGGCCGCCACTTGCCAGCGACTGGCGACCACGTCCGGGCGCTGGCCGAGCAGTTCGGCGGGCAAGGTCGACGGTAGCTTCAACGGTGCACCGAGGGACAAGGTGGGCCGCTGCAACTGCGCGCCCTCCCCCGGCCCTTTGCCCGCCAGCGCAGCCAGCTGGTTGCGGCTCAGGGCGATGGCTTCATCCAAAGCGTCCAGTTGCCGGTGGGTTTCCGGCAGCGGCGTCTCGGCCTGGCTGACTTCGAAGTGGGTGCCGATCCCGCCATTCAAGCGCTTTTGCGCCAGGTCGAGGATCTGTTGTTGCTGGGCCAGGGTGGCGGCCACGATATCGCGCTGGGCGAAATGCAACGACAGTTGGATATAGGCGCGCACCACGTTGTTCTGCAATTCGAGCTGGGCCTGGCGCGCTTCGGCGGCGCTCATGTGGGCCATGTCCACGGCACGCTCGGTGGCATTGCTTTCGCGGCCCCAGAGGTCGAGGGCATAGCTCAAGCCCAAGGACGCGTTGTTGTCCCAGGTGGTGGAATTGTCCAGCGCGCCCGGGCCGTAGAACTGGTCGCTCGGCCAATTGTGGCGCTTGAGCGTGGCGTCGCCATTGACCTGCAACGACTCGGCCGACTCGGCGATCCCGGCCATGGCCAGGGCTTCACGCACACGAGCAGCGGCCATGGCCATGCTCGGGCTGCCTTGCACGGCGAGGTCGATCCAGTGGTTGAGTTGCGGGTCGCCGTAGGCTTGCCACCATTGCGCGGTGGGCCAGTGGGCGTCCTGGGCGGCGGTTTTGATCGCTTCGTCGGTGGCCAATGTATTGGCGACGAGTGACTGGCCTTGAGGGGCAATTCCTCCGGTTCCGATGCAGCCGCTGATTGCTAACGATAAGGCCCAAACACTGAGAGTCTTCAGCTCTCTGCTGATGCGACGCGGCACTGCTGCGAATTCCTGAGAGGGTGTTGCGGGGAAGGTGGCGCAATTCTAAGGGGCGGGCCGGATGGCGATAAGGTGGGATTCTTGTGAATCTTTGTTACCGTTCAGGCGATAATCCGTTCGTAGGGATCACTGGATCCTGCAACTTCGTGTCACAATTTGCCATCTCCCCTGAGAGCACCTTAATGGACACCTTGCAAAACATGCGCGCCTTCAGTTGTGTGGCCGAAGCCGGCAGCTTCACCGCCGCCGCCGTGCAACTGGATACCACCACGGCCAACGTCTCGCGCGCGGTCTCCAACCTTGAGGCCCATCTGCAAACCCGTTTGCTCAACCGCACCACCCGCCGCATCGCCTTGACCGAGGCCGGCAAGCGCTATTTGCTGCGTTGCGAGCAGATCCTGGCGTACGTCGAGGAAGCCGAGGCCGAAGCCAGCGACGCTCACGCACGCCCCGCCGGGCAGTTGAAAGTGCACACCATGACCGGCATCGGCCAGCACTTCGTGATCGATGCGATTGCCCGCTACCGCCGCACCCACCCGGACGTGACCTTTGACCTGACCATGGCCAACCGCGTGCCCGACCTGCTGGACGAGGGCTACGACGTGTCCATCGTGCTCGCCAGCGAACTGCCGGATTCGGGGTTTGTCTCGCAGCGCCTGGGGATAACTTACAGCATCGCCTGTGCCTCGCCGGCTTACGTCAAGGCCAATGGCTGCGCGCAACGGCCGAGTGACCTGCTCAACCACGCGTGCCTGCGCCTGGTCAGCCCGGTGATTCAGCTGGATAAATGGTCGTTCAACGGGCCCGAGGGCCAGGAGAGCGTGGCGATCAACAGCTCACCGTTCCTGGTGAACTCCGCGGATGCGATGAAGACCGCCATCACTAGCGGCATGGGCGTTGGCCTGTTGCCGGTGTATGCGGCGATTGAAGGCCTGCGCAACGGCACCCTGGTGCGGGTAATGCCCAACTACCGTTCCCAGGAACTCAATCTGTACGCCATCTACCCGTCGCGCCAATACCTGGATGCGAAGATCAAGACGTGGGTGGAATACCTGCGCAGCTCCCTGCCGGAAATCATGGCCGCCCATCAGGCGGAACTGGCGGCCTATGAGCTCAGTGGCAGTTTGGGCGGCGTACGACTGAGTAACTGAGGGGGTCAGCCGCTACACCGGCAGCGTAATGCCAAAGGTGTTGCCGCCGCCCTCGCTGCGCACAAACACATCCCCGCCGTGCATCAGCGCGATCGCCTTGACGATCGCCAACCCCAAGCCGTGATTCGCCCCGCTATTGCTGCGGGACGCGTCCACCCGATAGAACCGTTCGAACAACCGGGGCAAATGCTCGCTGGCAATCTCATCGCCGGGGTTGGTCACCCCGATCGCCACGTGATCTTCCAATACTTCGATCTTTACCTCGATCACCTGGCCAGGCGCCGTATGCTGAACCGCATTGCTCAACAGATTGATCAACGCCCGGCGCAAGTGCGCCTTCTCGATCTGCACCTGGGCATCGCCGCTCACGCGTACCTGCACCTGGGCGTCTTCGAGGATGAAGTCCAGGTAGTCCAGGGTGGTCGCCACTTCATCCGCCAGCGAACTGCTGATCAGCTTGGTGGCCTTGCTGCCCTGGTCTGCGCTGGCCAGGAACAGCATGTCATTGATGATCGAGCGCAGCCGTTCCAGCTCTTCGAGGTTCGATTGGAGCACCTCGAAATAATGCTCGGCCGAACGCCCACGGGTCAGCGCCACCTGGGTCTGGCCAATCAGGTTGGTCAGCGGTGAGCGCAGTTCATGGGCCACGTCGGCGTTGAATGACTCCAGGCGCGAATAGGCTTGCTCCACCCGGTCGAGGGTCGAGTTGAAGGAATTGACGAACTGCTTCAGCTCCGGCGGCAACGGCGACAATTGCAGGCGCCCGGAGAGTTTCGGCGGCGCGAGTTTCTGCGCCTCATCCGACAGTTTGATCAGCGGCTTGAGGCCGATACGTGCGACCCAGAACCCCAGCAGCGACGCCAACACCACGCCAACAAACGCCAGGCCGATCAGCGCCATCAGCAGTTGATGCTGGGTGGCGCGGAAGTTCTCGGTGTCGACAGCAATCATGAAGCGCAACGGCGGACGCTGGTCCTTGGCCGGGAACTGGCTGACCAGCACTTTGAACGGATGATGATGGCCCGGCAGGTGCAAATCGCGCTTGCCGGTCGGGCCTTCGGCGAAGGCGCGAATCTGCGCGTCCGGGTTGCCGTATTCGTAGGTCGGATCGCTGCTCACCACCCAGAAGCGGATGCGCTTGTCTTCCTCCCCCAACAGCTTGAGCTTGGCGGTGATCTTCGCCCAGTGATCCGGCGTACCAAAGCGGTTCACCGAAGACTCCAGCACGCTGTAACGCGCATCCAGCTCGGCCCCGGGCAACAAACCCAGGCCTTTGTCCACCTGCTGATACAGCGCGCCGCCGATCAACAGAAAGATCAGCAGCGCCACCAACGTGAACATGCCACTCAGGCGCAGGGCGATGGAGTTAGCCGACACTGCGGCTCTCCAGCACATAACCCATGCCGCGGATGGTGTGCAGCAGTTTCTGTTCGAACGGCCCGTCGAGCTTGGCCCGCAGGCGCTTGATCGCCACTTCCACCACGTTGGCGTCGCTGTCGAAATTGATGTCCCAGACCATTTCCGCAATCGAGGTCTTGGACAGGATTTCACCCTGGCGCCGCGCCAATACGCTGAGCAGCGAGAACTCCTTGGCGGTCAGGTCCAGGCGAACGCCGTTGCGACTGGCCTTGCGGCTGATCAGGTCGATCCACAGGTCGGCGATGGTCACCTGCACCGGCTCATGCCCGCCGCTGCGACGGGTCAGGGCTTGCAGGCGCGCCACCAACTCGAGGAACGAGAATGGCTTGCCGAGGTAATCGTCCGCCCCTTCACGCAGGCCGCGAATGCGGTCTTCCACGCGCTCGCGAGCGGTGAGCATGATCACCGGCGTCTGCTTGCGCGCCCGCAGCGCGCGCAACACGCCAAAGCCATCCAGGCCGGGCAGCATCACGTCGAGCACGATCACCGCGTAATCGTTCTCCAGGGCCAGGTGCAGACCTTCGACACCTTCACGGGCGACGTCGACGGTATAGCCTTGCTCCGTCAGGCCGCGGTGCAGGTAGTCGGCGGTTTTTTCTTCGTCTTCAACAATCAGTACACGCATGAGCCTTTTGTTCCAGGACGGGGCCTCAGCCTCAGTGTGTGGTTGCCAGCTGGGGAGCCGGTTTGGGTCTGTGAAAAAACTTCTCGAGGTACAAGTATATGACCGGTGTGGTGAACAGCGTCAGCGCCTGGCTCACCAGCAACCCGCCCACCACCGCGATACCCAGCGGCTGGCGCATTTCCGCGCCGGGGCCGGAGCCGAGCATCAGCGGCACCGCACCCAGCAGCGCGGCCAGGGTGGTCATGATGATCGGCCGGAACCGCGTGACACAGGCTTCATAAATCGCTTCTTCAGGCGGCAAGCCGCGTACGCGTTGGGCGTCCAGAGCGAAGTCGATCATCAGGATACCGTTCTTCTTCACAATACCGATCAGCAGCACCAGCCCGATCAGGGCCATGATCGAAAAGTCCTGGCCCATCAGTGACAGCATGATCAGCGCCCCCAACCCCGCCGACGGCAAGGTGGAGATGATCGTCAGCGGGTGCACGAAGCTCTCGTACAGCACACCCAGGATAATGTAGACCGCCACCAGTGCCGCGAGGATCAGCCAGGGCTGGCTGGCCAACGAACTCTGGAACGCCTGGGCCGCGCCTTGGAAGTTGCCGATGATGGTAGTCGGCATGCCGATTTCGTTCTTGGCCTGGTTGAGCATGATCACCGCATCCCCCAACGCGACGCCCGGCGCCAGGTTGAACGACAGGTTGGCCGCCGGGAACATGCCATCATGGCTGATGGACAAGGGCCCTATGGTAGGCGGGTCGACCTTGGCCACCGCCGACAGCGGCACCATCTCGTTGGTCAGCGGCGAGCGCAGGTAGAAGTAGTTCAGGCTTTCGGCCTTGCCACGTTGCTGGGTGTCCAGCTCCAGCACCACTTGGTACTGGTTGATCTCGGTCTGGAACTCGTTGATCTGGCGCTGGCCGAAGGCGTCGTACAGCGCCTGGTCCACATCGGTGGCGGTGAGGCCAAAACGCGCGGCGGCCTGACGGTCGATGCTGATATGGGTAATGCTGCCACCCAACTGCAGGTCGTTGGACAGGTCGCGGAACGCCGGGTTGGCCCGCAGTTTTTCGGTGAGGCGCTGGGTCCAGGTATTCAGGGTCGGGCCGTCATTGCTCTTGAGCACGTACTGGTACTGGGCGCGGCTGGGGCCGGAGCTTAAGTTGATGTCCTGGCCGGCACGCAGGTACAGGACGATGCCCGGCACTTTCGCCAGTTTCGGCCGGATCCGGTCGATAAACTGGCTGGCCGACACGTCACGGTCCCCGCGATCTTTCAAGGCGATCCAGAACCGTCCGTTGGCGATGGTCTGGTTGCTGCCGGTCACGCCCACCGAATGGGAAAACGCTTCCACCGCCGGGTCATCCTTGACGATCTCGGCGATCGCCTTGTGCTTGGCGACCATGTCCGGGAAGGATACGTCGGCCGCCGCTTCGCTGGTGCCGAGGACGAAGCCGGTGTCTTGTACCGGGAAGAAACCCTTGGGGATAAACACATAGCCGACCACCGCCAGGGCCAGGGTCACGATAAAGATCGCGGCCATGGTGCGTTGGTGGGCCAGGGCGCGGCGCAGATTGCGCGCATAGCCGGCGAGGAGGCGTTCGCTGAAGCCGGGTTTGTCGTGGGCGTGATGGGTCGGGGCGCGCATGAACAGCGCAGCCAGGGTGGGCGCCAGTGTCAGTGAAACCACCACCGAAATCAGGATGGTCGAGGTGGCTGTCAGCGCAAACTCTTTGAACAACCGCCCGACCACACCGCCCATGAACAGCAGCGGAATAAACGCTGCCACCAGCGAGAAGCTGATGGACACCACGGTAAAGCCGATTTCACCCGCGCCCTTGATCGCGGCCTCGCGCTTGTCGAGGCCGGCTTCCAAGTGGCGGTGAATGTTCTCCACCACCACGATGGCATCGTCCACCACAAACCCCACGGCGATCACGATCGCCACCAGGGTCAGGTTGTTCAGGCTGAAGCCCATCAGGTACATCAGCGCAAAACTGGCGACCAGCGACACCCCGAGCACGCTGGACACGATCAAGGTGGCGGACAACTGGCGCAGGAACAGCGCCATCACTGCCACCACCAACAGGATCGCGATCAGCAGGGTCACTTCCACTTCATGCAGGGACGCGCGGATGGTCTTGGTACGGTCGGTCAATACGCTGACCTGCACCGAGGCCGGCAACATGGCTTGCAGGCGTGGCAGCTCGGCTTGAATGCGGTCCACGGTCTCGACGATGTTCGCACCGGGCTGGCGGGAGATCACCAGGTTGACCCCGGGCGTGTCGCCCGACCAGGCCTGCACGTAGGCGTTTTCCGAACCGTTGACGACTTTGGCGATATCCCGCAGTTGTACCGGTGCACCATCCTTGTAGGACACGATCAGTTGGGCGTAATCCTCGGGGTGGAACAACTGGTCGTTGGTCGACAGGGTCGACACGCTGTTCTCGCCGTAGATCGCGCCCTTGGCCAGGTTCAGGCTGGATTGCTGGATCGCCAGGCGCACGTCTGCCAGGGTCAGGCCGATGGCCGCGAGTTTATCGGCCGACGCCTGCACCCGGATGGCCGGGCGTTGCTGGCCGGTGATGTTGATCTGGCCGACGCCGTCGATCTGACTGATCTGACGGGCCAGCAGGGTTTCCACGTAGTCGCTCAGCTCGGTGCTGGGCATGCTGTCGGAGCTGACGCTGAGGATCAGCACCGGGCTGTCCGCCGGGTTGACCTTTTTCCAGGTCGGCAGGCTCGGCATGTCGCTGGGCAGTTTGCCGGACGCGGTGTTGATCGCCGCCTGCACTTCTTGCGCGGCGGTATCGATGCTCTTGGTGAGGGTGAACTGCAGGGTCAGGAGGCTGGAGCCCAAGGCACTGCTGGAGGTCATCTGGGTCATGCCGGGGATGGCGCTGAATTGCACCTCCAGCGGTGTGGCCACGGAGGACGCCATGGTGTCCGGGCTGGCGCCGGGCAGCGTGGCGCTGACCTGAATCGTCGGAAACTCGGCTTCCGGCAGTGGGGCGATGGCCAGCCGTGGGAAGGCAATCATCCCGAGCAGTACCAGGGCGAAGGTCAGCAGCAAGGTGGCGACCGGATGGTCAACACACCAGGCCGACGGCGAACGACTGCCGCTCATGGCTGCACCTTGGCATCAACGGTCTGGATCACCTGCGGCGGCTCCTTGAGTACGTCGACCTGAGCGCCTGCCTTGAGCCGTGACTGGCCGTCGCTGACCAGCACGTCGCCGGCCTGCACACCCTGGAGGATGTTCATGTCGCTGTTCTGGTACAGCACCTGCACCGGCACGATGTCGACCTTGTCACCGTTGACCCGGTACACGAAGTGCGAATCCAGGCCGCGCTGTACCACAGTGGGTGGCACAACCAGGGCGTTCTTGTGCAGGGCGGTCTGGATGCGGATTGTCACCAGTTGCCCCGGCCAGAGTTTTTGCGCGCCGTTGCTGAACTCGGCCTTGGCGCGGATGGTGCCGGTGGTGCCGCTGATCTGGTTGTCGATCAGGCTCAGGCGACCTTCGCCCAGCAGGTCGCCGGTCTGGCCGTCGGTGTCGGCGCCCATGTAGGCGTTGACGTCAGCGGGCAGTTGCGCGGCGATCAGGCGTTGCAGGGTCGGCAGCATTTGTTGCGGCAGGGAGAACTCGACGGCAATCGGGTCGATCTGGGTCACGGAGAACAAGCCCTGGGTGTCGCTCATGCGCAGGAAGTTGCCTTCATCCACCGTACGAATCCCGACGCGCCCGGTGACCGGAGAGCGAATCTGGGTGTAGGAAAGCTGCACCTGGGCCGAATCAATGGCGGCCTGGTTGCCTTGGGCCGTGGCCTTGAGCTGGTTGACCAGGGCTTGTTGCTGGTCATAGGTCTGCTTGGACACGCCGTCGTCGATGCTCAGTTCCTTGTAGCGCTTGAGGTTGACCAGCGCGACTTGCAGTTGCGCCTGGCTTTCCCCGAGTTGCGCCTTGGCCTGGTCCAGGGTGGCGCGGATCGAACGGTCATCAATGGTCGCCAGCAGGTCACCGGCCTTCACCAGTTGACCTTCCTTGACCAGCAATTTGGTGAGGATGCCGTCGATCTGCGGGCGAATCACCACGCTGTGCAACGACAGCACCGAACCGATGCCGCTGACAAAACCCGGGATGTCCTGCTGTTTGACGCTGATCACACGCACCGGAATCGCTGCCGACGCAGTCAGTTTGGTCTTGGCCGGGCGGGTCACCACCCAGGCAACCACAGCCAGTACCACAAGGACGCCCACGATCAAGGCAGGTTTTCGTTGAATGTGCATGGGGTGAGGCGCCAGGGCAAAGGATCGGAAGAATGAAGGTTCTTTATAGCCCGCCAACCCGGTCAGCAAAGTGACTGCTAACTGACAGCGCCGTCAGTAAAGTCCGACCATTCGTACGAGCAGTGGTTAAAGATCCGAGGCGCGCAGGTATACTGCGCGACGGTGTGGCCTGCAAGTCGGGCCCGCGTCATTTTCAGTACTCCCCCGGAGCTTCCATGAATTCCCCGACACAACCCGCTGTTGAAGCGGTCGACATCGACCAACAGGCCAATCCTGACAGCGTCGAAGGCGAAACCAAGGCCGAGATCCCGGCATTCAAGTTTCCGTTCAAGCCGGGCGAACTGGCCGGTGCGAAAAACGCCAGCCAGCCGTGGTACAAAAATGGCGCGAAGAACGGCCATACCAAGAGTCCGGGCATGGCACCACCCGGCACCCGTCGCTCGATGGGCAAGCGCTGACCGGTAATAAATCCTTCGCAATGACGATTTATGCCTACAACAGTTACTGACGTTTCGCCTTGTAGGCCTGCGGCCAATTCTTGAAAGCTTGCACGACACCCACCTGCCCCGACGCTTTCGCTCGGGGCCAGGCGTGGTAAAGCTGGTTTTCCGGAAAAGGACGTCCCCGTGGTTCCTATACGCACCTGTGTCGTGCTGTTGTCGCTGATGGTCAGCGTTTTCTCCTCGACTGCGGCCAGTGATCAACCACGGCGCGAAATTCGTTTCGCCGTCGCTGCACAATTCCCTCCTTTCCAAAGCCGCAATCAACAAGGCCAACTGGTGGGGCTGAACATCGAATTGGGCAACGCCCTGTGCATACAGCTCAATGTGCGATGTACCTGGGTCGACCAGATCCTGGTGGAAAATTACCCTGCCCTTGAAGCCAGGCAATTCGACGCAATCATGGGCATGGCCCCGACGTCGAGGCGGCACCAGCGGGTAAGTTTCACCGATGACCTTTATCCGATCACCACGCGTCTGGTGGCCCGCAGGAAGTCAGGTTTGAAGCCAACGCCACAGTCGTTGAAGGGCAAGCGCGTAGGGGTGCTGGTGGGCAGCAACCGCGAAGCCTTTGCCCTGTCGAAGTGGGCGCCAAAAGGCGTCATCATCAAGGGTTTCTGGCGCAACGACGAACTGATCCGCAGCCTGTTGGCGGGGGACATCGATGCCACCTTGCAAGGCATGGTGGAAATCCGTGAGGCGCTGCTCGACACCCCCGAGGGCCAGAATTTCGACTTCCTCGGCCCCGCCCTCTCTGCCGAACTGTTGGGTAACGGCGTAGGGATTGCGTTGCGCAAGCCCGATACGGCATTGCGCAGCACCCTCAATTGCGCCCTTGAGCAACTGAAGCAAAGCGGCGAGTACCAGCGCATCATCGAGCCCTACCGGCTTGATGCACCGCCCGCCAGGCCGTAATGGCCAATTAATTGCACCGAACATGAGCTGGATCAGTATTTGGCCAACCCGTGCGCTTAGAGTCGACGCCCTGCCGACTCCTCCAACAATCACGAGCGCGCGTTTCCATGAAGATCAATTTGCCGGTCACCGGTCGAAATGTGGACTTTGCCCCCGACGCCAATATCCTCTCGACCACCGACCTGACTAGCACAATTACCTACGCCAACCAGGACTTCATCGATATCAGCGGCTACACCCGCGAGGAGTTGTTAGGTACGCCGCACAACCTGCTGCGCCACCCGGACATGCCACCCGCTGCCTTTGCGCACATGTGGCAGGTGTTGAAGAGCGGCCGCTCGTGGATGGGCATGGTGAAAAACCGCTGCAAGAACGGCGATCACTACTGGGTCAGTGCCTACGCCACGCCGGTCACCCGGGACGGTGTGACGGTGGAGTATCAGTCGGTGCGCACCAAGCCCGATGCGCGGCGGGTGCAACTGGCCGAGCGGGCCTATGCCCGGCTGCGTGCCGGTACTCGGCGAGCACGGCCCGTGGTGGGCATGACCCTCAAGCTGTCGGCCTGGGTCTTGGGGGCCTGCGCCGCAACTTGGGCCTTGGGCCTTGGACTGGCCACTTATCCGCTGACCTGGCAACTGCTGGCGGTCACCGCGACCTGTGCCATAGGGGTGATGGGCGTGCATGGTTTGTTGCGGCCCCTCGCACAGTTGAACCAGCGAGCCCGGTTGATTGCCGACAACCCGCTGAGCCAGGCGATCTACACCGGACGCGGGGATGAGTTCGGGCGCATCGAGTTCGCCATGCAGATGCTGGAAGCCCAAGTGGGCGCGGTGGTGGGCCGGATTGGCGATGCCTCGCAACGCCTGTCCGGGCACGCCGCCGCGCTGGTGCAACAACTGGACAGCAGCCACACCAGCAGTCTCGGCCAACAGTCCCAGACAGATCAGGTCGCCGCCGCGATCAATCAAATGGCCGCCAGCGTGGCGCAAGTTGCCGAGCATGCGCTGCAAGCCTCCAAGGCCGCTGACCAGGCCGGCAGCGAGACCCGGGAAGGTCATCAACGGGTGGATGAAAGCCGCGACGCGGTGCTGCGGTTGTCCCAGGAGCTGGCGCGCGCCACCGACGTGATCCATCAACTTGAAAGCCACAGCGGCGATATTTCCGGGGTGCTGGAAGTGATTCGGGCGATTGCCGAGCAGACCAACCTCCTGGCGCTCAATGCCGCCATTGAAGCCGCACGCGCCGGAGAACAGGGACGCGGGTTTGCTGTGGTAGCTGATGAAGTGCGCGGGCTGGCCCAGCGTACGCAGCAGTCGACCAATGAAATCCAGCGCATGATCAGCACCCTGCAAGGCGGCGCCCGGGATGCGGTGCAGGCCATGGCGCAAAGCAGCCAGCATGTCGAGGCCAGCGTCGACCAGGCCCAACGCGCTGCCGCCGCGTTGGACGGGATCAGCCAGCGGGTGACCCAGATTACCGCCATGAGCCAGCAGATTGCGGCGGCGGTGGAAGAGCAAAGCGCGGTCAGCGAGGACATCAACCGCAACATCATCGGCATTCGCAATGCCGGGGAAGTGACGGTCAACGCGGGTCAGCAGAGCCAGCTCAGCTCAGGGGATGTGGCGGGGCTGGCGGATGACTTGCGGCGGCTGGCGGAGGAGTTCTGGAGTAAGCGGCGGCAGTAGCGGCATGAGCTGTTTTGGGGCGAGGGGGCTTGTCCCCCTCGCCACAGGTTTACATTCACTCAAGCCGCCCGTAACGAAATGAACGCATAGTTGGCCGGCACCTCGGTGGCAATCCGGGCGCCGGCATCCAGCAACTGCTCGGCAATGTCCATCCCGGACACATGAAACACCCACTCATTGGCCGGCACCGCCTCTTGGGTCGCCAATTCGATCGCCTGGGCAAACAGGCCCATGTCCGGCAGGTACGCGGTAAATCCATCGCCCTTGAGCGCCGTGGTATGGATGCCCAGCAACCCACACACCGCTTCCTTGGCCTGGATATCGTCGCGATCAGCCTGGCGTGACCGGCTGATCAGCTCGGCCAGTTCCTTGTCCATCAACTCGCCCCCCACGATCAGCGCCGGCCCCTGCTCCCAGGATTCCGGCGGGCAGTCCTTGGCGCCCGGGTTCAGCGGGATGTGCGGGTTGATCTCCATCGGGTAGATGCGGCACACCAACGGCCGCCGCTCGTAAATGCGGCAACGGTTGTCCTCGTCAAGATTCCGGCAGCGCCCGGCGTTATAGGCGGCAAAGGTGATTGCCACATACGCTTCGGTATTGCCGCTGGGCACGATGGCGGAACGGCGTTGTGCGTGCTCACGCTGCAACTCGGGCAGGCCAAGGCCCGTGCCCAGGAAACCCTCCACCAGCACGATGACATTGCCGCCGTCAGCCGCCCAACTGCGGGCTTCTTCGAGGGTCAGGGGCACATGGTGGTCAGTGCAGCATTTGCCGCAACCGACGCAGGAAAAGTGGGTATTCATGGAGGATCTGTCACCAGGCAAGGTCAGAAGGCACTCGTGAACGGTGGCGGGTTTTTGCCTCTGTTCACCGTTCTGTCTCCGTGCAAAGCAAGTTATGCGCCAGCGTCCTCAGTCTTCGGGGGCAAGGTCCCGAAGCACAAACACCATGCCGGCATTTTCATACAGGCGGCGGGCCCGCAGGTTGGATTCCAGCACCTTGAGGTCGACAAACGCCTCGCCGCGTTGCTTGAACACCTGGAAGGTGTGCAGCAATAACGCCCGGCCCAACCCCATGCCCTGGGCACAGGGGTGAATGGCCAGGTTCTTGATGTAGGCGCTGGTCCAGCATTGGGACACACCCAGGATGCCGCTGGCGTTACTCGCCACCAGGCACAGTTTTGGATCGAACTCGGCATCGGTAACGAACTGCTGACGCCAATGTTCAAGGGAACCGACACGTCCGCCGCCTTGTTCCTGGGCCAGGCTCAATACCGCGTGAATCGCCGGAGCCATGGCTTCGTGGTAATGATCCAGCTGGATGTCCGCCGGCCATTGTGGCGCGGGCAGGCTACCGGTGAGGTCGCGACGCAGCAGCTGGAAATACTCTCCCACCGGTCAGAGGCCCTGCTGTGCAACGGTCTGGGCGGCGACCACCAGGCACTTGGTCAGTTCGGGGGAGGAGAACTTGGTGAGCACCGCATTGGCACCGGCCAGGCGGGCTTTTTCGCTGTTCATCGCACTGTCCAGGGAGGTGTGCAGCAGCACATAGAGGTCCTGGAAGTCCGGGGTTTCCCGCAGGGTGCGGGTGAAGGCGTAGCCGTCCATTTCGGACATTTCGATGTCCGAGACCACCACGTTGATTTGCTCGACGGTGCCTTGCAGCTCCAGCAAGCGATCAATCGCTTCCTTGGCACTGCGGGCGGTGTGACAGGTGAGGCCGAGGTTGCGCAGGGTGTGCACCGATTGCTGCAGGGCCACCTGGCTGTCGTCCACCACGAGGATTCGGGCATTGCCCAGCACTTCGGCTTCTTCCATGGTCAGGTCGGTGGGCGCCGCTTCGATCTGCGCCGGGGCGATGCCGTGGATGACTTTTTCGATGTCCAGCACCTGCACCAGGGCGCCTTCGACCTGGGTCACACCGGTGATAAACGAACGCGTGCCGCCCGAGCCAAACGGCGGCGGGCGAATGTCGGTGGTCAGGCAGTGCACGATCTTGCTTACCGCCTGCACATGCAGGCCCTGCTTGGAACGGCTCACATCGGTGACGATCAGGCAGCCGCCGTCCGGGTCTTGCAGGGGCATTTCCCCCAGCGCCCGGCTCAGGTCAATCACCGACAAGGCGGCGCCGCGCAAGGTGGCGATGCCTTTGACGTGGGGGTGCGACTCCGGCAGCTTGGTCAGCGGCGGGCAGGGAATGATTTCACTGACTTTCAACAGGTTGATCGCCATCAGCTTGCCGCTGCGCAAGGTAAAGAGCAGAAGCGAGAGTGAGTCTGCGCGGGCTTTGGTGGTGGACATAAAAACCTTCTGTGGATCAGGGATGACGATCTATAGACCGTTATCGACTTGCACGCGAAAAACTGTAGGAGCGAGCTTGCTCGCGAAGAACCTGAGGGCGCTGTGTTTATCCAGGCTGCCCGCTTTCTCGTTGACGCTTTTCGCGAGCAAGCTCGCTCCTACAACAAGCAGTCATCAGCCCTTCCACACCTGCGGGTTCACCAAATCCTGCGGACGCTGGCCCAACAGCGCACTGCGCAGGTTTTCCAGGGCACGGTTGGCCATGGCTTCGCGGGTCTCGTTGGTGGCCGAGCCGATGTGCGGCAGGGTCACGGCATTGCTCAGCTGGAACAGCGGCGACTCGGACAGCGGCTCCTGCTCATACACATCCAGGCCGGCGCCACGGATGGCCTGGTTTTGCAGGGCCTCGATCAGCGCCGGCTCATCCACCACCGGGCCACGGGAAATGTTCACCAGGATCGCACTGGACTTCATCAACCCCAGCTCGCGATGGCTGATCAGGTGGCGGGTTTTCTCACTCAGCGGCACCACCAGGCAGACGAAGTCGGCTTCGGCCAGCAACTGGTCGAGGCTGCGAAATTGCGCGCCGAGTTCCTGTTCCAGTTCGGTCTTGCGGCTGTTGCCGCTGTACAGAATCGGCATATTGAAACCCAGGCGACCCCGACGGGCGATGGCCGCGCCGATGTTGCCCATGCCGACAATGCCCAGGGTCTTGCCGTGTACATCACAGCCAAACAACGGCGCTCCGACGCTGGCTTTCCACTGCCCGGCCTTGGTCCAGGCGTCCAGTTCGGCGACGCGGCGGGCGCTGCTCATCAGCAGGGCAAACGCCAGGTCGGCGGTGCTTTCGGTGAGCACGTCCGGAGTGTTGGTAAGCATGATCCCGCGCTCATTGAAGTACGCCAGGTCGTAGTTGTCGTAGCCCACCGACACGCTGGAAACCACTTCCAGTTTGCTTGCGCCTTCCAGTTGCGCACGGCCCAATTTGCGGCCTACGCCGATCAGCCCGTGGGCGTGCGGCAAAGCCTCGTTGAACTGGGCATTGATGTCGCCCAGCTTTGGGTTAGGCGCGATGACATCGAAATCCTGTTGCAGGCGTTCGATCATTTCCGGGGTGACGCGGCTGAAGGCGAGGACAGTCTTTTTCATGGAAGGCGGGCTCATCGACTACGTGGGAATGGCAAGCACGCTAACATTCTTGGGTAGGGGTTGTCAGGACGCCCCACACCCGCAAAGCCAGACTGTTGCGATTTGGGCAACAGTCATTATCTTGTTACACTCTGTATCGCATCGCTCACCTGCGCTAATTTGTCGCATCGATGAGCGCAGCGGTTAAGACCGACCCGCTCTCCCCCGATTTCCCTCGACTTATTTCCAGGGCTCTACACTGGGAATCTGTCTTAAAGCCGCTGAGTTCAGCGGCTTTTTTTTGCGCTGAAAAAAGGCCAGGAACCCTAACAACACTGGCCGGTTTCGATTGACCCAAAGGAGCTCCACCGGTGAAAACCTCGCTGACGTTCACCCCGTTATTCCTCGCGATTGCTGCAACGATCGTTCCCCTTGCCCACGCGGCAGACACCCCGACCACCGACGGATTCGTCGAAGGTTCCAGCTTCAAGATCAACACCCGCAACTACTACATGAACCGCGACCGTCGCGACATTCACACCGATGACAGCAAGGAATGGGGCCAGGGCATCATCGGCATTTTCGAATCCGGCTACACCCCAGGCACCGTCGGCTTTGGCCTGGACGCCAACGCCATGCTCGGTCTCAAGCTCGACGGCGGTGGCGGCACCGACGGTTCCAGCATCCTGCCGGTGAGCTCCGGCAACGGTAAAGCCCCAAGCTCGTTCTCCACCGCCGGCGCGACCCTGAAAATGCGCGCCTTCGACACCGAGCTGAAAGCCGGCGACCTGTTCCTCAACAACCCGGTAATTGCCGGCGGCATGACCCGCATGCTGCCCCAGACCTTCCGCGGCGTGAGCCTGACCAACCACAGCCTGGACGGCTGGATGTTCGAAGGCGGCCAGGCCAGCTTCACCAAGCTCTACAACCAGAGTGGCCACCGGCGCATCGGCACCAGCTACGGCGCCTTGCCCAACGGTGAAGACAGCCAGCACCTGGACTGGGCCGGTGTGTCCTTCAGCGGCCTGCCGGGGCTGACCAGCAACCTGTACGCGTCCGAACTCAAGGACATCTGGAACCAGTACTACTACGACCTGGACTACACCTGGCAACTGAACGAACTGGTCAGTTTGAACCCGGGTCTGCACTACTATCACACCCAGGACACCGGCAAAGCCCTGCTGGGTAACATCGACAACAACACCTACAGCCTGCATTTCACCGTCGGCGTAGGCAATCACAGCGTCACCGCCGCCTACCAGCGGGTCAACGGCAACACACCGTTCGACTACATCAGCCAGGGTGACAGCATCTACCTGGATAACTCCCAGCAATACTCGGACTTCAACGGCCCCAACGAACGCTCGTGGAAGCTCAAGTACGCCTATGACTTCATCGGGCTGGGCCTGCCTGGCCTGACCTCGGCGGTGTCGTACATCAGCGGCAAGACCGACCTGACCACCGTCGACCCGGACAGCCGTGGCTACTCATCCTGGTACAGCGCCGACGGCAAGAACGCCAAGCACTGGGAACGGGACATCGACCTCAAGTACGTGGTGCAAGGCGGCAAGGCCAAGGACCTGGCCGTACGCCTGCAGTGGGCAACCAATCGCGGCGGCAATGGCTACGCGGCAGTGGACCGGGACGTGGATGAATACCGGGTGATCGTCGACTACCCGATCGACGTTTTTTAACCTTCAGGCATTCTTTTAGCGGCGACGACTTATTTTTCACAACATGGAACTAAACTGCCAGTATCTCGAGTGCCGAAGTCAGTCCCATGAGTCAACGCCGCACCTTCACCCCGCCTGCACGCCCGGAGCTTTTGCTGATTCTGGGTAGCGGCCTTACCGTCATCCTGATCGTGATCATCGTTGCCGTACTGCTGACTCGCGAACACACCAGCGCCCTGCTGACGGCCCAGCGCTCCACCACCAATATCACCCAGTTAATCAACGCCGATGTGTTACGCAACGTCGAACTCTACGACCTGGCCCTGAACGGCCTGATTGTCGCGACCACCCGCCACGACTTACCCCAGGTCTCGGCCGACATCCTGCATATGGTGCAGTTCGACCAGTCCACGGCCGCCCCTTTCAAAGGCGAGGTCCTGCTGCTGGACAAGGTCGGCGCGGTCACCGCCGACTCCTCTACGCTGAAGCCCACGCCACGCAATTTCGCCAATCGCGACTATTTCCAGATCCACCAGCAGAACCCCAACGCGGGCTTGTTCATCAGCCGGCCCTTCAAGATTCGTTGCGAGTGCGATCAGGTCTGGCGTATTGCGTTCAGCCGTCGGGTGCCCGGGCCCAATGGCGAGTTTGCCGGTGTGGCGGTGGCGACCATGCGCCTGGCGTATTTCGACCAGCTGTTCAATAGCCTGACCATCGGCAGCGGCAGCAGCATCAACCTGCTGAACAACGACGGCATTCTGCTGGCCCAGCAGCCTCCGCTCGAAAGCGACATGATCAACAAAGACCTGAGCATGCGGCCAAACTTCAAAAGAATGCTGCGCGAAGGCAGCGGCAGTTTCAGCGGTCTCTCCTCCATCAGTGGCAAGCAACGGCTGTACACCTTCACCAGCGTCGGTGCGCTGCCGCTGATTGTGGTGGTGGCGCTGTCCAACGATGACGTGTTTGCCGCCTGGAGACGTGCCACCGTGCTGATCAGTGGCGCCACCGGTGTGCTGTGTATAGGCCTGCTGTGGCTGACCTGGATGCTGCGCCGGGAACTGCGCCGCCGCTATCGCGCCGAGAAGGTGTTGTCGGAACTGGCGGCCACCGACGCCCTCACCGGCTTGGCCAACCGCCGCACCCTCGACCAGCGCCTGCGCCTGGAATGGGAGCGCGCACAACGCTCGGGCGAGCCGGTGGCCTTGCTGATGATCGACGTCGACCACTTCAAGGCCTTCAACGACCGCCATGGCCACCAAGGCGGTGACGAGGCGCTACGCAACGTCGCCCGGGTCATCGGCAGCAATATTCGTCGCCCCGCCGACCTGGCGGCCCGTTACGGCGGCGAAGAGTTCGCAGTGATCCTGCCGGATACCGACCGCGACGGAGCGAGCACCATCGCCGAGCATATCCGCAGCGCGGTGGAGCACTTGCCACCAGCGGACGGAGACGCGTTGTCGATCACTGTCAGCATCGGCCTCAGTACCTGGGACAAACGCCGCCGTGGTTCACTGGAAGAGCTGCTGCTGAGTGCCGACCGGGCGCTGTATGACGCCAAGCACTCCGGGCGCAACCGCACGGTTCACAGCCAGGCCACATGAGCCGTTATCAGCAACTACGCTAAGGGCATCCTCGAAGCAGAAGTACGCCCGATGAGCCCAAGCACCACCCGCCCGCCCCGCCCGACCCACCGTCCGGAGCTGCTGCTGATCATCGGCAGTTGCGTCACGGTGCTGCTGATCATGTTGGTAGTCGCGGTGTTGCTGACCCGCGAGCACGCCAACACCTTGCAGGCGGCCCAGCGCACGGCCAATAACATCACCCAACTGATCGATGCCGACGTGCTGCGCAACGTCGAGCTGTACGACTTGTCGATCAAAGGCCTGATCGCGGCCACCGAACGCAGTGATTTGGCCGGAGTATCGGCCAGCATCCGCCACCTGGTGCTGTTTGATCGATCGGAAGCGGCGCCGTACAAGGGTGACATCCTGCTGCTGGACAAGAACGGCGAGGTGATTGCCGACTCCTCGCTGCTGACGCCCAAGGCTGCCAACTTCGCCGACCGTGATTACTTTCAGGCCCACCGGCAGAATCCCGACCTGGGCCTGTTCATCAGCCGGCCCTTCATGGCGCGCTGCGTGTGTGACGACCAATGGCGCATCGCATTCAGCCGCAGGGTCTCCGGACCCGACGGGCGATTCCTCGGGGTGGCCGTGGCCTCCATGCGCCTGTCGTATTTCCAGCAACTGTTCCGCAGCCTGAATATCGGCAACGACAGCACCATCAACCTGATCAACCAGCAAGGCATCCTGCTGGCCCAACAGCCGTTGCTGGAACGGGACATGATCGACAAGGACCTCAGCCAACGCCCCAACGTCGCGCGCATACTGAAAGAGCGCGATGGCAACTTTCGTGGCACGTCCAGTGTGGATGAGGAGAACCGCCTCTATACCTTCTCCACGGTGGGGAATTTACCGCTGATCGTCGTGGTGGGCCTGTCCACGGATGACATATTCGCACCCTGGCAGCGTGCGGCGCTATTGATCAGCGGGGCCACCGGGGTTTTGTGCATTGGCCTGCTGTGGCTGACCGGGATGCTTTGCATGGAACTGCGCAGGCGCCACCGCGCCGAGCAGGTGCTGTCAGAACTGGCAGCCACCGATGCGCTCACCGGCCTGGCCAACCGCCGCACCCTGGACCAGCGCCTGCGCCTGGAATGGGACCGTGCCCAGCGTTCAGCCGAACCGTTGACGGTGCTGATGATTGATGTGGACCACTTCAAGGCGTTCAACGACCGACATGGCCATCAAGGTGGCGACGAGGCATTGCGTGCGGTGGCGCAGGTGATCGAGGGCAATATCCGCCGCCCTGCCGATCTCGCGGCCCGATATGGCGGCGAGGAATTTGCGGTGGTGCTGCCGCATACCGACAGCCAGGGGGCGCTGGTGATTGCTGAACATATCCGCAGCAGTGTCGAACACCTGCCGCGGGTGGGCGGGGATACGGTGCCGATTACCGTCAGCATTGGCCTCAGTACCTGGACCAAAAACAGCCGCACCACGCTGGAGGAATTACTGCTCAACGCCGACCAGGCGCTGTATGAGGCCAAGCATACCGGGCGTAATCGCGTTGTTGATGCCTGCGCGTTAAAGCCGTGACGCGGAGCGTCACAGGAGGCGTTCCCACGCAGAGCGTAGGGAACGATCAGGCATAAAAAAAGGCCACCCGAAGGCAGCCTTTAAAAACAAAAGGAAAGAGAGTTGTTACTTACACCGCCGCGACGGGACGCATGTAAGAGATCGGTGCGGTGCTGGCATCTTCGAAGGTCACGACTTCCCAAGCATCTGTCTGCTCAATCAACTTGCGCAGCAGCTGGTTGTTAAGGGCGTGGCCCGACTTGAAGCCTTTGAACTCGCCTATCAGGCTATTGCCCAGCAGGTAGAGGTCACCGATTGCATCGAGGATCTTGTGCTTCACAAATTCGTCTTCATAGCGAAGGCCGTCTTCGTTCAGTACACCATCCGCGTCGACCACAATGGCGTTTTCAACGCTGCCGCCGAGTGCGAGGTTGTGCTTGCGCAGGTACTCGATGTCACTCATGAAACCAAAGGTACGGGCGCGGCTGACTTCTTTTACGAACGAAGTGCTGGAAAAATCCACGCTTGCACTTTGTGTGCGGTCACGGAATACCGGGTGATCGAAATCGATCTCAAAGCTCACTTTAAAGCCTTCGAACGGGACGAAGGTGGCGCGCTTGTCGCCGTCTTCTACTGTCACTTCCCGCAGAATGCGAATGAACTTCTTGGCTGCGTCCTGTTCTTCCAGGCCGGCAGATTGAATCAAGAATACGAAGGGTCCGGCGCTGCCATCCATGATTGGGACTTCGGACGCGGAGAGCTCGACGTAGGCGTTATCGATGCCCAGACCGGCCATGGCCGAGAGCAAGTGCTCCACCGTGTCCACTTTGACGTCACCGTTGACCAACGTGGTCGACATCGTGGTTTCGCCAACATTTTCCGCGCGAGCAGGAATCTGCACCACAGGGTCCAGGTCGGCACGAACAAACACGATGCCGGTGTCGACAGGTGCGGGCTTGAGGGTCAGGTATACCTTCTCCCCGGAGTGCAGACCTACACCTGTGGCACGGATAATATTCTTCAGGGTGCGTTGTTTAATCATGGCTTGGACCGCTTCAGCGCAAATTGCGAACTGGTATCAACAAAGGCTGGCGATAATAGCAGACCAGACCTTTGCTGAACACCAATCACCTTCATAGCCCTGATACATTCCATTAATCGGCCTGACGACGCAGGAAAGCCGGGATGTCCAGGTAGTCCAGGTCATCTTGCGGATTCGGGCTACGGGATGCAGCAGCACCGGCCTGAGCCTGGTTGCGCATCACGGTCGGACGATCCAGGTCACGATAGTTCACAGACGGCAGTTCCTGGCGCGCAGGCGCTGGAGCGGCAGCTTGCTGGCTGGCGTGGCTGGTATGGACGGTATTGTCGATGACCTTTACAGGCTTCTCGATTTTTGCACCCAGGCCGGTAGCAACAACGGTCACGTGCAGTTCGTCGCGCATGTCCGGATCGATAACCGTACCGACCTTGACCATGGCGTGCTCGGAAGCGAAGGCTTCGATGATGCTACCCACGTCGGAGTACTCACCCAGGGACAGGTCAGGACCGGCGGTGATATTCACCAGGATGCCGCGTGCGCCTTGCAGGTTCACGTCTTCCAGCAACGGGTTGCGGATGGCCGCTTCGGTAGCTTCACGTGCACGGTTCGGACCGCTGGCGCAGCCAGTGCCCATCATCGCCATGCCCATTTCGCTCATCACGGTACGTACGTCGGCAAAGTCGACGTTGATCATGCCCGGACGCTTGATGATGTCGGAGATACCGCGAACGGCACCGGCCAGTACATCGTCAGCCTTGGCGAAAGCCGACAGCAGGCTGGCGTCCTTACCGAGGATGGTCAGCAGCTTCTCGTTGGGAATGGTGATCAACGAGTCGACGCTTTCGGACAGCAGACGGATGCCTTCATCGGCGATCTGCATGCGCTTGCGACCTTCGAACGGGAACGGACGGGTCACGACGGCAACCGTCAGGATCCCCATTTCCTTGGCCACTTCGGCAATGATCGGCGCAGCACCGGTACCGGTACCACCGCCCATGCCTGTGGTGATGAACACCATGTTGGTGCCTTGCAGCACTTCAGCAATGCGCTCGCGGTCTTCCAGAGCGGCTTGACGGCCGACTTCCGGGTTCGCGCCGGCACCCAGGCCCTTGGTCACGGCTGTGCCCAATTGCAGGATGGTGCGTGCACCGATGCTTTTGAGGGCCTGGGCGTCAGTGTTGGCGCAGATGAATTCAACGCCTTCAATGTTGCTCTTGACCATGTGGTTGACAGCGTTGCCGCCGCCACCGCCGACGCCGATCACTTTGATGACCGGGCTTGCGGGGATGTTGTCTACGAGTTCGAACATTTTCCCTCTCCTTTCATTTCTCTAGTTTTTTCGCCTACTACTTGAAACGGTGTTGCGGTAAATCTTTAGAAATTGCCTTTCACCCAAGCCTGCAACCGCTCGAACAACGGTGCTTTCGCTTCGTCGTCGCTTCTGTAGCTGTCGCGGTTGCTCGGGCCCGACAGGGAAATGCCGTCGGTCTGCTTTTGCAGCCCGTACAACAACAAGCCCACACCGGTGGAATAAATCGGGTTGCGCACCACGTCGCCCAGGCCTTTCACGCCATGGGGCACGCCCAGGCGGACCGGCATGTGGAAGATTTCCTCGGCCAACTCGACCGCGCCTTCCATCTTCGAGGTGCCACCGGTCAGCACGATGCCGGCCGGGATCAAATCTTCGTAGCCGCTGCGGCGCAGTTCAGCCTGGATCAGGGTGAACAATTCGTCGTAGCGCGGTTCAACCACTTCGGCCAACGCCTGGCGCGACAGTTCGCGCGGTGGACGGTCGCCCACGCTCGGCACCTTGATGGTTTCACCGGCACCGGCCAGCTTGGCCAGGGCGCAGGCGTAACGGATCTTGATTTCTTCGGCGTACTGGGTCGGGGTGCGCAACGCCATGGCGATGTCGTTGGTCACCTGGTCACCGGCAATCGGGATCACGGCGGTGTGACGGATCGCACCCTCGGTGAAGATCGCGATGTCCGTGGTGCCGCCGCCGATGTCCACCAGGCACACGCCCAGTTCTTTTTCGTCGTCGGTCAGTACCGAGTAAGCCGAAGCCAACTGCTCGAGAATGATGTCGTCGATTTCCAGGCCGCAGCGGCGCACGCATTTTTCAATGTTCTGTGCAGCGTTGACGGCGCAGGTCACCACGTGAACCTTGGCTTCCAGACGGACGCCCGACATGCCCAAAGGCTCGCGAACGCCTTCCTGGTTGTCGATCACGTAGTCCTGCGGCAGCGTGTGCAGCACGCGCTGGTCAGCCGGGATCGCCACGGCTTGCGCTGCGTCGAGTACCCGCTCCAGGTCCGCCGAGCTGACTTCGCGGTCGCGGATCGCCACGATGCCGTGGGAGTTCAGGCTGCGGATGTGGTTGCCGGCAACACCGACGAATGCCGAGTGAATCCGGCAACCGGCCATCAGCTGCGCTTCTTCGATGGCGCGCTGGATCGATTGCACGGTGGATTCAATATTCACCACCACGCCCTTCTTCAGGCCCCGGGACGGATGCGTGCCGATTCCGACGATTTCCAGCGTGCCGTCGTCCGCGACCTCGCCTACCAGCGCCACCACTTTGGAGGTGCCGATATCCAGACCGACGATCATTTTGCCGCTTTGCACGTTTGCCATGGGTCCTGCCTCTTCTTAATTCTTCGCGACAGCAGGTTGCGCTGCCGTGGGCGCCGCAGGGGCCCGCCAGCCGACGGCAAGGCCGTTGGCGTAACGCAGGTCGATGCTCGCAATGTTCGTAATCTGTTCTTTCAAGGTCTTTTCATAGATGGCGATAAAACGGCGCATCTTTTCCACCAGGTTGCCGCGTCCCAGCAACAACTCGATGCCCGGGCCGGAACTGCCTGCACCCGTGGTCAAAAACCAGCTCCCCCGCTCACGCAATTCCAGTCGCGCAATCGAGAAGCCCAACGGCCGCAGCATCTGGCTCAACGCCTGGTACTGCTGCATCACTTGCTGCTGCGCCCGCTGCGGCCCGAACAACTGCGGCAGGTGCTCGTAATTCGCCACTTCGCGAGGTGCAAACGCCTGGCCCTGGTTGTTCAACAACTGTCCATCGCCCCAACGGGCCACAGGCAGTTGTTCTTCCAGGCGGATCGTTACCTGATCCGGCCACACGCGACGAACTTCGGCGTGGGCAATCCATGGCATCTGTTCCAGCTCGGAACGCATGCCTGCCAGGTCGATGGTGAAGAAGCTCGACGCCACAAACGGGGCGATTCGCTGCTGCACGGCTTGCTGGCTGATGTAGCTCAAATCGCCCTGCACACTGATCTTGGTGATCGGCCGGTCGGCATACGGCAACAGACGCTGGGCGCCTTCGTACGTACCAAACCCCAACGCCACCAGGATCACCGGCCAGAACAAAGCCTTCAGAAAACCAAAGTTGGCTTTCGGCATGCGCGCCGACATCGGCTCTTTAGCCACCATTCGGCTGGCACCACGCGGCACCGGCTTGCGGCCGGGAGCGGGTTGCTGATGACGAAGCGATGCGCCGTTCATGGTCTTAGCCTCGAGGCTCAATGCTTGCTGCCAGGATCGCCAGCACCAACTGCTGGAAATCCAAACCGGCTGCACGAGCGGCCATAGGTACCAGGCTGTGATCGGTCATCCCGGGTGCGGTGTTGACTTCAAGGAACCAGAAATTCCCTTGGTCATCCTGCATCACGTCTGCCCGCGCCCAACCGGCGATACCCAGCGCCTCACAGGCTTTCGCCGTGAGGTCCATCAATTCCTGTTCCTTGGTTGCGTCGAGGCCACACGGGATCCGGTACTGAGTATCGGAAGCCACGTACTTGGCGTCGTAATCATAAAAGGTGTGGGGCGTGCCCAATGCGATAGGCGGCAATACCTGGCCACGCAGCGTAGCGATGGTGAACTCGGGACCTTGAATCCACTGTTCCACCAACACTTGCGAATCGTAGGTACTGGCCGCTTTCCATGCGTCAATCAATTCGGCGGCTGAGTTCACTTTAGCCATGCCGATACTGGAGCCTTCATGGGCTGGTTTGACGATCAAAGGCAGGCCCAGTTCCTTGGCTGCAGAAATACAATCGTCTTCGCTGCACAGCACGCTGTGACGCGGGGTCGGAATACCCAGGCTGTGCCACACCTGCTTGGTGCGCAACTTGTCCATGGCCAGTGCCGAAGCGAGGATCCCGCTGCCGGTGTACGGAATGCCCAGGCATTCCAGCAGGCCCTGCATGCTGCCGTCTTCACCGCCACGGCCGTGAAGAATGATGAAGGCGCGATCGATTTTCTCGGCCTGCAGGCGCGACAGGAAGTCATCGCCCACGTCGATGCCGAACGCATTCACGCCGGCACTTTGCAGCGCTTCCAGTACGGCATTGCCGGACTTCAGCGACACTTCACGCTCAGCACTTTTGCCACCGAACAGCACCGCAACGCGGCCGAAGTCGGCAGGTTGAATGGTGGAGAACAGGGAGCCGTAGTCAGTGGTCATTTCGACTTCCCCTGTCGGGCGGCAAACAGCGGGCTCGCCAGCAATTTAGGGGCGAGCCCGCCGATATCACCGGCACCCTGGCACAGCAGGATGTCGCCGGCACGCAGCAGCGGTTTGACGATTGGCGCGAGGTCCACACCGCGTTCGATGTAGATCGGGTCCAGTTGGCCCCGCTGACGGATGCTGTTGCACAGCTTGCGGCTGTCGGCACCCGGGATCGGTTCTTCACCAGCCGGGTAGACTTCCATCAGCAGCAACACGTTGGCGTCAGCCAGTACATTGACGAAGTCGTCATACAGGTCGCGGGTACGGCTGTAGCGGTGCGGCTGGTACACCATCACCAGGCGGCGCTCTGGCCAGCCACCGCGCACGGCCTTGATCACTGCGGCGACTTCGGTAGGGTGGTGACCGTAGTCGTCCACCAGCATCACGTTGCCGCCGTCCACCGGCAGTTCGCCGTAGACCTGGAAGCGACGACCCACACCGGCAAAACCCGACAGGCCTTCGACGATGGCTTCATCGCTGACGCCTTCGTCGGAGGCGATGCAGATGGTCGCCAGAGAGTTGAGTACGTTGTGGTTGCCCGGCATGTTCACCGAGACATCCAACGGCTCGCGGTCAGGGCGCAGCACGGTGAAGAAGGTCTGCATGCCCTGCTGGCGCACATTGATTGCACGCACGTCGCAGTCTTCGCTGAAGCCGTAGGTCACGGTCGGACGCTTCACCAGCGGCAAAATTTCGCGCACCACCGGATCGTCCAGGCACACCACGGCCAGACCGTAAAACGGCAGGTTGTGCAGGAACTCGACAAAAGTTTTCTTCAGTTTGTTGAAGTCACCGTCGTAGGTCGCCATGTGGTCGGCGTCGATGTTGGTCACCACGGCCACCAGCGGTTGCAGGTGCAGGAAGCTGGCGTCGCTTTCATCGGCTTCGGCGATCAGGTAGCGGCTGGTACCGAGCTGTGCATTGGTGCCGGCTGCATTCAGGCGGCCACCGATCACGAACGTCGGGTCCAGGCCACCGGCGGCGAACACCGAGGCGATCAGGCTGGTGGTGGTGGTCTTGCCATGGGTACCGGCGACGGCAATGCCGTGGCGGTAGCGCATCAGTTCGGCCAGCATCTCGGCGCGCGGCACCACGGGAATGCGGCGCTCAAGGGCTGTGGCCACTTCCGGGTTGGAGGTGTTCACGGCACTGGAGACCACCAGCACATCGGCTTCGGCGGCGTTCTCAGCGCGGTGGCCGATAAAGATTTTCGCGCCAAACGATTCCAGGCGCTCGGTGACTGGCGACATTTTCAGGTCGGAGCCGGACACCTGATAACCCAGGTTCAGCAACACTTCGGCGATCCCGCACATGCCCACGCCGCCGATACCGACGAAGTGGATGCGACGGATGCGGCGCATTTCCGGTTGTGGCATGGCTTTCTGATTCTCAACCATGGGCCACCTCCAGGCAGATATCGACCACGGTGCGGGTTGCGTCAGGTTTGGCCAGGCGGCTTGCGGTGCTCGCCATGCTGTTCAGTCGTTCCGGTTGCATCAAAACCTCGGTCAGGCGTGCGGCCAAATCGGCGGCGCCAGTCGTTCTTTGCGGCAGCAGGAAGGCAGCGCCCTCCCCGGCCAAATATTCGGCGTTGCGGGTCTGGTGATCGTCGATCGCGTGGGGCAAAGGCACCAGCAAGGACGGCAGACCGGCGGCAGCCAGTTCACTGACGGTCAACGCACCTGCGCGACAGACCACCAGGTCGGCCCAGCCATAGGCTTGGGCCATGTCTTTGATGAAGGGCTGCACATTCGCCTCCACACCCGCTTCGCGGTAGCGCGTGGCGGTCACTTCATCGTGGTTCTTGCCGGCCTGATGGAAGATCTCGGGGCGCAGCTCCTCAGGGAGTTGCGACACCGCTTCAGGCAGCAATTTGTTCAAGGGTTCGGCGCCCAGGCTTCCGCCCAGTATCAACAGGTGCGCCTTGCGACCGGCCAACGGCTGGCGGGCGATGTCCATGAACAGTTCTGTACGCACCGGGTTGCCGGTGGTACGCAGCTTGTCCGCAGCCCCAAAGGTCTTCGGAAACGCCTCGCACACCCGGGCAGCCAAGGGCACCAGCAGGCGGTTGGCGGTGCCGGCCACGGCGTTCTGCTCATGGACGATCACCGGCACACCGGCGAGTTTTGCCGCGACACCGCCAGGGCCGGTCACGTAACCGCCAAAGCCCAGCACGCATACCGGCTTCACTTCACGGATAACCTTGCGCGCCTGCCACACCGCCTTGAGCAACACGAACGGCGCCTTGAGCAGGGACAGCTTGCCCTTGCCACGCAGGCCGGTGACGTTGATCAAATGCAGTGGCAAGCCGGCATTCGGTACCAGATCGTTTTCGATGCCGCGCGGCGTGCCGAGCCAATGCACGGTGTAGCCGCGGTTCTGGAACTCGCGGGCACAGGCCAGCGCCGGGAACACGTGACCACCGGTGCCGCCTGCCATGATCAGCACGTTAGCGCCCATGGTTCGGCTCCTCGGCGAAGTCACTTTCGCTGAACTCCATCTCTTCGCTGCCCAGGTGGGTTCGACTCTCCCACTCGATGCGCAGCAATAACCCGAGACAGGCGCAGCAAATCACCAACGAACTGCCGCCGTAACTGAGGAACGGCAAGGTCAGGCCCTTGGTCGGCAGCAGGCCGACGTTCACCCCGATGTTGATCAGGAACTGGCCGATCCACAGGAACGACAAGCCGTACGCCACGTAAGCGGCGAAATATTGCTTGGCCTTTTCAGCCCACAAACCGATGTACATGCCGCGTACACACACGAATACGAACAGCGCGACGGTGCACAGCGAGCCGACCACGCCCAGCTCTTCGGCGAGTACCGAGAACACGAAGTCGGTGTGGGCTTCCGGCAGGTAGAACTGCTTCTGCACGCTGTTGCCCAGGCCAACCCCCAGCCACTCGCCGCGACCGAAGGCGATCAACGCCTGGGTCAACTGGTAGCCGGAACCGAACTGATCGGACCACGGGTCGGTAAAGGTAATCAGACGCGCCATCCGGTAGGGTTGCGCCTGCACCAGAATGGTCACAGCGGCCACCGCCAGCACCACCATCAAGGTGAAGCGGAACAGGCCCACCCCACCGAGGAACAGCATCGCCGCCGCTGCCCCCATCATTACGACGGTGGCACCGAAGTCCGGCTCCATCAGCAACAGGCCGGCCATCGGCAACAGCACGATGAACGGCTTGAAGAAGCCCATCCAGCTTTCGCGTACTTCTTTCTGGCGCCGCACCAGGTAACCGGCGAGGTAGATCACCACGAACACCTTGGCGATTTCCGACGGCTGCACGTTGAACGCACCGAAGCCGATCCAGCGCATCGAACCGTTCACCTCACGCCCGATGCCGGGCAGGATCACCATGATCAACAGGCCGAACGCGCCCACCAGCATCAGCCAACCCAGGCGCTGCCAAGTGGCAATCGGGATCATCATGGTGACGATGCACGCACCGAGACCGATCACCAGGTACACCAGGTGACGGATCATCATGTACAGGGTGTTGCCAGACTGCACGGCGGCCACTTCCGAGGACGCCGAGGTAATCATTACCAGGCCAAGACCCAGCAGTGCGAGGCAACCGGCAAGCATCGGGAAATCCAGGTCGATACCGCGCCCGGTAATGATCGGCGACGGGTACGGCTTGATGATGTTCCGGAAATTGATACTCATGCCAAGGCCTCCACGGCGCGGGCGAACAGCTGGCCGCGCTCTTCGTAGTTCTTGAACATGTCGAAACTCGCGCAGGCAGGCGACAGCAGCACCACATCGCCCGGCTGAGCCAAGGCTTTGGATTGGGCGATGGCATCGTCCAGGGACTGCGCGCGCACCTGCGGTACGGCGTCGCCCAGGGCATCGGCGATCAAGCCGGAATCGCGGCCCATCAACACCACGGCGCGGCAGTGGGCAGCGACCGGGCCTTTAAGGTCCTTGAAGTCGGCACCCTTGCCGTCGCCACCGGCGATCAGCACGACCTTGCCTTGAATATCGGCCCCCAAACCTTCGATGGCAGCCAGTGCCGCACCGACGTTGGTGGCCTTGGAATCGTTGTAATAGCCGACGCCGTCGAGGTCGCGAACCCACTGGCAGCGATGCTCAAGCCCGGCGAATGTGCGCAGGGCCGACAGCATTGCGTCGAACGGCAAGCCCACCGCGTGACCGAGTGCCAGCGCCGCCAGGGCATTCGCCTGGTTGTGCGCACCACGGATTTTCAGTTCACGCACCGGCATCAGGTTCTGGAATTCGAAGGCCAGGTATTTCTCGCCGTTCTCTTCCCGAAGACCGAACGCCTTGAAGTCGGGTTTGTTCAGGCCGAAGGTCCAGCACGGCAGACCTTCGCCGATCAGCGGACGGCTCAGGGCATCCTGACGGTTCACCACCACTTGCCGCGCACCACGGAAGATCCGGTGCTTGGCCAGGTGATAGGCCGGCAGGCCACTGTAGCGGTCCATGTGGTCTTCGCTGACGTTGAGCACGGTGGCCACTTCGGCGTTGAGCTGGTCGGTGGTTTCCAGCTGGAAGCTCGACAGCTCCATCACGTACAGCTCGACGTCGTCGTTGAGCAGGTCCAGCGCCGGCGTGCCGAGGTTGCCGCCCACGGCCACACGCTTGCCGGCCGCAGCTGCCATCTCGCCCACCAGGGTGGTGACGGTGCTTTTGGCGTTGGAACCGCTGATGGCCACGATCGGCGCCTTCGCGTTACGCGCGAACAGCTCGATATCGCCGGACAACTTCACACCACGGGCCGCCGCCGCTTGCAGGGCCGGGGTCGCCAGGGCCAGACCGGGGCTCACGTAGAGCTCATCGGCACGGCACAGAAACTCGACATCCAGCTCGCCACAACGCACTTCCACGTGCGGGTAGTCACGGCGCAGCGTGACCAGCTCCGGTGGATTTTCCCGCGTATCGGCCACGGCAAACGACGTGCCCCGGTTCGCCAGGAAGCGAACCAGGGACATGCCGCTCTTGCCGAGGCCGACAACGATGCGGAAGTGGTCTGAAGCGATCAGGGACACTCGTTTCTACCTCAGTTTCAGGGTGGCAAGGCCGAACAGAACCAGAATCACGGTGATAATCCAGAAACGGACAATCACCCGCGGCTCAGGCCAGCCCTTGAGTTCAAAGTGGTGGTGTATCGGCGCCATGCGGAACACGCGGCGCCCGGTCAATTTGAAGGAGGCAACCTGGATCACCACCGACAGGGTTTCCATCACGAACACACCGCCCATGATGAACAGGACGATTTCCTGGCGGACGATCACCGCGATGGTGCCCAGGGCCGCGCCCAGCGCCAGTGCGCCGACGTCGCCCATGAAGACTTGTGCGGGATAGGTGTTGAACCACAGGAAGCCCAGGCCGGCACCGATCAATGCGCCGCAGAACACGATCAGTTCGCCCGCGCCCGGTACATACGGGATCAGCAGGTATTCAGCGAATTTCACGTTACCCGACAGGTAGCAGAAGATGCCGAGCGCGCCGCCCACCATCACCGTCGGCATGATCGCCAGGCCGTCGAGGCCGTCAGTCAGGTTGACCGCGTTGCTCGAGCCGACGATCACGAAGTAAGTCAGTACCACGAAGCCGACGCCCAGCGGGATGCTGGCGTCCTTGAGCATCGGGATGATCAGGGTGGTCTCGACCGCGCTTGGCGCAGTCGTATAAAGGAAGATTGCCGCCGCCAGGCCGAACACCGACTGCCAGAAATACTTCCAGCGGCTTGGCAGCCCCTTGGAGTTCTTCTCGATCACCTTGCGGTAGTCATCCACCCAACCGATGGCGCCGAACAGCAGGGTCACCAGCAGCACGGTCCAGACATAGCGGTTATGCAGGTCAGCCCACAGCAGCGTACTGATGCCGATGGACGACAGGATCAACGCACCGCCCATGGTCGGGGTGCCGGATTTGGACAGGTGCGACTGCGGGCCGTCGTTGCGCACAGACTGGCCGATCTGCAGGTTTTGCAGGGTACGGATCATCCATGGCCCGAGGAACAGCGACAACGACAGCGCGGTCAGCACACCCAGAATCCCGCGCAGGGTCAGGTACTGAAAGACCGCGAAGCCTTTGTGGAACTGTTGCAGATACTCAGCCAGCAGCAGCAGCATTAATGTTTCTCCGTACTTGAGCCACACAAGGCCACGACGACGTTTTCCATCACCGCGCTGCGCGATCCCTTGATCAAAATAGTGGTGTGTTTGTCTTGTTCAGCTGCGCTCAGCGCCTGGATCAGCTCGGCCTGGCTGGCGAAATGCCTGGCGCCCGGCCCGAAGGTGTCCACGGCGTGAAGCATGTTCGGCCCAACGGCGTACAGGGCATCGACCTTGCCGGCCGCGTACGCGCCGACTTCACGGTGAGACTGTTCGGCCCACTCGCCCAGTTCGGCGATGTCCCCCAGCACCAGCACCTTGCGACCGGCGAAACCGGTCAGCAGGTCGATGGCGGCGCAGATCGAGGACTGGTTCGCGTTGTAGGTGTCATCAATCACGCGCATGCCGTTGCTGGCCAGTTGCGCGACGGTACGGCCCTTGACCGGTTGCACCGCACCAAGGCCGGTGGCGATGCCGAACAACGACACGCCCAGCACATGGGCAGCGGCGGCGGCAGCCAGCGCATTGGCGACGTTATGGTTGCCCAGCAGGTTCAGCTGTACGTGCTCGTCACCTTGCGGGGTATGCAGGGTGAAGGACGGGCAACCACGGGCGTCGGCCTTGATATTCGAGGCATGGAAATCGCCAGCGGCGTTGTGCACCGCGAAGCTCAAGACCTTGCGACCGGCGGCACGTACACGCCAGGTTTCGAAGGCCTTGTCGTCGAGGTTCAGCACGGCAGTGCCGGATGCGTCGAGGCCTTCGATGATTTCGCCTTTGGCTTCAACGATCTTTTCAGGGCCGCCAAACTCGCCGACATGGGCGGTGCCGGCGTTGCTGATCACCGCGACATGAGGCTTGGTCATGGCCACGGTGTAGGCGATTTCGCCGATGCGCGAAGCACCCAGCTCAATCACCGCCGCCGTGTGTTCCGGGGCCAGTTCGAGCAGGGTCAGCGGAGCGCCGAAGTCATTGTTCAGGTTGCCACGGGTCGCCAGGACCGGACCGCGCGTGCGCAGGATGCCGGCCAGCAGTTCCTTGACCGTGGTTTTGCCGCTGGAGCCGGTGATTGCCGCAACAGGATTGGTGAAAGCGGCACGGTTCAGCGCCCCCAGTTGGCCGAGGGCCAGGCGGGTGTCAGCGACCAGCAATTGCGGCAGTGTCGAGTCAGTAACTTCGCGCTGCACCAGAGCGCCGACAGCGCCTTTGGCAGCGACGTCATTCAGGTAGTCATGGCCATCAAAACTTGGGCCGGCCAAGGCGACAAACAGTTGTCCGGGCTTAATGGTACGGCTGTCGATGCTGACGCCATCAAAGCTGCAATCAGCCGACAGCACGCGGGCCGACAAGGCCTGGGTCAGTTCGCTGAATGTGAGCGCCTTAAGCATGGGCCACCTCCCATGCGGTCAAGGCGTGATCAGCCTCGACCAGATCCGAGAAAGGATGGCGTTCACCGTTGATTTCCTGATAATCCTCGTGACCTTTACCGGCCAGCACCACCACGTCGTCAGCACTTGCGCTGGCGATCAATTGGGCGATGGCTGCACCGCGACCGGCAACGAACGTCGCCTTGGATGCCTCTTTAAAGCCGACACGAATGTCATCGAAAATCTGGCTTGGGTCTTCGCTGCGCGGGTTGTCGTCAGTGACCAGGACACCATCAGCCAGGCGCTCGACGATTTCAGCCATCAGCGGGCGTTTGCCGCGATCGCGGTCACCGCCACAGCCGAACAGGCACAGCAACTTGCCCTTGGCGTGGGGACGCAGGGCTTGCAGGATTTTTTCCAGGGCGTCTGGGGTGTGGGCGTAATCGACCACTACCAGCGGCTGGGTGCCTCCGCCGAGGCGCTGCATACGACCGGCCGGGCCTTCCAGCTTCGGCAGCACGCGCAGGATTTCGTCGAGGGCGTAATCCAGGCCGAGCAAGGCACCAACAGCGGCCAATACGTTGCTCAGGTTGAAACGCCCGAGCAAGGTGCTGCGCAAATGGTGCTCGCCCTGCGGCGTCACCAGGGTGGCGCGCACGCCTTCGTCATCAAAGCTGGCTTCACGGCAATACAGGTAGGCGCTGGAATCTTCCAGGCTGTAGCTGATCAGGCGACCGTCGCCTTGGGCGGCGGCCAGCTGACGACCGAATTCGTCGTCCAGGTTGACCACCCGGCACTTCAGGTCATTCCAGGCAAACAGCCGGGCCTTGGTGGCGGCGTATGCCTCCATGGTCCCGTGGTAATCCAGGTGATCCCGGGACAGGTTGGTCATCACCGCCACGTCGAACGCCAGAGCAGTCACGCGGCCCTGGTCCAGACCGTGGGACGAGACTTCCATGGCAACCGCCTTGGCACCGGCCTTTTTCAGGTCGGCCAGGGTCGCCTGTACGGCAATCGGGTTAGGCGTGGTGTGCAGGCCGCTTTGCAGCGCGCCGTAGAAACCGGTGCCCAGGGTGCCGACGATGCCGCAATGTTGGCCCAGCAGGTCAAGCGCCTGGGCAACCAATTGGGTCACGCTGGTCTTGCCGTTGGTGCCGGTCACGCCCACCAGGTTCAGGGTACGGCTCGGGTCGCCATAAAAGCGCCCGGCGATGTCCGACAGCTGCGCCGCCAGGCCCTTGACCGGAATCAATGGCACGTCGGTGATCGGCAGCACAGTGGCGCCTTCCACTTCATAGGCCACCGCTGCCGCACCGCGTTTCAGCGCGTCGGCGATATGGTCACGGCCATCGAACTTGCCACCCGGCACGGCCAGGAACAGGTCACCGGCGCGCACATTACGGCTGTCCAGGGTCAACTCGCGAATCAGCAGATCGCGGCCAGCGTGGGCAAAAATCTTGTTCAGGCTAAGGGACATCAGCCGCGCCCTCCATTGGCTTTTACAGCAGCAGCCGGCGGTCCGGCGTTCGCTTGTTGGGTCGCCGGCAGGTTGTCCGGCGTGATGTTCATCAGGCGCAGCGTCCCGGACATCACCTTGCTGAACACCGGCGCCGATACCAGGCCACCGAAGTAACCGGCTTTGCTCGGCTCATCGATCACCACAACAATGGCGTAACGCGGATCGCTCATCGGGCCGAAGCCTGCGAACAGCGAGCGGTAGGAGTTCTCGGCGTAGCCCTTGGTGCCCACGGCGGTTTTACGCGCGGTACCGGACTTGCCTGCCACGTGATACGCCGGCACCTGGGCACGGAACACGCCACGCGGTGCTTCGATCACTTGTTGCAGCATGCCTTGCATGGTCTTGGCGACGTTTTCCGGGATCACCTGGGTTGCAGGCGGCGCCTCGTCCAGGTGGATCAGGCTCAGCGGCACCATGCGGCCGTTGTTGGCCAATACCGAGAAGGCGTGGGCCAATTGGATGGCCGTCACCGACAGGCCGTAGCCATAGGAAAGCGTGGCAGTCTCGGCCTTTTTCCAGTCGCGGTAGTTCGGCAGGTTGCCCACACGCTCGCCCGGGAAATCCAGGCCAGTGGGTTGGCCCAGGCCGATTTTTTGCGCGAGGTGGTAGATGGCTTCGCCGCCGATATCGAAGGCGACTTTACTCATACCCACGTTACTGGAGTTGATCAAGATACCTGTCAGATCCAGCACCGGACCTTCGGTGCGCGATACGTCACGAATGGTGTATTTGCCCAACTGCAGGGTGCCCGGGTAGACCTCGACCTTGTCGGAGGGCTTCCAGCGCCCGGTTTCCAGGGCGGCACTCATGGAGATGGCTTTCATGGTCGAACCGGGCTCGAACACGTCGATCATGGCGCGGTTGCGCATCATCGCCGGTTGCAGGTTGCGACGGTTGTTAGGGTTGTAGGTCGGCTGGTTGACCATGGCGAGAATCTCGCCGGTCTTCACGTCCATGATCACCAGGCTGCCGGCTTTCGCACCGTTCTCGATGATCGCGTTACGCAGCTCACGGTTGGCCAGGTATTGCAGGCGCAGGTCAATCGACAACGCCAAGGGCTTACCGGCCTTGGCGTTTTTGGTGACCTGGACATCCTTGATCAGTCTGCCGCGCCGATCCTTGATGACCTGCCGTTTGCCGGGGACCCCGGCCAGCCATTCGTCGTAGGCAAGTTCTACGCCTTCGCGACCGTGATCATCAATGTCGGTGAAGCCCACCATATGGGCAGTGGTTTCGCCGGCCGGGTAGAAACGCCGAAACTCCTCGATGCCGTAGACACCGGGGACTTTAAGGTCGAGCACTTGCTGGCCTTGTTCAGGGGTGAGGCCGCGAACCAGGTAGATGAATTCTTTGTTGGCCTGGGCGTCGAGACGCTCGCTCAGGGCTTTAGGGTCCTGGCCCAGGGCGGCAGCCAGTTCCGGCCACTTGTCCTTGGCGGTCTGCATTTCCTTGGCGTTGGCCCACAGGGTGGTCACCGGAGTACTCACGGCCAGGGGCTCGCCGTTACGGTCGGTGATCAGGCCGCGGTGCGCAGGAATCGGGATATGCCGCAGGCTGCGGGCGTCGCCCTGGCCGATCAGGAAGTCACGGTCCACCACTTGCAGGTCGATAATCCGCCAGGCAATCGCGCCCACCATCAGTGCCAGCAACCCCAGCACTACGCGGAAGCGCCATGGGTAGAGTGCGCCCTCGAGTTTCATCATGGCGCCACCATACGAACTTCTGCAGCGCCCGGGATGTGCATCTTCAGCTGTTCAGTGGCCAGCACTTCGATACGACTGTGGGCCGTCCAGGTGCTTTGCTCGAGGATCAACCGGCCCCACTCCGCCTGCGCCTTGTCGCGCACGCTCAGTTCCCCGTACAGGGTATTGAGCAACTGACGGTTGTAGTGGGCGCTGTAGGACACCGCAATCGCGGATACCAGGACGCCAACAAACAGCAGCAACATAAAGAAGCTGCCGCCCGGGAGGGGCTTGGCGAAAAGCTTGCTCACCGCAACTTCTCCGCAACGCGCATGACAGCGCTACGGGCACGCGGGTTGGCCTTGAGTTCGGCTTCGGAAGCGAACTGCGCTTTGCCATGGATTTTGATTTTCGGCACAAAGGCTTCGTAACGTACCGGCAGGTTGCGCGGCAGGTTGTCGGATTCGCCCTTGACCAGACGACGCATGAACAATTTGACGATGCGGTCTTCCAGGGAGTGGAAGCTGATCACCACCAGGCGACCGCCCACTTCCAAGGCTTCCAGGGCGGCTTCGAGGCCGGCTTCCAGATCGCCCAACTCGTTGTTGACGTGAATGCGCAGGCCCTGGAACGCACGGGTTGCCGGGTTCTTGCCCTTTTCCCACGCAGGGTTGGCGACTTTCAGCACTTCAGCCAGGTCGGCGGTGCGTTCGAACGGCTGGATTTCCCGGCGTTCGACCACGGCACGCGCCATGCGGCCAGCGAAGCGCTCTTCGCCGTATTCCTTGAACACACGGGTGATTTCTTCGTGGGGCGCGGTGGCGATGAACTGCGCGGCGCTGATGCCACGGCTTGGGTCCATGCGCATGTCGAGCGGGCCGTCGTTCATGAAACTGAAGCCACGCTCAGGGTCGTCCAGCTGTGGCGAAGACACGCCCAGGTCCAGCAGAACCCCGGCCACCTTGCCCGCCATGCCACGCTCGGCCACTTCTGCGCCGAGTTCGGCAAAGCTACGCTGCACAACGACAAAGCGGCCGTCTTCGGCCGCTAGAGCTTGCCCGGTGGCAATCGCTTGAGGGTCTTTGTCGAACCCGAGGAGCTTACCGTCCGGACCAAGCTGGCTGAGAATCAGCCGACTGTGCCCGCCCCTGCCGAAGGTGCCATCCAAATAGCAGCCATCCGCGCGTACGGCGAGAGCCTCAACGGCTTCGTCAAGCAGTACGGTGATGTGGTTAAAACCGCTATCAATAGTCACAGGATCAAATCACGCAGTTCATCAGGCATGGCGCCCGGTTGTTGAATAGCAGCCAGGTCAGCTGCAGAAACAGCATCCCAGGCATCTTCGTCCCACAATTGGAACTTGTTCAGTTGGCCTACCAGCATCGCGCGCTTGTCCAACTTGGCGTATTCGCGCAAACGCGGTGGAACCAGGAAACGACCGCTGCCATCGAGCTCGAGGTCGACGGCATTACCAATCAGCAAGCGTTGCAGGCGGCGGTTCTCTTCACGCAGTGAAGGCAGTGCACGCAACTTGGTTTCAATCAGTTCCCACTCATCGAGCGGGTACACGCACAAACAAGGATCAACGGCATCAATGGTGATGATTAATTGCCCGGAACTTCGCGAAATGAGCTCGTCACGATACCGGCTCGGCATGGCGAGACGGCCTTTTGCATCGAGACTGATAGCGTTAGCTCCGCGAAACACAGATGCGTTTCTCCAAATTTTAGCGTTTTACGTTCAAAAAACCCACTTTGTGCCACTTTCCGCCACTTGCGCACACTATAGGAATGCGCCCACCACACCGTCAAGGCGCGGATTCAAGGAAAAGCCTTACAGAACGGAGATTTAGGAAGGTAAAAGGAGGAGAAACGAGAGTTTGACGGCGATTTTGACTCAGCAACGCCAAATAGCTCAAAGAGCTAGGGCTTAAAGTTAAAGTAATTTATTAAGAGTAAGATTTTTTCGGTATTACGAAGACGCATCTGCTGATGATTCAGCAGGGAGGGATTCTCGCGTTACTACCAGATTCCTGCCCGAGATTCGGACAGAAGGAAAAAAGGTGGAGAGTCGATCTATAAGCCGGGTTCTGTCTTGAACAGTCATTCGTCTACGATGGCCATCACTGGACATCTTTAGCAACCTACCCGGTCCCAGCGCGGGCCACGCCTTGGGACCCTATTTGGTCTTGCTCCAAGTGGGGTTTACCTAGCCACGAACTGTTGCCAGTCGTGCGGTGCGCTCTTACCGCACCTTTTCACCCTTACCGGTACCGAAGTACTTAGGCGGTTATTTTCTGTGGCACTTTCCGTAGGCTCACGCCTCCCAGGCATTACCTGGCACTTCGCCCTATGGAGCCCGGACTTTCCTCCCCCCTCTAATTTTCATAGAAGGCAGCGACTGTCCAATCGACTCTCCGCCGCGAAGGTTAACGGCACGACGCCGTTAGAACAAGTATTAAAAGACACTAATGCCATCATGTTCAGACGGAGTGCAGGCTGGAGCCCGGAACTATTCGCCCTTTTGTTTATCCAGCGCGACTTGATACAGCACGTTCTTGCGCACACCGGTAATTTCCGCAGCCAGGGCCGCCGCGCGCTTCAATGGCATTTCCTTAAGCAGCAGATCCAGAATGCGCATCGCCTCACTGCCGACCGCATCTTCACTTTCCGGCGCCGACCAGCCCGCTACCAGTACTACGCATTCCCCGCGTTGCTGATTGCTGTCGCCCTCAACAAACGCACGCAGCTCTTCCAGCGGTAGACCTTTGAGGGTTTCGAAGGTCTTGGTGATTTCCCGCGCCAGCAAGGCCAGGCGATCGCCGCCGAACACCAACTCCATGTCTTGCAGGCACTCAAGGATGCGGTGCGGGGCTTCGTAGAAGATCAGCGTGCGTGGTTCTTCCTTTACCAACTCCAGGCGCGCCCGGCGACCAACAGCCTTGGCCGGCAGGAAGCCTTCAAAGATAAAACGATCCGACGGCAAGCCGGCTGCAGACAATGCAGCAATCAGCGCGCACGCTCCCGGAACAGGCACTACATTGATACCAGCCGCCCGTGCCTGGCGAACCAGGTGATAGCCAGGGTCGGAAATCAGCGGCGTACCCGCATCCGAGATCAACGCCACGTCATCACCCGCCAACAAACGAGTGATAAAACGACTGCCTTCTTCACGTTCGTTGTGTTCGTGACACGCGGCCAGGGGGGTCGGAATGCCAAAATGTTGCATCAACCGCTGGGAGTGCCGAGTGTCTTCGGCGGCGATCAGCTTTACGTCACGCAGCACTTTCAGTGCCCGCGCACTGATGTCGTCCAGGTTGCCAATGGGCGTCGCCACGACAAAAAGCGAGCCAGCAGTGGAATTCAAAGGACCTGGAGCAGTCAAAGCGCACACCTCGATGATTGGCAAAAGCCGCATTGTAGCGCGTAGACGCCTTGAATATATGCCCTCGGGGCAGGCTCCATTTCAGCCATCTGCAGGGTCTTGCAACATTTACACGACCTAAATAGACGGTTTCACGCCAGTAACATCGCGCCCCGGCCAGTGCTTGGGTACAATTCCACGCTAATTTGATCGGTATCAGGAACACTTACATGATCGCTTGCCTGCGGCTGTTCTCTGCCCTCTGCCTCGCTGCCCTGTTGGCGGCTTGCGCCAGCTCGCCGTCGTCCAGCCTTGGCGACCTACCCCGGACCCCGAATGCCAGCATCGAGCAACTGCTCGAACAGGCGGCTTCGGCCAACACTCCGGAAAAAGCCGCGCTGCTGCGCTTGAGTGCGGCAGACCTGGCGTTCCACCAAAACAATCCGGGACGCTCGGCGCAGATTCTTGCCCAAGTGCCACTGGACGTCCTGAAGCCGGCCGCGCAGGTATTTGCCAGCACCCTGTCGGCCGAACTGGCGATGGCCCGCAACCAGCCCAAGGCCGCGTTGACGGCGTTGAACCACCCGAGCCTGCAAAGCCTGAAGGAGCTGCCGCCTGAACAGCAGATCCGTACCGGCACCGTGCATGCCCGTGCCTATGAGGCCGACGGCCAGACCCTGGCCGCCGCTCGTGAGCGTGTCGCCATGGCCCCACTGCTGACAGGCGACGCCTACAACAGCAACCACGAAGCCATCTGGGCGCTGATTGCCGCCTTGCCTGCCGATCAGTTGCAAGCCAGCGGCAACCCGACGCTGGACGGCTGGATCAGCCTGGCCCAAGCGGTCAAGGGCGCCGGCACTCTGGAGCAACAGAAGGCAGCCATCGATACCTGGCGCGCCCAGAACCCGGGCCATCCGGCAGCTTCGCAATTGCCGCAGCCATTGACCAAGCTCAAGGAACTGGCCAGCCAGCCGCTGAACAAGATCGCCCTGCTGCTCCCGCAGGAAGGTCCGCTGGCCGGCGTTGCCAAAGCGCTGCGCGAAGGCTTCATGGCCGCGCACTACCAGGCTGAACAAGCCGGGCAGAAGCCACCGGTGATCGAGTTCTACGACAGCTCGCGCCTGACCTCCATCGACGACTTCTACGCCAAGGCCCAGGCCGCCGGCGTGCAACTGGTGGTCGGCCCGCTGGAGAAACCGCTGGTCAAGCAACTCAGCGCACGCCCGCAATTGCCGATTACCACCCTGGCCTTGAACTACAGCGAAGCCGACCAGAACCCGGCGCAACTGTTCCAGTTTGGCCTGGCCGCTGAAGACGAGGCCCGTGAAGTGTCCCGTCGTGCTCGCGCCGATGGCCTGCACCGCGCCGCGGCCATGGTGCCGAAAGGCGAATGGGGCGAACGCGTCTACAAAGCCTTCCGTCAGGATTGGGAAGCCAATGGCGGCACCGTGGTGGGCGTCGAGTACGTTGACCAGCCGGTAGCCCTGGCCCAACAGATCGCCGACCTGTTCCAGCTGCGCAAAAGCGAAGGCCGTGCGAAGAGCCTGCAAAGCACCGTCGGTTCGGATGTTTCCGCCCAGCCGTCGCGCCGCCAGGACATCGAGTTCATCTTCCTCGCCGTAACCCCGCAACTGGCTCAGCAGATCAAGCCAACCCTGAACTTCCAATACGCTGGCGACGTGCCGGTGTATGCGACGTCCCATGTGTTCAGCGCCAGTGGCGATAAGAACCAGTACCTGGACATGACCAACGTGATGTTCTGCGAAACCCCTTGGCTCCTGAACACCACCGACCCGCTGCGCAACCAGGTTGCCGCCCAATGGCCACAAGCCAACGGCAGCCTCGGTCGTCTGTACGCGATGGGTGTGGATGCCTACCGCCTGGCGCCGCGCCTGGGGCAACTCAAGGCACTGCCGGACACTCGTGTTGACGGTCTGTCGGGGAACCTGGGCGTCAGCGCCAACCAGCGTGTCGACCGCCAGATGCCATGGGCCAAGTTCGTGGGTGGCGAGATCCAGCGCCTGCCTGATACCCCGCGCTGATGCCCGAGCGGTCAAGCGCACAAAGCGGCAAGGACGCCGAACTTCAAGCCCTCGAGTACCTGCAACAACAGGGTCTGCGCCTGCTGGCGCAGAACTGGTTATGCAAGCGCGGCGAGCTTGATCTGGTCATGCTTGACGGCGATACAGTAGTATTTGTCGAAGTCCGCTACAGAAAACACGCACAATGGGGTGGCGCGCTTGCCAGTATCGACGGGCGCAAGCGCCAGAAGCTGATACTCGCCGCGCAGTTTTTCCTGCTCAAAGAGCGTCGCTGGGCCGATCACCCCTGCCGTTTCGATGTGGTTGCCATAGAAAGCACTTCCCGGGGAGCAGCCGATCTGAACTGGCTGCAAGATGCCTTTGACAGCTGATTCGCCGGACATCTACACCGCACACTTTTGCTCTTTGCTTTGCGGGCTGCACATTCCTGTGCCAAACAGCCGCGCTACTTAAGGTCACACAGATGGACATGCAATCCCGAATTCGCCAGCTTTTCCAGGCCAGTATCGATACCAAGCAACAGGCGATGGACGTACTTGCACCGCACATCGAGCAAGCCAGTCAGGTCATGGTCAACGCCTTGCTCAACGAAGGCAAAATGCTTTCGTGCGGCAACGGCGGTTCGGCCGGCGATGCCCAGCATTTCTCCTCCGAGCTGCTCAACCGCTTTGAGCGTGAGCGCCCGAGCCTGCCGGCCATCGCATTGACCACCGACACCTCGACGATCACCTCGATCGCCAACGACTACAGCTACAACGAAATCTTCTCGAAACAGATTCGCGCCCTTGGCCAGCCGGGGGACGTACTGCTGGCGATCTCCACCAGCGGTAACTCGGCGAACATTATTCAAGCGATCCAGGCCGCACATGATCGTGAAATGATTGTCGTAGCATTGACCGGACGCGACGGCGGCGGCATGGCCTCGCTGCTGCTGCCCGAAGACGTGGAAATCCGCGTCCCGGCCAATGTCACCGCACGTATCCAGGAAGTCCACCTGCTGGCGATCCACTGCCTGTGCGATCTGATCGACAGCCAACTGTTCGGGAGTGAAGAATGACCGTTAAACGCCTTAGCCTATTGGCAATCACGCTGTGCCTAGGCATCAGCGGCTGCAGCTCGGTAATCGAAGCGAGCCGCGACACGCCTATCCAGGACGATAAAGGCACCCGCACTTTCGGCAGCAAAATCGATGACTCGCTGATCGAAACCAAGGTTTCCGTCAACGTATCCAAGGCCGCTCCGGACTTGGGCAACGGCGCCTCACGCGTTGTGGTCGTCAGCTTCAACGGCGTGGTGCTGCTCACCGGCCAAACCCCGCGCGCTGACTTGAAGGCCCAGGCTGAACAAGCCGCCGCCACGGTTCAACGGGTCAAGAAGGTCCACAACGAATTGCAGGTGATGGACCCGATCACCCTGCTGGCCATCAGCAACGACGCCCTGCTGACCACCAAGATCAAGACGCAGATGCTGACCGACAGTGCAATCCCCGGCTCTCGGATCAAGATCGTCACCGATAACGGCATCGTCTACATGATGGGCCTGTTGACCCAGGCAGAAGCCACCCGCGCCGCCAACCTGGTACAGGGCGTGTCCGGCGTACAGAAGATTGTGAAGCTGTTCGAATACATCGACTGAGTCATCGGCAGCCACAAAAAAGGGCGCCGTGCATTGACTGCACGGCGCCCTTTTTATTGGCTGGCGGTTACTGGTACTGCTGGTACGGGTTGCCCTGGAACTGGTTGTTCTGCTGTGGCGCCTGTTGCTGCTGGGCACCTGGCTGACCGTACTGCTGGCCAGGGATCGGGCCCAGGTTGACCTCTACGCGACGGTTCTGGGCACGGCCATTGACGTCGGCGTTGCTGGCGATCGGGTTATCCGGGCCGGCACCGCGAGCACTCAGGTTGGTCGGGCTGACACCTTGGGAGGTCAGGTAATTGGCCACGCTCTGCGCACGGCGCTGGGACAGGTCCATGTTGAGCTGACGGCTGCCCGTGCTGTCGGTGTAGCCAACGATCTGAATGGTGTTCTGGTTGAACTGCTTGAGGGAGTTCGCCAGGTTGTTCAGCGGCGTGTAGAAGCTGCTGGAGATCGCATCCGAGTTAGTGGCGAAGGTGATGTTACCCGGCATGATCAGTTTGATCTGGTCGCCCTGGCGCTGCACCTCAACACCAGTGTTGGCCATGCTGGCGCGCAGTTTCTTTTCCTGCTGGTCGGCGTAGTAGCCGTAACCCGCACCACCGATACCGGCGACGGCAGCGCCGATCAGCGCACCTTTGCCGCGGTTGTTGTGGTCGATGGCGGCACCTGCCAGTGCACCCGCCAGGGCACCCAGGCCACCGTACTTGGCGGTGTTGCTCACACCAGAAGAGCCACCGCCCTGTGCCTGGCTGCCGTCATAAGGATTAGGTGAGGCGCAGCCCGACAACAGGGCTACGGCGGTAGCGACAACAAGCAGACGACGAGAAGTGAACATGAAGGAAGCTCCTACTTTTGCATTCTGTGATGCAGAGGACATTGGCAATGGACCTGTGCCGAGGTTGGAACACGACAAACGGTAAAAATTCCATCTCCACACAAGCCCGGCCGCACTCAAACCCTAGCAGAGACTTGCTGAACGGTAATTGTCATTTTTTCTATAAGGTTCGTCCGATAGTCGCCATTTGGTATCCGAAAAACTACCCCAGTTTCCCTTCACGCCCGCACGAATGGATTCTCACGCATTTCATCTCCCAGGCGTGTATCCGGACCATGCCCCGCCACCACAACCGCCGCCTCATCCAGGGTGTAGAGCCGTTGCTTGATCGAACGCACGATGGTGGCTTGGTCACCGCCCCATAAATCGGTACGCCCTACCCCACGTCGAAACAGGGTGTCACCGGCAATCAACAACTTCGCATCGGCAAACCAGAAACTCATCGAGCCCGGTGTGTGTCCAGGTGTGTGCAAGGCCACCCCGCAACCACAGGCCAGCTCTTCTTCATCCTCCAGCCAACGATCCGGCGACGGCACTGGCGTATAAGGCACGCGGAACATCTGGCACTGCATTTCCAGGTTGTCCCACAGAAACTGGTCTTCCTTGTGCAAGTGCAACGTGGCACCGGTCTTCTCCTTCAACTGCCCGGAAGCCAGAAAGTGATCGAGATGGGCGTGAGTGTGAATGATGCTGACCACTTTCAGGCCCAGCGCATCGAGTCGCGCCAGGATCAACTCGTGGTTGCCACCCGGGTCTACGACGATGGCTTTTTTGGTGACGGGGTCGCCGATGATCGTGCAGTTGCACTGCAACGGACCGACCGGAAAGGTTTCGCGGATCAGCGCGGGGGACTGAATATTCATGGGCATTCCTGCAAATTCAAAGGCACACTCTTTTGTACTGCATTCTGGCGCACAGTATGTTCGAGCGTGCACCCGATCCGAAAGCGCTCGCGAGCGCACGGCTGTCAAACCCGGCAACTGCTAAGCTACTCTGGCGCCAGTCATACAACGCGTAACGTATAGCGCATGGAGTGGGACTTATGGCGACCCTCAGCCCATTGATCATCTGCGAACACTGCGATTGCGTGTATGAAAAAGTCACGCTCGCCAAACATCAGAAGACCCTCTGCACCCGCTGCGCAGGCGTGCTCCAGCGTTACAACGGGCTGTCGGTGGAACAACGCTTGGCCCTGACCCTGACCGCCGCCGTGCTGTGGGTCTTCGCCAACTTCTACCCGGTGATGAGCATCAGCCTCCAGGGCCTGAAAAGCAGCGCCACCTTGTGGGACTCAGTAGTGGCGCTGGCTCAGGGGCCGATTACTTTTATCGCGCTGGTGGCGGCCATTTCCATCATCATCGCGCCGGTCTTCCAACTGCTGCTACTGATGTGGGTGCTGGGCTTTGCGATGAAGGGCAAACGCTCGCCGGCGTTCAAGCTGTGCATGCGCTGGCTCGAAGCGCTTCGGCCCTGGAGCATGCTCGAAGTCTGCCTGCTGGGTGCCATGGTGGCGGTGTTCAAACTCGCCGGCATGCTGGATGTATTGCCCGGCACCGGCCTGTTTGCCCTGGCCGCCCTCAGCCTGTTGCTGATCCGCATTGCCGGGCGTGATATTCGCGACCTGTGGGACATTTTATGAGCCGTCCACCAACCGCCAGCGAGCTGAACCTTTGCCTGTGCCACAGCTGCGGCCAGGCCTGCGACGTCAGCGGCAACCCCGACGAATGCGAGCGTTGCAGCGCGCCCCTGCACCGGCGCAAGGTCCACTCGTTGACCCGTACCTGGGCCTACATGCTGACGGCGCTGGCGTTTTATGTGCCCGCCAATCTACTGCCGGTGATGAATACCTCGATGCTCGGCTCCGGCGCCGACAGTACCATCATGAGCGGCGTGCTGGAGTTCTGGCAGCACGGCGCCTGGGACATTGCCCTGATCATTTTCATCGCCAGCATCGCGGTGCCGGGCATCAAGTTCGTCGCGCTGACCCTGTTGCTGGTCACCGTGCAACGCAATAACCAGTGGGCACGCAAGCAGCGCTCGAAGCTGTTTCGCTTCGTCGAAGTGATCGGCTACTGGTCGATGCTGGATGTGATCGTGGTGGCGCTGGTAGCCGCCTTGGTGCGGTTCCAGGCCCTGGGCACCATCGAGCCGCGCCTGGGCATTCTGTTCTTTGGCCTGGTGGTGGTGTTCACGATGCTCTCGGCCATGAGTTTCGACCCCCGCCTGATCTGGGAAAACCCACACAACGAGGAGATGCCGGATGGCGTCGCAAACCCCTGACAAACCGCTGCCGCCAGGCTCGCCGGCGATCAAGACGCGGCGCTTCAGCGTCTCGCTGGTGTGGATCGTGCCGATTGTCGCGGTGCTGGTGGGCATTTCGCTGGTGGTGCACAGCATCCTTCAGCAAGGGCCGAGCATTACCATTACCTTCAAGACCGGCAGCGGCCTGACCGCCAACAAGACCGACGTCAAATACCGCAACGTGGTGATCGGTCAGGTGACTGACGTGGAGTTGAGCGACGACCAGAAAAGCGTCAACGCCACGATCAAACTGTCCAAGCAGGCTGAAAGCTTCACCCGGGAAGACTCGCAATTCTGGGTGGTGCGCCCGCGTATTGGCGCGGGCGGCGTTTCCGGCATCGACACGCTGCTCTCCGGGGATTACATCGGCGCCGATATCGGCCAGTCCGATACCCGCGCCAACCGGTTCACCGGCCTGGAAAACCCGCCGCCCATCACCTATGGCGAGCCTGGTAAACGCTTCACCTTGCACACCCAGGATTTGGGCTCGCTGGACATCGGTTCCCCCGTCTATTACCGCAAAATCCCCGTCGGCCAAGTGGTCGCCTATGCCTTGGACGCCGATGGAAAAGGCGTGAACATCGACGTGTTCGTGCATGCACCGAATGATGCCTACGTCACCGAGAACACCCGATTCTGGAACGCCAGCGGGATTGATGTGAGTGTCGGCGCCAACGGGTTTGCGCTGAAGACCGAATCCTTGTCGTCCATGCTGGTGGGCGGCATCGCTTTCCTGGCTCCGCCCTACAGCCCCGACGACAAGCCGGCCAGTGAGGAGCATTCCTATGAACTGTTCGCCGACCAGCAAACCGCGCTGGCGCCGCCCAATGGCAAGGGGCAATACCTGACCTTGCGTTTCGATCAAGCCTTGCGCGGGCTCACCGTCGGTGCGCCGGTGGAATTCCTGGGTATCGAGTTTGGCAAAGTGGTATCGATCAACCTGGATTTCGACGAGAAAAAACGTAGCTTCCCGGTGAACGTCGGCATCGTGATTTACCCGCAACGCCTCGGCGAAGCCAACACCAAAATGCTCACGGTCCTGAAGCATGACCCTAACGATGAGGCCGGCGGTGTACGCCTGATAGGCAGCTTCATTGAACACGGCCTGCGGGCCCAGGCTCGCAGCGGCAACCTGCTCACCGGCCAGCTGTACATCGCCCTGGACTTCTTCCCCAAGGCCGACAAAGTCGTGTTCGACCCGAACCTGCGCCCCGTCAGCATTCCGACCATTCCCGGCAACCTGGAACAACTGCAGGAAAAACTCGAAGGCATCGTCAACAAGATCAACCAGCTGCCGATCGAGCGGATTGCCGGCAACCTGGACGGCAGCCTGGTGGAACTGCGCAAAGGTCTCGGCCAGTTCAACGCCAAGACATTGCCGGGCGTGCAGAACACCCTGGCCGACGTGAGTAAAACCTTGCAGTCAGCCAGTTCGACCCTGGCCGAAGATTCGCCACAGCGGGAACAGTTGACCCAGACCCTGGACGAACTGAGCCGCATGTCGCGCTCCCTGCGAGAGCTCTCGGACTACCTGGCACGCCATCCCGAATCACTGATTCGCGGTCGCCCCGACAACGCTGCGCCATCGGACCTGCAAGGGCCACCGCGCAAATGACCACTGGAGCAACCACCATGGCTTTCCCACTGAAGATCACATTGCTCGCCGGGTTGCTGCTGCTGGCGGCGTGCCGCAGTGAGCCGATTCAATTTCACACCCTGACGCCGGTCCATCGCAGCACTGCGTCACTGGCCGCCGGTGGTGAGATCCGCATTGAAAGCATCACGGTCCCGCCCCAGGTCGACCGGCCGCAGATTGTCATCCGCCAGGGCGACAGCGGCGTGGCGATTCTTGAGACGCAATGGTGGGCAGCCAGCCTGGTGGATGAGCTGCGCAGCGCGCTGGTGGATCAACTCGCCAGCAGCCGGAAAAACCTGGCGGTGCGCATTGAGGTCCAGCGCTTTGACTCGATCCCCGGGCAGTACGCACTGCTCGACGTCAAATGGCGGCTTCGCCAGACAGGCACGGACGAACGCACGCCGCTGACGTGTCGCACGGTGGTGCAGTCGCCTTCCGGCCCGACCATTGACGACCTGGTGATCGCGCAGCAAAACAACGTCAAGCGGTTTGCCGCGCTGCTCAGCCAGGCCGCCGACAAGTCATCGAGTGAGTGCCCCGCCGTGCGGTAAACATTGATCCAGGGGATCGAGCCATGCGCACATTCTGGAAGTGGTATCAGCAACTGCTGGAGAATGACTTCAGCACCCAGGTCTTCGACAATGTGAAGAACCTGCTGGTATGCGCGCTGTTGTTTGCTGCGGGTACCAATGCACTGGCCGGGAAACATGAGCTGTTCCTCGGCATCCTGGCGTCAAGCGTGGCCGGGTGGGGCTTGATCGTCGTTTCAAGCTTGCTGATGGTGCTGAATGTGAGCGATGGCATCCGCCGGCTCGCCAAGCTGCGTTATCACCTGGTCCTTCAACTGCTGCTTATCCTGATCTATGTGCTGGTGGCAGCGCGCGTGGTGGAAATCGTCTGGGGCTTTCGATCCCATTGATCCAGGTTTCTACCCCAGCAATCCCATCTCCTGCGCCCGCGCCACCGCTTGTGTGCGCCGCTCCACCCCGAGCTTGCTGTTGATATGGCTGGCGTGGGTTTTCACGGTGTGCAGGGAGATAAACAGCTGATTGCTGATCTCCTGGTTTGAACAACCCTGTGCGATCAGGTGCAGCACCGCCAGTTCACGGGTGCTCAGGGTCTCCAGTGTGTGTGGGGTTTCAACTACTGCAACATCCGGCAAGAGTGCCAGCAGGCCCTGATTCAACAGTCCATGGGGATCCCGGGAAAGCTGCTCCCGCGTCCACTCGGGATAGCGTTCCAACAGGCGCTGGAAAGGTTGCATCGCGCCACCGGCAGCCGCTTCAAGCGCGCGGGCAAACACCGGGCGGGCCTGGGCTTCCTGGCCACCGTCCAGCAGTAACAGTGCCTGCTGGGTCAGCGCCATCAGGCTGATCATCTGCCGGCCGCTGTTATGGGCCTGGCGTGCCAGTTCGTCGAGCCGTTGCAGTGAGGCCGCCGGCTGATGCCGAATGGCGTCGAGCGCTGCCTGTTGCAGCTCGATATGTTGCGGCAGGTGCGGGTGAAACTCCGGCGCGGCTGCGGCGTGTTCACCGTTGTAGGTTTGCCCCAGCCGTGTCAGCCAGGCATCGGCCAGGTCGGTGCGACCCTGGGCCAGCCAGAGTTCGCATTTGACCAGGGTAATCATCGCCAGATAGAAAATCGGCGGCACGTCCCAGATGTGCATCAAGCGCTCGGCCTCGGCCAGCTCGGCAAAGGCCGTGGGGAAGTCGCCGCGGCGGCCTTCGAAGCTGGCGATCACGCAATGGCCGATCAACACGCTGATATCCCGGCAGGCCCGCGCCTCGGCCAGACCAGCACGCAGACGAGCCAGCCCGGCTTCGGGCTGGCAACGCACCAGCAGCAGGTAGCCTTCATACAGCGCCAAGCGGGCACGCACCGCATACAGGCGTTGCGGCGCGAGGCCCTGCAGGCGTTGCAGACCCTGACGCACTTCATCCAGGGAACGCAGGATCTCGCCACGGGCCTGCAGCACCCGCGCGCGGTCGTAATGGGCCAATGCCTCGAACAACGGATTGCCAACGCGCTGCGCCAGCTCCAGGGACTCGCGATTCAAGCCACGGGCGCGCCACAGGTCGGCGTCGACGATGGACAGGTTGGACAGGGTCGACAGGCACATCAACCGCTGGCCATAGCGTTTGTGCGGCAGGCTTTCCAGGGCCTCGCTGCAATACAACTGGGTCAGCTCGCGATCGCCACGGCCCCGAGCGATGATCCCGCTGAGGGCCAGCCATTGGGCCAACATCGATTTTTGCGCAGTGGCCGATGGCGCCGGCAGAAAGCGGCTGAGATGGCTGGCCAACTCTTGCGCTGCGTCCAGTTGGCAGGCCAACCCCAATGCCCAGCTGTAGAGCACGATCAGACGTGGCGTGCTCATCAACAGACTGTCGGGCAAGTCCATTTTCCAGCGCAGCAGCATGCCGACGTTTTGCTCCGCCAGCAGTTGCTCTTCGGAGAGGTTCTGCACCAGGTTCGCCGCCACGTCCAGGTGGCCGGCACGCAGCGCCTGCTCCACCGCCTCATCGATCAAGCCCTGAGCATTGAACCAGCGACAGGCCCGCAGGTGCAGGCTCGCAGCCGGCAACACGGCATTACTCGCGCGCCGGGTACGCAGCAGGTCGGAAAACAGGTGGTGATAACGGTACCAGTGGCCCTGTTCGTCCAGCGGCACAAGGAAAACCTGGTGAGCTTGCAGGTAGCGCAGGATTTCGCTGCTGTCGTGGGCTTCGCGCACGGCGTCGCACAGTTCGCTGCAAAAGCGCTCCTGGGACGCAGTGTCGTAGAGAAACGCCTGGACTTCAGATGGCAGGCAGTCGATGACTTCTTCAAGCAGGTAATCGCGAATCAGCCCTTCCCCGCCGTGCAGGCCTTGGGGCAAGGCGCCTTCGCTGCCGGCTTCGGAGGCCGCCAGCAGCCAGAAACGCAGGCCGGCCACCCAGCCTTCACTGCGTCGGATCAGGTTATCCAGGGCTTCGCCGCGCAATGAACTGCTGTGGCGATCCAGCAGGGCCAGGGATTCGGCGTGAGTCAGGCGCAGGTCCTGCTCGTGCAGTTCCAGCAAATGTCGGGACAGGCGCAGGCGCGCCAGGTGCCAGTCGGGGCGTTGGCGGCTGGTGACCAGTACCAACAGGCCGTCGGGCAGATGATTGAGGAAAAATTGCAGGCAGCGGTCGAGTACCGGACCCTGGGCCAGATGGTAGTCATCCAGCACCAGCAACAGCGGCGCCTGGGTCGACAGGTGCACCGTCAGTTCATCCAGCAGCCCGTCGAGCCACTCTTCAAACGCAAAGGGTTGATGGCGCTGGCGCATTTTCAGCAAGCCCAGGGACTGGGCGCCCAACTGCGGGAAGTATTGCTGCAAGCCATCGAGTAGGCGCTCAAGGAAACGTCCCGGGTCGTTGTCCCGGGGGCTGAGCCCCAACCACAGGCTTTGCCAGTGGGCCGGCAAGCTCTGGCAGAACTCCACCGCCAGCGAACTCTTGCCAAACCCGGCCGGCGCACTGACCAGCAATAAGCGCCCGGCCAATCCCTCACTCAGCCGTTCGCACAGGCGCGGTCGCAACACGTAGCCGTCAGGCAGTGGGGGTCGATAGAAGCGCCCTTCCAGGGTCGGAATCACCGCGCTGGCAGGCCCTTGAATTCGGGACAGATCAGTCATCGCCGGGCTCTTGTAGAAGGCTGTTGTCGGCATTGCAGATGTCCGCAGACTAGCGGTAAAAGCGGCAGTTTTGTAGATCTTTGCAACAATTGTCTGAAAAAGACTACAACAAAAAATATCCGGCGGTCCTGGCTCAAATATTCCAAACACCCCAAATAAAATGTGGAAGCCGGGCTTGTGTGGGAGCGGGCTTGCTCGCGAAGACGGTGGGTCAGTCACACATGTATCGACTGACACTCTGCTTTCGCGAGCAAGCCCGCTCCCACACAAGCCCGGCTCCCACCTTCGAGGATGCGGCCTCTATTACAGCAAGTTAGCGAACACCATCCTGGCGCAGAGCCGCCGGGGTGAAGTCGCTGGTGGTGGCAGTGAAGCCGAAGTCATAGGCCTGTTTCTCTTCGTTCTTCATGCCCAGTGCCAGGTAGCGGCCGGACTGCAGGTCGTAGAGGGTTTCGAGGGCGTACCACGGCACTTGCTTGTCGTAGTAGTTCTCGGCGTGGGCTTCAGCCACGCGCCACAGTTGGCCACGACCGTCGTAGTGGTCGATGACCGCAGCTTGCCAGGTGTCTTCGTCGATGAAGAAGTCACGCTTGGCGTAGATGTGGCGCTGGCCTTCCTTCAGGGTTGCAACCACATGCCACACACGGCGCAGTTCGTAGCGAGCCAGGTCCTGGTTGATGTGGCCGGCCTTGATGATGTCGACATACTTGAGCTTCGGATCGTCGAGTTTGTAGCTGTTTTCGGCGATGTACAGTTCCTTCTTGCCTTCCAGTTTCCAGTCGTAGCGGTCCGGTGCACCGTTGAACATGTCGAGGTTGTCGGAAGTCCGCAGGCCGTCTGCGGCGGTACCCGGGCCGTCATAGGACACTTGCGGCGCCCGGCGCACACGACGCTGGCCGGCGTTGTAGACCCATGCCGAACGCGGCTCTTTCACCTGGTCGAGGGTTTCGTGCACCAGCAGCACACCACCGGCCAGACGTGCCGGCGCGGTCACTTGCTGCTTGAAGTAGAACAGGATGTTGCCCGGGTTTTTCGGGTCGTAGTCCTTCATCTTGTCGCGGAACACGAACTGGTCGCGGAAGTACACCAGGCTGAAGGAGCCGTTGGTTTGCGGCGTGGCCTGGGTCACCAGGCGGGTCACGCTGCCGCCGCGATAGCGAGTGATGTGGTTCCAGATCACTTCAACGCCGCTTTTCGGAATCGGGAACGGTACGGCGGTTTCGAAGTTTTCCAGGCCGTTGCCGCCGGACACCAGGTTGGTGCTGGTGGCGTTTTTCTTGATGGCGGCGAACACATCAGCCGGCACCGTGGCGCCGCGATGGGTCGGGTAGACCGGCATCTTGAAGGTGTCCGGGTAGCGCTTGAACATCGCGTACTGCCCCGGCGCCAGCTTGTCCTTGTACTGCTCGACGTTCTGCGCGGTGATGGTGAATTGCGGTTGTTCGTTGGCGTACGGGTTGGCCAGGAAGCCACGGGCATCCACGGCGCCGGCGTTGGTGGGCAGTGGCGACCATTTAGGGATGGTGCCGGCCGCGTTGCCGGCCATTTCAGCGCCCATCGGGGTCAGGGTCGTACCGAGCTTGGCGGCTTCATCGGCCGAGACTGCCGCCATGACGCTACCCGCCATGATCGACAGCCCCAGCACACCCACCTGCAACAGATTTTTAGTTATTTTCATGTTCTGGTTCTTCCTTAAAACATACTGCTTAAAGAGAGTGTGCTTAGAAGTTCACGCCGACGCTCAAGGCGACAAAGTCGCGGTCGTCCACGGTGCTGTAGTCGCCACCAAAGAAGTTGGTGTAGGCCAGGCTCGCGGTGTAAGTGTTCTGGTACTCGGCGTCCAGCCCGAGGCTGATCGCCTTGCGGCCTTCCTCGAAGTTACCGCCAGGGCCAGGCGAGTAACCCTTAACGTCATGGGACCAGGCCACGTTGGGTTTGAGGTTGACGCCGGCAAACACATCCGGGTATTCCCAGATCGCACGGCCACGGTAGCCCCACGAAGTTGCAGTAGTGAAGCCGTCGTTGTTGCAACTGGTGTTCAGGCCGTTAGCATTGGGAAGGCCAGCACCTTGGGCGGTAGAGTTGTTCAAAGCCGCACACGCGCCGTTAGGCAGGGTACCCGGGCCAAACACCGGATCACGGCCATAGCGAACCTTGGACTTGCTCTCCAACCCACCGACATAGGTCATACCGACCTCACCCACCAGCGTCAGGCGGCTGGCGCCCATGACCTGGTCAAAGAAGTGGGTGAACGTGGTTTGGAGTTGAGTGATTTCCTTACGGCGATAACCATGCAAATCCTGGCCTGGTACACCGCTTAACAACGAAGCATCCTTGAGCACCGGGAAGCCCAGAGGGCGAACGCCGGCAAACAGGATGTCGGTGGAGTTCAACTGCACAGGCGCGTTGGGCCGGTAGCTCAACTCGCCGCTCCATGCCGTGCCGGTAGGCAACGTGGTGGAGAAACTCAAGCCAAAGAGGTGGATGTCTTCCGGATACTCAACGAAGTATTGCGAGTTGCCCGCCACCACCAGTGCAGCTGCCTGACCCAAAGGCCTGGCTCTGTCGTAGACCGACTGAGGCGCGCCGGTTGCACTGAAAATCGGCGCACGGCTGTGGTAGTTCATGTAGTAGGCGCCGAACTCGGTGTCCAGCGGCTCAAAGTTGTAGTGCATTGCGACGCCGTATTGGCCGCCGTCACGTGCGTTACGGTTCGGACCGCGGCGCACCAGGACGCCCTCGTCATTAACGTCGACGCCCAAGGCGGCCAAGCTCGGCAAAGCGGCCGGGTTGATCGTGGAACGCTTGTTCAACACCCGCAAATTATCGTTACAGCCGGTGGTAATGATGTCGGGCTGCGAGAAAAACGTGCCGCAGTTATCGGTCACGGTCTTGTCCCAACCGATCTGATAGAAGCCTTCAGCCGACAGGTTGTCGGTCAGCGTTTGCGACAGGTAGAACATGTTGACCGGAATCAGGCCCTCCTTGATCTCGGCCCCCGGACGACGGAATGCAGCCACGTCGATCGGGTTGATGGCGTTGATACCGCCACCAATGAACGTGCTCTCACCCCAGCTCACTACCTGCTTGCCCAACCGTACGGAACCCGGTTCATCACCAATCGAGTAGTTGTGGTAGACGAAGGCGTCGAGAATCTGCCCGCCGGAAGATCGGGCGCCTGTTGGGCGGTTGTTGTCGCTGATGTTCTTGAAATCGAGGTCGTCGTCTTTAAGCTTGAAGTCATACCAGTACTTACCCCGGACAAACACGCCGGTGTCGCCGTATTTCAACTCAAGGTCATGGATACCCTTGAAGATCTTCGAGAAGGAATCACCTTTGTCGAAGTTCAGGTGACCGTCATCCGAGGTTTGCGACAACCCTCTGCCGCCGTTGTTGGCACCGATCAGGTCCTTGTTGCGACCCGCAGTCGACCAACTCGCCCCTACCGACAGGGACGAGTCGAAGCTGCCTTCGATTTCACCGATGTTGAAACTGACGCCGAATGCGGGCCCGGCGAGCGTAGAGGCGAGGCTGACGGCCAAAGGCAGTTTCGCCCGGCGCCAGAACTGGTGTGCTGAGATCATCGACGCTACTCCATGTGCATTATTGTTATGGCAGTGAGTCGTTTCTAAGGGCTTGTAACGGCCGGAATACAACGATTCCAATGCCGGGCGAACAGATGAACCCGCCAGGTTCACAGCACCGCACCTTGAAAAACTCTGGGATGAACTATAGCCAGCAGGGGGTAGCGCTTGATCCCTCTAAAGTGTGATTTGCATCACCAACCCGTCTGCCACAACCCTTTCGCCATGCTGGCGAAGACCAGCGCGGCAAGGATGGCTGAAAATTGGTAAATCACAAGTGAAGGGTTGGGCTAGAGCGCTGCCGTGCCCATGAGGGCACGGCAACCAGCGTCAGAGGGTCGAGAGGAAGGTGCTGTTGTTGGCCTGCCATTCGATGATGTCGATACGGATACGTTTTTTGTCGAGCTTGCCTACGCTGGTCTTGGGAATTTCCGTAACAACGGCGATCTGGCTTGGAATCGCCCACTTGCTCAAGTGACCCAACTCCACGAATGGCTTGAGATGTTCCTTGAGCTCCTTGGCCCCTATCACATGGCCATCACGCACCACCAGCAACGCAAACGGGCGTTCGCCCCACTGCGGGTCGGCAATCCCGACCACCGCTACTTCGCGTACCGCCGGGTGACGGCTGACCAGGTCTTCCAGCGCCAGGGAGGAGATCCATTCGCCGCCGGTCTTGATCACGTCCTTGATGCGGTCGCGAATATCGATCACGCCGAAGGCGTCGAGGGTGGCCACGTCGCCGGTGTGCATCCAGCCGCCGGCCCACAGCTCGGCGCCCTTCTCCGGCTCGTTGAAATAGCCTTCGCTGAGCCATGGCGCGCGCAGCACCAGCTCGCCCTGGGATTCGCCGTCGGCAGGCAGGAAGTTGCCGTCGCCGTCGATGATCGCAGCCTCCACCAGCGGCCCGGGCACGCCGGCCTTGATGCGGTAGGTGGTGCGTTCGTCTTCGGTGCCGGCCATCAATTCTTCATTGAGGTGGGCGCAGGACACCAGCGGCCCGGTCTCGGACATGCCGTACGCCGCCGTCAGCTGAATCCCGCGAGCCTTCGACGCTTCATACAGCGAACGATTGAGCGCGCTGCCGCCGATGACGATTTTCCAGCCGCCGAAATCCACGCCCTGGCCGGCCTTGGCGTTGAGCACCATTTGCAGGATGGTCGGCACGCAATGGGAGAACGTGACCTTCTCTTTGCGCCACAGCTCCACCAGGTATTCGGGGTCGTAGCGGCCGGGATAAACCTGCTTCAGGCCGAGCATGGTCGCCACATAGGGCAAGCCCCAGGCGTGCACATGGAACATCGGGGTGATCGGCATGTAGACGTCGTTGGTGCCCAACAGGCGCACGCTGTCGACGCTGCCCATGATGGTCGCCACGCCCATGGTGTGCAGCACCAATTGGCGGTGGGTGAAATACACGCCTTTGGGATTGCCCGTGGTGCCGGTGGTGTAGAAGGTGGTGGCGACGGAGTTTTCGTCGAAGTCCTGGAAATCGTAGCGAGGGCTTGCTGCTGCCAGCAGCGTTTCATACTCACCTACGAGGTTGGGCAACTCGGCGGTTTTGTCCGCGCCATCAGTGAGTAGCAGGGTTTTGTCGACGGTGGTGAGGTGGCCGGCGATAGCTTGGTAAAGGCCCACGAACTCACTGTTGACCAACACAAAGCGGTCCTCGGCGTGGTTCATGGTGTAGAGAATCTGCTCCGGCGACAGGCGCACGTTGATGGTGTGGATCACCGCGCCAATCATCGGGATGGCAAACATGCATTCCAGGTAGCGATGGCTGTCCCAGTCCATCACAGCCACCGTGTCACCGGCCTTGACCCCGGCCTCGGTCAGCACATTGGCCAGGCGGGCGACGCGCTCGATCAGGGTCGGATAGGTGTAACGCAACTGGTCGCGGTAGACGATTTCCCGGGTCTTCTCGTAGCGTGTCCCGGACATCAACAGGCGTTTGATCAACAGCGGGTATTGGTAGGCGCCTTCGGCGGGCGGGATAACACGAGTCTGCAACATACGAATCCCTTATCTGACTGCACGGTCTTGGCTGAAACATCTGCACTTTAGAGCGCTTATGTTTCAGCCAAATCAGCCAAAGGAATGATTTGCAGAGCCCAATGAATGCTAGCTTTGCGCCAGCATCCGGCTTATTTCATGCTGGTAAACGCCAGCTTCACACCGATCGCAATCAGCACCGCGCCCATGGTGCGGTCGAACCAGTGGCCCATGCGTGCAAAACCGGCACGCACGCGTTGCTGGCTGAACAGCATGGCAACCAGGCAAAACCAGATCGCGGTCGCCACGGCCAGGTACAGTCCGTAACCGGCCTGGATCGACAGCGGCGTGTGGGGATTGATCACCACGGTGAACAGCGACAGGAAGAACAGCGTGGCCTTGGGGTTCAAGCCGTTGGTGACGAAACCGGAGGTGAACGCGCCACGGGCGGTACGCTCGCCCACTTCCAGGTGCAGGTCTTCTTCACTGGCAGGCTTGGCCGGCTGGGCGCGCAGGGCCTTGAAGCCGATGTACAGCAGGTAGGCCGCCGCCGCCCATTTCAATGCGTTGAACAGCACGATGGACTGGGACACGATCAAGCCGATGCCCAGCAGCGAATACCCCACGTGGAGGAAAATCGCCGAACCGACGCCCAATGCCGTCCAGGTGCCGGCGCGCCGGCCATGGGTCACGCTTTCACGCACCACCACGGCGAAATCCGGGCCAGGGCTGGCCACCGCCAACAGGTGAATCAGTGCCACGGTCAAGAACTCGGTGAGGTACATGCACACTCCTGGAAGTAACTGATTATTTCATCTGATAGGCTCGGCAGATTACGCCTTCGAACCTCGCCGCAAAAGGTACAGTTGATAATGAACAATCGCCGCGCCGTCTTCCTAGATCACCCTTCCCTGGACCTCGGGGACCTGGACCTCAGCGGGTTGCGGGCACTCTTCAGCGAGCTGAGCCTGCACCAGCAGACCACACCCGAAAACATTATCGAACGCCTGCAAGGCGCGCAGGTGGCGATCAGCAACAAGATCGCGCTGAATGCCGAGACCCTGGCGGCCTGCCCCGAGCTGAAGCTGATCCTGGTGACCGCCACCGGCACCAACAACGTCGACCTCGCTGCGGCCCGCGCCCACGGCGTTACCGTGAGCAATTGCCAGGGTTACGGCACGCCATCGGTGGCGCAGCATACGATCATGTTGCTGCTCAATCTGGCGACACGCCTGAACGACTATCAGCGAGATGTGCAGGCGGGGCTCTGGCAACAAGCCAAGCAGTTCTGCCTGCTGGACTATCCGATCGTTGAGCTGGAAGGCAAAACCCTCGGGCTGCTGGGCCATGGCGAATTGGGCGGTGCCGTTGCGCGCCTGGCTGAAGCCTTTGGCATGCGCGTGATCCTGGGTGCGATTCCTGGCCGCCCGGCTCGTGCCGATCGCGTGCCGCTGGACGAGTTGCTGGCGCAGGTCGACGCGCTGACCCTGCACTGCCCGCTCAACGAGCACACCCGCGACTTTATCGGTGCCCGTGAACTGGCGCTGCTCAAGCCCGGTGCGCTTATCGTCAACACGGCCCGCGGTGGTTTGATCAACGAACAAGCGCTGGCGGATGCCTTGCGCAGCGGTCATTTGGGCGGCGCGGCAACCGATGTACTGAGCGTGGAACCCCCGGTCAACGGCAACCCGTTGCTGGCCGGCGACATCCCGCGCTTGATCGTCACCCCCCACAACGCCTGGGGCAGCCGCGAAGCCCGGCAGCGGATCGTCGGCCAATTGATCGAAAACGCTCAGGGCTTTTTCAGTGGCGCCCCGCTGCGGGTCGTCAGTTGATAAACTGCGCCCCTTTTCAAGGAGCAGACCATGGATCCGCGCAGTGAAGTACTGCTTCGCCAGGCCGAACTTTTTCAAGGCGACGTGCTGCTGGTGGGCTTGCCCGCCGACGACCTGCTGGGCCGCCTGCCCAACGCCCATGGCTGGAGCTGGCACGCCGGCGACCAGGCCGCGCTGGACGCGCGTTTTGCCGAGCGCAGCCAGTTCGGCGTGAACGTGCCCGAGCGTTCGTTCGACACGGCGGTGGTGTTCCTGCCCAAGTCCAAGGACCTCACCGACTACCTGCTCAATGCCGTGGCAGCGCGTTTGCCCGGCAAGGAGTTATACCTGGTTGGAGAAAAGAAAGGCGGCATCGAAAGCGCGGCCAAGCAACTGAACCCGTTCGGCAAACCGCGCAAGCTCGACAATGCGCGGCACTGCCAGTTGTGGCTGGTCACGGTGGCCAATGCCCCTGAGCCGGTTGAGCTGGAAAGCCTGGCGCAAGTGTTCGAGGTACCGCTGGCCGAAGGGCCGCTCAAGGTGGTGAGCCTGCCGGGCGTGTTCAGCCATGGTCGTCTGGATCGCGGTACCGCATTGCTGCTGGAGCATCTGGACAAGTTGCCGAGCGGTCACTTGCTGGATTTCGGTTGTGGGGCGGGCGTGCTTGGAGCCGCCGTGAAACGTCGCTATCCGCATAACACGGTGACGATGCTCGACGTGGATGCTTTTGCCGCCGCCAGCAGTCGCCTGACCTTGGCCGCCAACGGTCTGGAAGCCGAGGTGTTGACCGGTGATGGCATCGACGCAGCACCGATGAATCTGAACACGATTTTGAGCAACCCACCGTTCCATGTCGGGGTGCACACCGATTATTTCGCTACGGAGAACTTGCTGCGAAAAGCGGCCAAACATCTGGCAAAAGGCGGCGAACTGCGCTTGGTAGCGAACAGCTTCCTGAAGTATCAGCCGCTGATTGAAGAGCATCTTGGCGTCTGCGCAATCAAGGCAGAAGGCCAGGGTTTCCGCATTTACCGTGCCAAGCGCGGCTGAAATCTTTTTCCGAAAGAAGGCTTGCCGAATGGATTTTGCCTAGGCAGAATCCGCTCCGTCCTAGGGGAGTAGTCTCCCACGAGCGCCACGCTCGTCCGGCATACGTCAACATACTTGGTCAACAGACCATGGCGTATGCGACCCAGGAGTCCGCACAGACGGACCGGGGTTTGACAAGACCTATGACACGAACACCTTACCCGGGGCGGGAAGGCTGTACGTGTCATAGCCGTGTCGACCCGCCCCTGGAACTTACCTGATGCTGGATTCTCTGCTCGTCCCTACCGCAATCGTTGCCTTGGCCGAAATTGGCGACAAGACGCAACTGCTCGCACTCGTTCTCGCTGCACGCTTTCGCAAACCCTGGCCGATCATCGCCGGCATCATTGCCGCGACCCTCGCCAACCATGCGGCCGCCGGCGCCGTGGGGGCCTGGTTCGGGAGTTTCTTCTCGGATGCGGTGTTGCACTGGATCCTCGCGGCGAGTTTCTGTGCCACGGCGCTCTGGACCCTGGTGCCCGACAAACTCGACGATGACGAAACCAGTACTGCACGCAAGTTCGGCCCCTTCCTGACTACCCTGATCGCGTTCTTCCTCGCGGAAATCGGCGACAAGACCCAGATCGCTACCGTGATGCTCGCGGCGCAATACCCGGAACTGTGGCTGGTGATTATCGGCACGACCCTGGGCATGTTGATTGCCAACGTACCGGTGGTGCTGGCGGGGAATTTTGCCGCGGACAAACTGCCGCTGACGCTGATTCGTCGACTGGCGGCTACGGCGTTTTTCATCCTGGCCATTGTTGCGGTGTACAAGGCCATGCAGAGCAGCGGCTGGATCTAAACGCAACCCCATATGGGGGCTGGGCTTGAGTGGGAGCTGGCTTGCCTGCGATAGCATCACCTCGGTGCAACTGACACACCGAGGTGCCTGCATCGCGGGCAACCCCGGCTCCCACACTAGCCGGGCTCCCACATTCAGATTTGCATTTCAGTCTTATAAATCAGGATTTTTTCGCCTGCTGATACAACGGCATCACCTTCGGAATAGCCGCCTGCAAGGAGGCGATCCGGCTGCTGGAGGCCGGGTGAGTACTCATGAATTCAGGTGGCGAGCCTTCCGAAGCCTTGGCCATTTTGTTCCACAGGGTAATCGCCGCGTTCGGGTTGTAGCCGGCACGCGCCGACAACTCCAGGCCGATCAGGTCCGCTTCGTTTTCATTGCTGCGGCTGTTGGGTAAGGTCATGCCGTAGTTGGCCACGGTATCAGCCAGCGCCATGCTGTCCTGACCGAGGCCGAACAACGCACCAGCCCCCTGCTTCGCCATTTCGATACCGTATGCCTTGGACATGGCTTCGCGGCCGTGTTCACGCAAGGCATGGGCAATTTCATGGCCCATCACCGCGGCGAGTTCGTCGTCGGTCAGTTTGAGATTGTCGATCAACGCGCTGTAGACAAAGATCTTGCCGCCTGGCCCGCAGTTGGCGTTCATCTCGTCACTTTTGATCAGGTTCACTTCCCACTTCCACTGCGCTGCATCCGGGCGGAACGTGGGTGCCTGGGCGATCAAGCGGTTGGCAATCGCCTGCACGCGCTTGGCGTTGGCGCTGGTCTTGTCCACCAGGCCTTTGCCGCTGGCTTCACCCAGGGTCTGCTGGTACGACTGCGCATACATCTGGTCGACTTCCTGACTCGACAACATGCTGAACATGTATTGCTTGCGCTCAACGCCCACGGCGCCGCCGCTGGTGGTGTTGACCGACTGGCAACCGGCGAGCAATACCGACACGCCCAATGCACATACCGCTACTGTCTTTTTCATCAACCTTCTCCCTGAAAACATGGCGCGTATCGTAGTCGGCCAATTGTATCGGCGCCAGATACAACAGACGTGTAGCCGCCTGATTTCAGACATATCCCACACTGCCGCAAAAAATTCATAAACCGTTGGCGACCATCCCATTTGCGACATTCGCCAATCCGGCACAGTCATTTTGAGGGGATCGCCCTCATGTCTCCCCCGCTCGTGGCCGATATAAACAAGCAGCCAATCTCCCCTGCGCTCGGAGCCGTCATGAAGTTCAAGTCCATTCAATTTTCTGTCGCAGCCCTGGCCGGGGCCATTGTCCTGAGCGTGGTAGCGGTGTTGGTGCTGTACGCCTTGTTCGCCGGCGCGCGCACCCAAGACATGGTGCAGGAACGCACCCAGGGGCAATTCGAGCAGATCATCGAGCAGCGCCTGACCGCGCTGGCGCAAACCCAGGCGACGCTGATCCAGCGTGAACTGGAAGCGCCACTGGTGACGGCCAAAGGCCTGGCCACCACCAACGCCCTGATGGGCATGAAGGACGCCAGCGGCAACCCGCAACTGGCAGTTTCCCGCGAACAACTGATCAACCTGATCCACGAAACCGTGGTGCGCAACCCGAAGATTCTCGGCGCCTATATTGGTTGGGAAGCCAACGCCATCGACCACAACGACGCCGCCTACGTGAACAGCCCGGTAGTCGGTATCGAAACCAACGGTCGCTTCCTGCCCTGGTGGTTCCGTAATGCCGACGGCAGCCTGGGCCTGGATAAACTGGCTGACGTGGCGGACCAGACCATCCTGTCCACTGGTGTGCGCGCCAGTGAGTACTACCTGTGCTCCAAGGAAAGCAAAAAGCCCTGCGCCATCGACCCGGCCCCCTACAAGGTGGGCAACGCAATGGTGATGCTCGCTTCGTTTATCGAACCGATCATGATCGACGGCACCTTCCAGGGCATCGTCGGTGCCGACCTGTCGGTGAACTTCATCCAGGAAATGCTCACCAAGGCTGATCAGAATTTGTACAACGGCGCCGGTGAACTGGCGCTGATCTCCAGCAACGGCCGCCTGGTGGCCTACACCAAGGACGCCAGCAAGCTGGGGGAAAAAGCCAGCGACCTGCTCGACAGCAACGAGCTGTCCAACCTCGGTCAGTTAAAGATCGGCGAAGTACGTTACGACGTGGATAAGGAACACGGGCATATCGAGTTGTTCCTGCCGTTCAACATCGGCCAGACCGATGCCCGCTGGACCTTGATGCTGCAACTGCCGTTGAGCGCGGTGATGGCGGACTTGCAGGCGATGCAACACGACCTCGACGCCCAGCGCAAAACCGATATTTTCGGCATGGCCGTGGCCGGTCTGCTCATCGCCGGCATTGGCTTGCTGGTGATCTGGCTGGTGGGCCACGGGATTGCCCGGCCGCTCAAGCAAATGGTGGCGATGCTCAATGACATCGCCCAGGGCGAAGGTGACCTGACCCGGCGCCTGACCAGTGATCGCGCCGACGAACTGGGGGCGATTGCCAGCGGCTTCAATACATTCCTGGCCAAGTTGCAGGGAATGATTACCCAAGTGGTGAGTTCGGTGCAGAAGGTCAGCGACTCGTCGGAGCACACCGCCGACATCGCGATTCGCACCAACCAGGGCGTGCACAAGCAAATGGTCGAGATCGACCAGGTAGCCACCGCCGTGCACGAGATGACCGCGACCGCCCAGGACGTGGCGCGCAACGCCACCCAGGCGGCACAAGCCGCCAGCCACGCTGATCAAGCGGCGAGCCAGGGCATGCAGATTGTGCGCGACACCTCCACCTCCATCGGTGCCCTCGCCGAGGAAATCGGCAAGGCGGTCGGTGTGGTGCAGGCGCTGGCCAAGGACAGCGAAAACATCAACGCCATCCTTACGGCGATTCGCGGGATTGCCGAGCAGACCAACCTGCTGGCGCTCAACGCAGCGATCGAAGCCGCACGGGCCGGAGAACAGGGACGCGGGTTTGCAGTGGTGGCCGACGAGGTGCGCAATCTCGCACAGAAGACTCAGAAGGCCACTGAAGAAATCCAGACCATGATCCAGCAATTGCAGCAAGGCACCCGCGACGTGGTGCAGGTGATGGAAGACAGCCAGAACCGTACCGATGAAAGCGTGCAACATGCGGCCAAGGCGGCTCAGGCACTGGAGACCATTACCCAGGCGGTGTCGGTGATCAACGACATGAACACCCAGATCGCCAGCGCCGCCGAGGAACAGAGCGCGGTGGCCGAGGACATTAACCGTAACGTGATCAATATCGGGCAGGTGGCCAATGAAGTGGCTGGCGGGGCGGATGAATCGAGCGCGGCCAGTGCTGACCTGACCAAGCTGGCGGAGCAGCAGCGGCGGTTGATCAATCAGTTCAAGGTTTAACCCGGCGGCGCCCTGGAGACCGCTATCGCTGGCAAGCCAGCTCCCACATTTTAATCTGTGAATACATTCAGAATGTGGGAGCTGGCTTGCCTGCGATGAGGCCGGCGCAGACAGCACGAATCCCCAGGATCAACCCGGAGTCAGGCACTCCGGTCCATTCAGCTTCGGATCGTTGACCATATTGGCCAGCACTCGCTCGCGCAACGCGGTGGGCTCACTGGCCAACAAGGCTTGCAAGGTGTGCAACGGCGTCTCGGGGTTCAGCCAGGCCGCCTGCCCCGCCGCATCCAGAATCAACGGCCGGCGCTGGCTCTGCGCCGCCTGGGTCACCACCGCCGTGCTCAGCCACACCTGTTCCTGCACCGGATACGCTTCCCAGATCGCCGCAAAGAACAGCGTGCTGCCCTCTCCCGGCGTCAGCCAGTACGGCCGCTTGCGCTGGGTGCCGCGCCATTCGTAGAACCCATTGGCCGGCAACAGGCAGCGGCGCTGGCGAAAGGCTTCGCGAAACATCGGTTGCTCTGCCAGGGTTTCTGCGCGGGCATGGGCAGGCGTGCGCGAGAGATCGGTCAACCAGGGCGGCGTCAGGCCCCAGCGCGCTCGCGCCAGGGTGTGCTGGCCGTCGCTGAGGCGCTGGATCAGCACCGAATCATTGGGGGAGATGTTCCACTGGGCCTGCTGGTCGGCCGGAAAGCCCGGCAAGGCAGCAAACGCAGGGTTCCAGCGAAACAGGGCATAACGTCCACACATGGGGCAACACGACTCTTGGAGAAACTGGCCGACAGCCTAACAGACCAACACGTCGGGGAAGCTGTCGGGTTCATCACCGGGCACCGGTTGCGCACCGTTGTAGGCAGTGATCAGCTCACGGGCATAAGCGGCCTGGTCGTTCTCCACCGCCAGGGCCAGCAGGCCATAAATCGGTAATTCGCCAGTGCCACCGAGCAAATCGCGCCCTACCAGATGCGCGGTGATGCCCTCGCTTTCGAGCATGCCTTGCAGCAGCTCGCCTTCCATCAGGTTTTCCGGTTCGTAGATTCGCTGCATGGGCGTACCTTTATTCGTTCTCGCTGCGCACGTTGAGCATCCATTCGTCGCCATGAACCTGCAGTTCGAAAACGATGGGCCGGCAGCACACCGGGCAATCTTCTATATATTCCTGATCGCCTGCCGACAGGTCCAGTAACGCCGTGACTACCTCGCCACAATAAGGACATTCGTACGACTCCTCTTCCATCGCGGTCTCCAAGGTGACTTGTGCGTATAATCGCCGGTCTATTTACAGGGCTATTTTTCGTCCCGGTCAATTGCCCGGACCACGCCCTGATATTTATTGTTCCAAACCTTTACTTACCCTAGCCGTTTCTAACAAGAGAGCATGATGGGCGAATTCGATACCATCCGACCTTACAACGACAGCGAAGTCCCGGCAGTGCTGGCCCGACTGTTCAGTGACAAGGCCTTTCTGGACATCCTGACCCACTTTCGCTTTCCGCGCTTTGCTGGCGCCTTCGGCTGGCTGCTCAAGCCGATGATCGCCCATAAACTGCGCCGTGAGTTTGCCGGCGTCACCACCGTGGCCACGCTACAGGACAAAGTCGAGTTTTACGTCGACCACACCATCGAGCGCGCGACCGACGGGGTGACTTATACCGGCGTCGAGCAGTTCAAGTCCGGCAGCGCCTACCTGTTCCTGGCCAACCACCGCGACATCGTGATGGACCCGGCCTTCGTCAACTACGCCGTGTACCACGCCGGCCTGCCCACGCCACGTATCGCCATCGGTGACAACCTGCTGCAAAAGCCGTTTGTCAGCGACCTGATGCGCCTGAACAAGAGTTTCATCGTGCACCGCTCGATTACCGGGCGCAAAGAGAAGATGGCGGCGTATCAGTTGCTGTCGGCGTACATCAACCATTCGATTCGAAACGACTGCCAGTCGATCTGGATTGCCCAGGCCGAAGGCCGCGCCAAGGATGGGGATGATCGCACCGAGTCGGCGATCCTCAAGATGTTCCACATGAGCCGCAAGGACGAGCCGTTCGCCGAGGTCATCCAGTCACTGAACCTGACGCCTGTGTCCATCAGCTACGAATACGACCCGTGTGACGCAGCCAAGGCCCGCGAACTGTACATCCGCGCCACCACCGGCACCTACAGCAAGGCGCCGGGGGAAGATGACGTGAGCATTGCCCTGGGTATCACCGGCTACAAGGGCCGGGTGCACGTCAACTTCGCGCCGCCGATCACCCAGGCTTTCGAAGACACCAAGCTATTGGCGATCGAAATGGACCGGCAGATTCTGGGCGGTTATCGGTTGTTCCCGGTGCATTACCTGGCGTACGCCCAATGGAGCGATGCCGACCCGCAATTGCAGGTGCCGACCGCAGCCGAGGTATTCCCGGCGGACGAGCTGGCCAAGGCGAAAGCGGAGTGGGAGCGGCGCTTGAATGCGTGCCCGGCCGAGCATCGGCCGTATCTGGTGCTGCAATACGCGACGCCGGTGAGGAATCAGTATCGGGTCAAGGCCGGGATTGCCCTGTAACCCGGTACCAGCAACAGCGCAAACCTAATGTGGGAGCGGGCTTGCTCGCGAAGGCGGTGGATCAGCCAATCATGTATTGACTGACACCGCGCTTTCGCGAGCAAGCCCGCTCCCACATTTGTTTTAGGGTGTTCTTACAATCGGGTACTGAACAAGGACACCAGCAACGCCAGCCCGAGCCAGACAAACCCCAGCCGGTAGAACAGGCGATGGGTACGCTGGGTCAGCACATCAAGAAACAGCATCGGTTGATCAATGGCCCGCAGTTCGCTTTGCGCGGCAAGCCTGGCTATCGCGCGCTGTTCCCGCAGGCGTGTGACAAACAGCAGCCAAGCCGCCGGGCAGGCCAGCAACAGGGCAAGGGAATTGAGCAGTAGTGCGGTCAGCGACATCGCAAACCTCGATGTATCAGTGTCTTGGTATCAATCCAGATACAAACCTGAATGATATGCGCCGCCTGCGCGTCATTACTCCTTCCCCATTGACGGCTAATGTATCCAGTAATTTACAGCGTCACCTGAACGTCACCTTAACAAGCCACTCTGTTGCCCTTCGAAAGCCCGGGAGCTTGTCATGTTGCACGCGCAGAACCAGGATCGGCTGTATCTGATTGCCCCAAGTGATGAGCAAGAGGCGCTGGTAGGCGGCCTCGCGTTCAATGTGCAGGACCGCCACTGGCTGGTGTATTGCGCCCTCGGCGGCCATCAGCATGCCGACCTGCCGGAGCTGGATTTGCTCACTGGAGTGAGTGTGCTGGACTTTTATGTCGAAACGGCTGCATGAAAACTACAGGCGTAAAAAAACCGGGCTCATCGCTGAGCCCGGTGATCGTTCCCACGCGCCGCAAAGGAATGCCGACGGGGGCGCTCCGCGCCCGCCTGACGGTTACTGCGAGCTGAGCAGCGAACCGATGCTCGGGTCCTTGAACAGGCGCGTCAGAGCATCGCTCAACACGTCGCTGACCAGCTTGGTGTTGGTTTCCTGGTTCGGCGCCATGCCGAAGCGCTGGTCCAGGGAAGCGCCGTAACGGCCGCTGTAGCGACGGGTACCGGCAGTCACGTCGGACTTGAAGGTTGCGCCGATGGTGGCTTCAGTCACGTACAGGCCTTCCTTGGGCGACTGATACTTCAGCTCGGCCAGGGTGATGGTCAGTTGTGGAGCACCTGGCGAGTTGGACGGGGTGAAGCCCAACAGGCGCACGGCCGCTTCGGCCTGGGCTTGCAGCTTGGGCAGCACGTCCGCACCGGTCACCGTAATGGCGCTGGTTTCCGGGTACAGGCCGCCACGGGTGCCGAGGGTCGGCGACGGACGCCCATCAACCACACGCACCGACACCGGCTGGCCATGGCCGACAGGCGCCAACTGGGTGGTGATTTTCGGTTGCGGGCTGAGTTGTTGCGGGCTGTGGGCGCAGCCAACCAGGGTCAAACTGGTCACAGTGATCAAACCGAACAACAGGCGTTGCAACATACTCATTTCTCCAGGACTAGATGCAAACAGGGCGCCAGTATAACGGTGAGCGCTCGCCACTCACCAGAATTCCTGAACGGCGCCTGAACTGTCGGCGAAATTACAATTTTCACACAGAACCGTCACCCCACTGTCATGCCAGACTGCCAACCTTCGCAGCATGTAACGAACCGGGTACACAACCATGCGCCTTCTCAAATCTTTGTTCTTTTCCCATGCCAGTCATCGTCACTTTGCACTGCTCGATGCCCATGGCTGCTGCCAGGCTTTCAAACAGTGCAGCCTGCCGCCCGTCGGCGAAGGCTGGGTCGAAGTCGAAGAGACTCGCCTGAGCTGGATGCACCGCCCGCTGCCGGCCAGCGCCCGCATCAACCCACGGGTTTCGCAGCCACAGCAACGGCATGTGTTGGCCTCCTGACCAGACTGCTAATAAAAGTCATTAAACACGCCCATTTGCGCGCATTTCTTCGCTACAATCTCCCCCCGATTATAAGGACGTCTCCTGATCGGGCCTCGCAGCATCGCTAATGCACTTGTGTTAGCTCCCCGCACCGCCCACAGAGAGCCGCCCACACAGATCGAGTGAAGCTGGCGAGCTTGCTGTTTTCTCTGCAAACCATCGTCTTTACCCGAATCTGCCAGAGCTGCCATGCGCTCGGCCACTTGAGTTGTTTGCCCGTTTTGCCGCTTGCCGGCAGTGATTTCGGGCCAGGTGCCAGGCTGGGGCAGCCCTTTTTTGAGGTTCACGTCTTCAAAAGAGCGTGAAAAAAACGGGTTTTCACAACTTCACAAGAGTGTGGCGAGCAAATGAATAGTTTTGCGTTTGTACAAGCACCATCAGCGTCTGGAACAGCCCCACCACACAGGACCGAGCACTCCTCAAAAACCGGAGTTTGAAGCCTGTCCGCTACGGATTTGGTTGCACGATCGGACGAGCTTGACCATAAGTCGAATTGCCACAGGTGCCCTTAAATGCGTTCATACGCAGATCAGGCCCGGTCGGCAGCGTCCGCTTGCGATAAATTGCGAAGAATCGGACATGGCGATCCTGGCCATGGGTAACCTGGGGCATCACGTGAACCGCCCCGTCACTCCTGGCAGCCATGCCGTCAATTTGGTGCTGCAGATTTTGGAGACGCGTTAAATGGCGCATAACGAAGCAGTCGACGTAGTACTGGTAGGTGCGGGCATCATGAGTGCCACCCTCGCCGTACTGCTCAAAGAGCTCGACCCCGGCCTCAAGCTGGAAGTCGTTGAGCTGATGGATTCGGGTGCCGCGGAAAGTTCCAACCCGTGGAACAACGCCGGTACCGGCCACGCCGGGCTGTGTGAGCTGAACTACACACCGCAGGCCGCTGACGGCTCCATCGACATCAAGAAAGCTGTGCACATCAACACCCAATTCGAGGTGTCGAAGCAGTTCTGGGCTTACTTGACCAAGAAAGGCACCTTTGGCTCGTCCAAGTCCTTTATCAGCCCCGTGCCGCACCTGAGTTTCGTGCAGGGCGAGAAAGGCGTGTCGTTCCTCAAGAAGCGTTTTGAAACCCTCAGCCAGCACCACGCGTTCTCGGACATGCACTACACCGAAGACCGCAGCGAAATGGCCGAGTGGATGCCGCTGATGATGCCCGGCCGCCCCCTGGACGAAAAAATCGCTGCCACCCGCGTGATGAACGGCACCGACGTCAACTTCGGCGCCCTGACCAACCAACTGCTCTCGCACCTGACCAGCGCACCGGATGCCCAAGTCAAGTACAGCAAGCGCGTCACCGGCCTCAAGCGCAACGGCGCCGGCTGGACCGTGAGCATCAAGGACGTCAACAGCGGCAACTCCCGTGATGTGGACGCCAAGTTCGTGTTCCTCGGCGCCGGTGGCGCGGCCCTGCCGCTGCTGCAAGCCTCGGGCATCGAAGAAAGCAAAGGCTTCGGCGGTTTCCCCGTCAGCGGCCAGTGGCTGCGTTGCGACAACCCGGAAGTGGTCAAGCACCACCAGGCCAAGGTCTACAGCCAGGCGGCCGTGGGTTCGCCACCCATGTCGGTGCCGCACCTGGACACCCGCGTGGTGGATGGCAAGAAATCCCTGCTATTCGGGCCATACGCCGGCTTCACCACCAAGTTCCTCAAACACGGTTCGTTCCTTGACCTGCCCCTGTCGATTCGCGCCGGCAACATCGGCCCGATGCTGGCCGTGGCCCGGGACAACATGGACCTGACCAAGTACCTGGTCAGCGAAGTGCGCCAGTCCATGGAACAGCGCCTGGAATCCCTGCGTCGTTTCTACCCTGAGGCGAAAGCCGAAGACTGGCGCCTGGAAGTGGCCGGCCAACGGGTGCAGATCATCAAGAAAGACCCGAAGAAAGGCGGCGTGCTGCAATTCGGTACCGAACTGGTTGCGGCCAAGGACGGCTCGTTGGCCGCCCTGCTGGGCGCATCTCCGGGCGCTTCGGTGACGGTGTCGATCATGCTGGAACTGATCGAACGCTGCTTCCCGACCAAAGCGGCCGGTGAATGGGCTGCCAAGCTGCACGAGATCTTCCCGGCTCGGGAAAAGGTCCTGGAGACCGATGCCGAGCTGTATCGCAAGATCAACACGCAGAACAACATCAGCCTGGAACTGGTTGAGCAGAGCAGCGAGACCGAAAGCTACGCTTGAGCGTCGTGACGCAGAGCGTCAGTGGATGCATTCCCACGCAGAGCGTGGGAACGAAAAACGCCCCGAATGGGGCGTTTTTTTTCGTCTGTAGCAATCAGCCGCGGGCTTGTTCGATCAGCTCGATGTACTCAGCGGCGTTGCGCTGGTCCTTGATCACGTCAACAAATGTCAGCCCATGCTCATCCTTGCCATCGAGGTCCAGGCCGGCTTCCTTGAAAAACCCCAGGAAGCGCTCGAAATCGTCGATACGCAGGCCACGGTAGGCCTTGATCAGCTTGTGCAGGGACGGCGAAGTGGCGTCTACCGGCTCGAAATCCAGGAACAGCTTGATTTGCTCGTCGCCGATTTCATCACCAATCACCTGTTTCTTATCTTTACGCATTACCGACTCCAGCCTGCAGACATTTACACGGGAAAAGCAGTTTACCTGCGGCACAGCGGCTTCGAAAGCTACGCGAACCAATGTGGGAGCTGGCTTGCCTGCGATAGCGGTGGGTCCGCTGGCCCATCTGTTACTGATGCATCGCTATCGCAGGCAAGCCAGCTCCCACATTGACTGTATTTACACCGCCGAATCCGCGTCGGCTGGATTATTTGGAGCGCACCGCCCCGGTGTGCAAATCGGCCCAGATATGGCCATTGGCGTAACTGAGGAACTGCACATACACCGTGTCGTTGCGCAGCAAATCGACGATGACCCGGTACTGGGTCATCGGGTACGACAAGGTCAGCGTTTTGCTTTTATCGTCGAACACCGGCTTTTTCAGGCTTTTGCTTTCGGCATCAAAGTTTAGGACCACCTGGGCGATGGTCGCCCCCTTGCTCAGGGGCTTGCCCTTGAGGCGGATCATCAACGGCGAGGTCACCGGAATCGGCTGCTGGGTGGATTGGCGCTGGTTACCCACCACCACCGAATACTCGGTGACTTGCAGCAATTGCTGCTGGTCCGGAGCTTCGGCGCGCAGGGTCAGGTCGTCGGGAGGCAGGAATTGGCTATGCAGCGGCGCCGGAGCGGCCGCCAGGGGCAAACTGAGGGTCAGCGCCAGGGCGGCGCAACTGCGGATCAAAAGGCGCATGGGCCGCTCCGTGGAAGATGGCCCAGCACTTTAGCTCAATCGAACTGGGCAAGCATCCAGCGCTGATACTCAGCCACTTCAGCATCGCCTTCACGGGGAGCCCAACTGGCCAGCTCACCCTCGCCCACCGGTCGATACGGTCCGGCTTTGCATTCGAACATCAAGGTATCGGGCTCCAGCACCACCAGGCCGTGAAACACACCGGGCGGCAAATCGACACCCTGGCACTCACCGCCCGCCTGCATCACGCGCTTGGCCAGCACCTCGCCGGTCTCGCTGAAAATCAACAAGCCGAGACGGCCCTTGAGCACCAGCAAGGTTTCCGCCTTATCGGCACTCAAATGACGATGAGGCGGCACATAGGTGTTGGGCTGCATCGCGACGGCCATGCGATGGCATGGCTCTTCCATCTGGTGAAAGTTGTGGTGATGCCGGCCACGAGGACTGTCAGCCGCTTTCTCGGCCAACTCCGCAAACAGCGTTTGATCAAGAAAGCTTGCCATTGATTACATCCCCTTAACGGCGTAGATCCCATTGGCATTACGCCAGTAGCCTTTGTAGTCCATGCCGTAACCGAAGATGTAGCGGTCAATGCATGGCAGGCCTACGTAATCGGCCTTCAGGTCCGGACGGGCCTTGCGGTCGTGGTCCTTGTCGATCAGCACGGCGGTGTGCACTTTACGCGCGCCAGCGTGTTTGCAGAAGTCGATGATCGCGCCCAGGGTGTGCCCTTCGTCGAGGATGTCGTCGATGATCAGCACATCGCGGTCGATGAACGAGACTTCCGGCTTGGCTTTCCAGAACAGGTCGCCGCCGCTGGTTTCGTTGCGATAGCGGGTGGCGTGCAGGTAGGACGCTTCCAGCGGGAATTGCAGATGGGTGAGCAATTTACCGGCGAAAATCAGGCCACCGTTCATCACGCAAAAGACCACCGGGTTGGTGTCGGCCATTTCGCGGGAGATGTGCGCGCCGACCTTGGCGATGGCCTCTTCGACTTGCGCTTCGGTGTACAGGCAGTCAGCCTCGCGCATGATTTGACGGATATGCTCGAGATCAGCGGACATGGCGCTCTCCAAGGGGGTGCTGTGGCAAGAAAAGCGGGCAAAGGTACGCATGTGAGGCGCAACGTTCAAGCCTTAATGGACTAACGTACTAGATGTCTATAGGACAACACCCTCGGATAGATTAATCTAGGCCGGTTTTTTTGCCCGCCGCCGGAGCCTTTCCCCATGCCCATCCGTGAGATCCGCCACCCGCTGATCCGACATAAACTCGGCCTTATGCGCCGCGCCGACATTAGCACGAAGAACTTCCGCGAGCTTGCTCAGGAAGTCGGAGCGCTGCTCACCTACGAGGCGACCAAAGACCTGCCCCTGGAAAACTACGAGATCGCCGGTTGGTGTGGTCCCGTCCAGGTCGAGAAAATCGCCGGCAAGAAGATTACCGTGGTGCCGATCCTGCGTGCCGGTATCGGCATGCTCGAAGGCGTACTCAGCCTGATCCCGGGCGCCAAGGTCAGCGCCGTGGGCGTGGCCCGCAATGAAGAGACACTGCAGGCCCACACCTACCTGGAAAAACTCGTACCGGAAATCGACGAGCGCCTGGCGATGATCATCGACCCGATGCTCGCCACCGGTAGCTCGATGGTTGCCACCATCGACCTGCTGAAAAAAGCCGGTTGCAAGGACATCCGCGCCATGGTGCTGGTAGCCGCTCCCGAAGGCATCGCCGCCGTCGAGAAAGCCCACCCGGACGTGTTGATCTACACCGCGTCCATCGATGAACGCCTGAACGAACACGGCTACATCATCCCGGGCCTGGGCGACGCCGGCGACAAGATCTTCGGTACCAAGCAGAAGGACGCGTGACCATGCAGGATGAATTCAACGACCCGCTTTGGCGCCAGATCCTGTCTGGCGCACAGATGCTCTTCGTAGCATTTGGCGCGCTGGTGTTGATGCCGCTGATCACCGGTCTCGATCCAAACGTCGCCCTGTTTACCGCAGGCTTGGGCACCTTGTTGTTCCAAGTGGTCACCGGGCGCCAAGTCCCGGTGTTCCTGGCGTCGAGCTTTGCGTTTATCACCCCGATCATTCTCGCCAAAGGCCAATTCGGCCTCGCGGCGACCATGGGCGGCGTGATGGCGGCAGGTTTCGTTTACACCTTCCTGGGGCTGGCGGTGAAGATCAAGGGCACCGGTTTCATCGACCGGTTGCTGCCGCCGGTGGTGATCGGGCCGGTGATTATCTCCATCGGCCTGGCCATGGCGCCGATTGCCGCCAACATGGCAATGGGCAAGGCGGGTGACGGTAGCGAGTTGATCCACTACCAGACCGCCATGCTGATCTCGATGCCGGCGCTGCTGACCACATTGATCGTCGCGGTATTCGGCAAAGGCATTTTCCGCCTGGTGCCGATCATCTCCGGCGTGCTGGTGGGTTTCGCCATGTCGTTCTACTTCGGTGTAGTCGACACGGCGAAGATCGCTGCCGCACCGTGGTTCGCCCTGCCCCACTTCACCGCGCCGGAATTCAACTGGCAGGCGATCCTGTTTATCGTCCCGGTAGCCCTGGCCCCGGCCATCGAACACATCGGTGGTGTGATTGCAGTGGGCAGCGTGACCGGTCGCGACTACCTGAAGAAGCCTGGCCTGCACCGCACGCTATTGGGTGATGGTATCGCCACCACCGCTGCCGGCCTCTTCGGCGGCCCGCCCAATACGACCTACGCGGAAGTGACGGGCGCCGTGATGCTGACCAAGAACTACAACCCGAAAATCATGACCTGGGCGGCGGTGTTTGCCATCAGCCTGGCGTTTATCGGCAAGTTCGGCGCGCTGCTGCAAAGCATTCCAGTCCCGGTAATGGGCGGGATTCTATGCCTGCTGTTCGGCTCGATTGCCGCGGTGGGGATGAACACCCTGATCCGCCACAAGATCGACCTCGGCGAAGCACGCAACCTGGTGATTGTGTCGGTAACCCTGGTGTTCGGGATTGGCGGGGTGCTGGTAGGTACCGGCACCGGCCCGGATGACTTTGGCCTGAAGGGCATTGCCCTGTGTGCGGTGGTAGCGATTGCGTTGAATCTGCTGCTGCCGGGCAATGACGGCTGGAAGCAAAAGAAGCCGGATGAGCCGTTGCTGTAAGGCTTTAGCTTTTTGGTGTTGCTGATGGCCTCATCGCGGGCAAGCCCGGCTCCCACAGGGGACTGCATTCTTTCTGACAATGCATTCCAATGTGGGAGCCGGGCTTGCCCGCGATGGGGCCTGTTCAGTCAGTCAATGAAGATTACAGCTCGCCCAACGCATCGATCAGCGCCTGGTTCTGCTCAGGCGTGCCGATGCTGATCCGCAGGAACTGGGCAATCCGCTCCTGCTTGAAGTGCCGCACGATCACCCCTTGTTCCCGCACCTTGGCCGCCAGCCCGGCAGCGTCGTGCCGTGGGTGACGGGCAAAGATGAAGTTGGCCGCAGACGGCAACACTTCAAACCCCTTGGCCTGCAACTGCCCCACCAGCTTTTCACGGCTGTCGATCACTCGCTGGCAAGTGTCCTGGAAGTGCTCACGGTCTTCAAACGCGGCGGCCGCACCGACAATCGCCAGACGGTCGAGCGGGTAGGAGTTGAAGCTGTTCTTGACACGCTCCAGCGCCTCGATCAGGTCCGGATGGCCCACGGCCAGGCCCACCCGCAAACCGGCCAGTGAGCGCGATTTGGAAAGGGTTTGGGTCACCAGCAGGTTCGGGTAACGGTCCACCAGGCTGATGGCGGTTTCGCCACCGAAGTCGATATAGGCTTCATCCACCACCACCACCGAGTCCGGGCTGGCCTTGAGGATTTGCTCCACGGCATCGAGGGCCATCAAGCAGCCGGTCGGCGCGTTCGGGTTGGGGAAGATGATCCCGCCGTTGGGCCTGGCGTAGTCCGACACGCGGATCTGGAACTGCTCATCCAGCGGCACTGCATCGAACGCAATGCGGTAAAGCCCGCAGTACACCGGGTAGAAGCTGTAGCTGATGTCCGGGAACAGCAACGGCAGGTCGTGCTGGAACAAACCGTGGAAGATGTGCGCCAGGACTTCATCGGAACCGTTGCCGAGGAACACCTTGCCCGCGTCGATCCCGTAATACTTCGCCACCGCCTGCTTGAGCAGGTCGCTGTTGGGGTCCGGGTACAAACGCAGGTTGTCGTTCAACTCGGCCTGCATGGCAGCCAACGCTTTGGGCGATGGGCCGTAGGGGTTTTCATTGGTGTTGAGTTTCACCAGCTTGGTCAGCTTCGGTTGCTCACCGGGCACGTAAGGCACGAGATCCTTGACGAGCGGGCTCCAGAATTTGCTCATGTTTCAGTTCCCCTGCTTATCGTCAACGATACGGTATTCGGCACTGCGGGCGTGGGCGGTCAGCGACTCGCCACGGGCCAGCACGGAAGCGGTCTTGCCCAACTCCGACGCGCCCTGTGGTGAGCAGAAGATGATCGACGAGCGCTTCTGGAAGTCATACACACCCAACGGCGAGGAGAAACGCGCGGTGCCCGAGGTCGGCAACACGTGGTTGGGGCCTGCGCAGTAGTCGCCCAGGGCTTCGCTGGTGTGGCGGCCCATGAAGATCGCGCCGGCGTGACGAATCAGCGGCAGCCAGGCTTGTGGGTCGGCGACAGACAACTCCAGGTGCTCCGGTGCGATGCGGTTGGCCACTTCGATGGCTTGTTCCATGTCGCGCACCTGGATCAGGGCGCCACGGCCATTGATCGACTTCTCGATGATCTCGGCACGCTCCATGGTCGGCAGCAGCTTGGCGATGCTCGCTGCCACCTTGTCCAGGAATTCGGCATCCGGGCTGACCAGGATCGCCTGGGCGTCTTCGTCGTGCTCGGCCTGGGAGAACAGGTCCATGGCGATCCAGTCCGGGTCGGTCTGGCCGTCACACACCACGAGGATTTCCGAAGGGCCGGCGATCATGTCGATGCCGACCTGGCCAAATACATGGCGCTTGGCCGTGGCTACGTAAATGTTGCCCGGGCCCACCACTTTATCGACCTTCGGCACACTTTCGGTGCCGTAGGCCAGGGCCGCTACCGCTTGGGCGCCGCCGATGGTGAAGACCCGATCAACACCCGCGATGCAGGCCGCTGCCAGCACCAGTTCGTTGATTTCGCCGCGCGGGGTAGGTACCACCATCACCACTTCGGTCACGCCGGCGACCTTGGCCGGAATCGCGTTCATCAGTACCGAGGACGGGTACGAGGCTTTACCGCCCGGCACGTACAGGCCGGCGCGGTCCAGCGGCGTAACCTTCTGGCCCAGCACGGTGCCGTCGGCCTCGGTGTAGCTCCAGGAATCCTGTTTCTGTTTTTCGTGGTAGCTGCGCACCCGCGCGGCCGCCACTTCCAGGGCTTCGCGCTGGGGCGCGGTGATGCGGGTCAAGGCCAGTTCCAAGCGCTCGCGGGGCAGGATCAGGTCGGCCATGGAGGCAACGTCCAAGCCATCGAACTGCCGGGTGAAATCCACCAGCGCCGCGTCACCGCGTTCGCGCACGGCCTTGATGATGTCGAGCACCCGCTGGTTGACCGAATCGTCGGACACGCTTTCCCAGCTCAGCAGATGATCCAGATGATGGGCGAAATCCGGGTCGGCAGCGTTGAGTCGGGCAATTGCAGTGGACGTGGTCATAGCGAGGGCCTCAATAGAATTGGCAAAAACTCAGGCGCCCTAAACTAGCAGTCGTTTCCGCTTGGGCACCTGAGAATTCTGGCTATGAGGCGGATAGACGGGCGCGGCTTAGGGCCGCGCGGGTGAGTCAACCGCGGTGTCGAGACTCCACTGCCTTGCGCAGGGTGTCGATCAACGCCTGGATACGGGCGTGCTGCATTTTCATGGAAGCTTTGTTGACGATCAGGCGGGAGCTGATGTCAGCGATAAAGTCCTGGGGTTCCAGGCCGTTGGCGCGCAGGGTGTTACCGGTGTCGACCACGTCGATGATCTTGTCGGCCAGGCCGATCAGCGGTGCCAGCTCCATCGAGCCGTAAAGCTTGATGATGTCGACCTGGCGACCTTGCTCGGCGTAGTAGCGCTTGGCAACGTTGACGAACTTGGTCGCCACCCGCAGGCGGCCCTTAGGCTCGACGTCACCGACGCGGCCGGCCGTCATCAGCTTGCACAGGGCAATACGCAGGTCCAATGGCTCGTACAGGCCCTGGCCGCCGTATTCCATCAACACGTCTTTGCCCGCGACGCCGAGGTCGGCCGCGCCATGCTCAACGTAGGTTGGCACGTCAGTGGCACGCACGATCAGCAGGCGAACGTCGTCCTGGGTCGTGGGGATGATCAGCTTGCGGCTCTTGTCCGGATTCTCGGTTGGCACGATGCCCGCTTCAGCCAGAAGCGGCAAAGTGTCGTCAAGGATGCGGCCCTTGGACAGTGCGATGGTCAACATGGGAAACGTCAGTCCTTCATCAGGCTATTGCTGTCCGGTCGCAATCGGCGCCAGACACAGATCGAGGCCATTACAGCCTCGATTTGAAACAAATCAGTCAACAGCATACATCGTCCTGTGGCGAGGGCGCTTGCTCCCGCTGGGGTGCGAAGCGGCCCTGATCTTTGTTTAAAAAGACTGGGACTGCTGCGCAGTCCAGCGGGAGCAAGCTCCCTCGCCACAATGACCGTGTTTGCAGTTCCTGGAACTAGCCCGGTACGCGGCGGATTTTCGCGCCGAGCATCTGCAGCTTCTCTTCGATGCACTCGTAACCACGGTCTATGTGGTAAATGCGGTCGATCAGGGTATCGCCGTCAGCGCACAGCGCCGAGATCACCAGGCTGGCCGAAGCACGCAGGTCGGTGGCCATCACTGGCGCGCCCTTGAGCTTCTCGATGCCGGTCACGATGGCGGTGTTGCCTTCGACCTGGATCTTGGCGCCCATGCGGTGCAGTTCATACACGTGCATGAAGCGGTTTTCGAAGATGGTCTCGATCACGGCACCGGTGCCTTCAGCAATCGCGTTCAGGGAAATGAACTGCGCCTGCATGTCGGTGGGGAACGCCGGGTACGGAGCAGTACGCACGTTGACGGCTTTTGGCCGCTTGCCGTGCATGTTCAGCTCGATCCAGTCTTCGCCGGTGGTGATCTCGGCGCCCGCTTCCTTGAGTTTTTCCAGGACGGCTTCAAGGATGGTCGGATCGGTGTCCTTGACCTTGACGCGGCCACCAGTGACGGCAGCAGCCACCAGGTAGGTACCGGTCTCGATACGGTCCGGCATCACTTTGTAGGTGGCCGAATGCAGGCGTTTCACACCTTCGATGGTGATGGTGTCGGTGCCGGCGCCTGTGATGTTGGCGCCCATGGCGATCAGGAAGTTGGCCAGGTCGACCACTTCAGGCTCGCGCGCGGCGTTTTGCAGGACGCTGCGGCCGTTGGCCAGGGCAGCAGCCATCATGATGTTCTCGGTACCGGTCACGCTGACGGTATCAAAGAAGAAGTTCGCGCCACGCAGGCCGCCTTCCGGCGCCTTGGCCTTGATGTAGCCGCCTTCGACGTCGATGGTTGCACCCATGGCTTCGAGGCCACGGATGTGCAGGTCCACCGGACGCGAACCGATGGCGCAACCGCCAGGCAGTGCGACTTCGGCTTCGCCGAAACGGGCAACCATCGGGCCCAGTACCAGGATCGAGGCGCGCATGGTTTTCACCAGCTCGTACGGCGCGATCAGGGTCTTGATGGTGCGCGGGTCGATTTCGACGCTGAGTTTCTCGTCGATCACCGGCTCGATGCCCATGCGACCGAACAGCTCGATCATGGTGGTGATGTCGTGCAGGTGCGGCAGGTTGGCCACGGTAACCGGGCCATCGCACAGCAAGGTCGCTGCCAGGATCGGCAGGGCGGAGTTCTTCGCCCCGGAAATACGGATCTCGCCATCAAGACGAGCACCGCCGGTAATAATCAATTTATCCATAAGAATCTCGACGCCTTGGGGGCTCAGGTGCGCTCGGCCCAGGCCGCGCGGCTGAAAAATTTCATAGTGACCGCATGGATGCTGCCATCGGTGATCCACGGGTTCAAATGGGCATAGATCTGCTGCTGACGCTTGACCGGGCTCAATGCCGCCAGTTCATCGCTAATCACGTTCAGCTGGAAGTTGCAGCCTTCGCCCTCAACTTCAACATTAGTTTGGGGCAGCTTTCCTTCAAGGAAGCTTTTAACTTCTAGGGCCTGCATGATCAACCTCTATGGGCGCCCAGTGCGCGCGGGTCGCACATCATACAAAAAAGCCCCGCGCCTGCGAACCCCGCATAGCAGGACTCTGACGGGGGGCTTCTTTAATAATGTGTATTAAGGATGCGCCAACAGCTCGGTCAGACCGGAAACTTCAGCGATTTCACGCATGTCTTCGGGCAACGCACGGATGCTCACCGTTTTTTTGACAGCCTGCGCATCACGCATGAAACACAGCAGCAACGACAAGCCGACACTGCTGGACTTCACCACCGCCGAGCAATCCAGCACCAGCGCGGACGCAGTGCTGGAATTGATCAGCGCTTGGCCCTGCTTGCGCAGGGCTGGCCCGGTGCTGTAATCCAGCACGCCGCTGAGCAGCAGCTCACCGGACTCGCCAAGGCGAATGGCCGACTCGGTCATTGGGCAGACTTCCCGGCAGCTTTGTCGGTTTCTTCCTTGGCCTTGGCCACTTCACCGGCCCAACCATTGATGGTTTTGTCCAGGTCGTTGCCATTGCGCTGCATGGCATCCGCGAACTGGTCACGGAACAGCTTGCCAATGTTGATGCCATTGATCACGACGTTACGCAGTTTCCACTCGCCATTGATCTTCGTCAGGGTATAGGACACCGGATACACCGCGCCATTGGTGCCCTTCACGGTCATGCCAACTTCGGCACGGTCACCCGTTTCGGACTTCGGCGCGTCAACCGTAATGCCCTGGTTGTTGTACTCAAGCAATGCGTTGCCATAGAACTGGAACAGGCCACGCTTGAAATTTTCCTGGAAGCGGGTCATCTGCTCCGGGGTCGCCTTGCGCGAGTACTTGACGGTCATGATGCTTTTGGAAATGCCTTCGGCATCCACCACAGGCCCGACAATCGTGTTCAGCGCGTTATAAAACTGACTCGGGTCTTGCTTGTACTTTTCCTTGTTGGCGCTCAGGTCAGCCAACATCTTGTTGGTGGTGTCCTGCACCAGGTCATGTGCAGAGCCGCCGGCAGCGGCGTTAGCCATCAACGGCAGTGCCGCGAGCAGTACCAACAGGCCACGTCGCAAAGTAGAGATCATCAACACATTCCTCATTTGGCGTCTTTATTGACGGTATTGAGCAGGAATTTACCGATCAAGTCCTCCAGCACCAACGACGACTGTGTGTCATGAATGGTCGAGCCATCCTTGAGCAGAGCTGTTTCCCCGCCCACGCTGATACCGATGTACTTCTCGCCCAGCAAGCCAGCGGTGAGGATAGACGCAGTGGAGTCAGTCGGCAGGTTATCGACCTTCTTGTTCACTTGCATCGTCACCCGGCCGGTGAAGCTGTCGCGGTCCAGATCGATCGCCGTGACCTTGCCGATGGTTACACCCGCCATGGTCACTTTAGCTCTGACAGTCAAACCGGCGATATTGTCGAAGTAGGCGTAAAGTTTATAAGTATCGGCGGTGGGGCTGGCCGATAGGCCGCTGACTCGCAGGGCGAGCAACAGTAAAGCCAGGATGCCAGCCAGCAAGAAAAGGCCGACACCGATTTCCACAGTGCGGTTTTGCATCAGAAATCTCCAAACATCAAGGCGGTCAAAATGAAGTCAAGGCCCAGTACCGCCAACGAGGCGTACACAACGGTCTTGGTGGTGGCGCGACTGATCCCCTCTGAAGTGGGCTCACAGTCGTAGCCTTGGAATACGGCGATCCAGGTCACTACAAAGGCGAAAACGATGCTTTTAATGATGCCATTGAGCACATCACCGCTGAAGGTCACGCTGTTTTGCATATTGCCCCAGTAGGAACCGTCGTAGACCCCCAGCCAGTCAACCGCCACCCATGAACCGCCCCAGATGCCCACCACGCTGAATACCATCGCCAGCAGTGGCAGGGAGATGAAGCCGGCCCACAGGCGCGGGGCAACAATGTACTTGAGCGGGTCGACACCGATCATTTCCAGGCTGGACAGCTGCTCGGTCGCCTTCATGTTGCCGATTTCGGCCGTCAGCGCCGAACCGGCACGCCCGGCAAACAGCAGCGCAGTCACCACCGGGCCCAACTCACGTAACAGCGTCAGCGCAACCATCTGCCCTACCGCCTGTTCGGAGCCGTAGCTGGAAAGGATATTGAAGCCTTGCAGCGCCAGCACCATGCCGATGAATACCCCGGAGACCACAATGATCACCAGGGACATCACACCCACGGAGTGCAGTTGCTTGATCAGTAGGCCAAAACCGCCGCCAATACCGCCGCGGCCGAGCAACGCATGAAACAGGAAAATCGTCGAACGGCCCAGCACACCGATGATATCGATGCCGGAGCGTCCGAAAAGGCGAACCTTTTCGAGTAAAGATGTCTTGCGCATCAGCGCTTCCCCAGAAGATCTGAGCGGTAGTCCGCTGCCGGAAAGTGAAAAGGCACCGGGCCATCGGGATCGCCGGTCATGAATTGGCGAATGCGCGGGTTATCAGCGTTCATCAGCTCTTCAGGCGTGCCCTGCCCCAACACCTGGCCATCGCCCACGACATAAAGGTAGTCGGCGATGCTCGCGGTCTCGGCCAGGTCGTGGGAGACCACGATACTGGTGATACCCAGTGCGTCGTTGAGCAGGCGGATCAGGCGCACCAGGACGCCCATGGCGATCGGGTCCTGGCCAACGAAAGGCTCGTCGTACATGAGAATTTGCGGGTCGAGGGCGATCGCACGCGCCAGGGCGACACGACGCTTCATGCCACCGGACAGCTCGTCGGGCATCAAATCGATGGCACCGCGCAGCCCTACGGCCTGCAATTTCAGCAACACAATGTCACGAATCATCTCATCGGACAGCTGTGTGTGCACCCGCAGCGGGAACGCCACGTTTTCGAATACGTCGAGATCGGTAAACAACGCACCACTCTGGAACAGCACTCCCATGTGCTTGCGCGCATCGAACAGGTCGCTGCGCGAGAGGGTCGGCAGGTTCTGGCCATTGACCCAGACTTCACCGGCGGAGGGGCGCAATTGCATGCCCATCAGGCGCAACAGCGTCGTCTTGCCGCAACCGGAAGGCCCCATAATGCCCGTGACTTTGCCGCGGGGAATGCGAATATCCACATTATTGAAGATGCTGCGCGTACCGCGCTTGAAGGACAGACCCTTCAGCTCGACCGCGTAGGCGTTATCGGCACTCATCTAAACTCCTTGGGATGCAGCCTTTCACTCAGACACCTTGTTTTCGACAAATGCTTGCGCCGAATAGACAAAAAGGCTGCGCGGACCGAACTGGCGGCGAACTATATCACTGCTGGTGCAGCGCCCCCAAGGCCGGAACAGAGCTTGTTCAGAAACAGGACAGGTAATAAATCGCAATATTAAGGGTTGCTCAGAAGCTTGACTAAATAAAGGCTGACGAACTTACGTGAGCGATTCGATCATTACCGCTATAATCGCCGACTTTTCGTCAGGCTATACGATTTCAGACATGAGCCAATCCAGCGACCTTATTCAATCCGCACAACGCACCATCCGCCTCGAGCTTGAAGCCGTAGAAGGTTTGCTGGCCCATATCGACGCGGATTTCGTACGCGCATGCGAGATGATTCTGGCCAGCAAGGGCCGCGTTGTCGTGGTCGGCATGGGCAAATCAGGGCATGTTGGCAACAAGATCGCCGCCACCCTGGCGAGCACCGGGACCACCGCGTTCTTCGTGCATCCGGCCGAAGCCAGCCACGGCGACATGGGCATGATCACCCGGGACGACATCATCCTGGCACTGTCCAACTCTGGCACCACCAACGAAATCGTGACCCTGCTGCCGCTGATCAAGCGCCTGGGCATCCAGTTGATCAGCGTGACCGGCAACCCGGACTCGACGCTGGCAAAAGCCGCTGAAGTGAACTTGAACGTGCACGTTGCCCACGAAGCCTGCCCGCTGAACCTGGCACCGACCTCCTCCACCACCGCCGCCCTGGTCATGGGCGATGCGCTGGCCGTGGCCCTGCTGGAAGCCCGCGGGTTCACCGCCGAAGACTTCGCGTTTTCCCACCCGGGCGGCGCCTTGGGCCGTCGTCTGCTGCTTAAAGTGGAAAATGTGATGCACGCCGGCGACGAGTTGCCGCAAGTGGCGCGGGGCACCCTGCTTAAAGACGCCTTGATGGAAATGACCCTCAAGCGCCTGGGCATGACCGTGATCCTGGAAGACGACGGGCGCCTGGCCGGGGTTTTCACCGACGGTGACCTGCGTCGCACTCTGGACCGCAACCTCGACATCCAGACCGCCACCATCGACGAAGTCATGACGCCCCACGGCAAGACCGCCCGCCCTGACATGCTTGCAGCCGAAGCGCTGAAGATCATGGAAGACCATAAAATCCTGGCGCTGGTGGTGGTCGACAGTGACGACCGCCCGGTTGGCGCCCTGAACATGCACGATTTGCTGCGTGCGGGAGTGATGTAAATGACCACCGACCTGTTGCAACGGGGCAAAAACATCAAGCTGGCGATTTTCGACGTCGACGGCGTGCTGACGGATGGCCGCCTGTACTTCCTGGAAGACGGCAGCGAATTCAAGACCTTCAACACCCTCGACGGCCAAGGCATCAAGATGCTGATGGCGGCGGGCGTGCAAACCGGCATCATCAGCGGTCGCAAGACCCCGGTTGTGGAACGCCGCGCACAAAACCTGGGGATTCCTCACCTGTATCAGGGCCGCGAGGATAAACTGGTGGTTCTGGACGAGCTTCTTGGCCAACTCAACCTAAGCTATGAGCAGGTTGCGTACCTGGGTGACGATTTACCCGACCTGCCGGTGATTCGCCGGGTCGGCCTGGGCATGGCCGTGGCCAATGCTGCGGCGTTCGTTCGCGAACACGCCCATGGTGTAACCACCGCCCGTGGCGGCGAAGGCGCCGCCCGTGAGTTCTGCGAACTGATTCTGCGCGCCCAAGGCAGCCTTGAAGCGGCCCACGCCGCCTACCTATAGAGCGTTTTATGCTGAGTAAAAAGATTCGCAATTTCCTGATACTTGCAGTCATCGCCGCGGTTTTTCTCGCGGTCGGTTATTGGAATATCAGCCCGGAGCGCTTCCTCGACAAGCCTGTTGCCCAGGTTGACGAGAGCGCTATCGACTATTACGCCATCAACGCCCACAGCATTCAGTACCTGCCGGATGGCAAGGTTCAGTATGAAATGACCTCTGACAAGGTCGAACACTTGAAGGCATCCGAGGTCACCTTATTGACCAAGCCGGACATGAACCTGTATCGCGGTGCCGAATTTCCGTGGCACGTCACCAGCGAGCGTGGCGAAGTCAACCCGGACGGCACCCAAGTGGAATTGATTGACTCGGTTCGCGTAGCCCGTACCGACGCCAAGGACCGCGAGACCATTATTACCAGCAGTCGCATGACCGTATTCCCACAGAAGCAATATGCGCAGACCGAGCAAGACGTTAGAATTGACGGCGCTGGCGGTGTATCGACTGGCAAGGGAATGAAAGCGTATTTGAAAGAAAGCAGGATACACCTGCTATCGAACGTAAGAGGACAGTATGAGGCTCGTTAAAACCCTCCCTATTTTGCTCGGCCTGGGCGCAGCACTGGGAAGCGTGAGCGCCTGGGCTCTGCCGAACGATAGCCAGCAACCGATCCACATTCAGGCTGACGATGCGCAGCTGGATGACAAGCAAGGTATCGCGACCTACACCGGCAGCGTGATCATCACCCAAGGCTCGATGAAAGTGACGGGTAATACCGTGACACTGACTCGCACCCCGGCAGGCGATATCGACGTGGTCACTTCGGTGGGCAACCTGGCGTATTTCGAACAGCTGCAGAAAGTGGGCGATCCTACGCCGGTCAAAGGCTATGGCAAGACGATCCAGTACCACGCCCAGCAAAACCGTATCGTGCTGATCGACCAGGCCCGCGTCATCAATGACGGCAACACCACCGACGGCGAAAAAATCGTCTACGACACGGTGAAGCAGATTGCCCAGGCCGGTCGCGCCACCGGTTCGAAAATCAGCACGCCGAAGCCGCGTATCGACATGGTTATCCAGCCGAAGCAGAAACCGGGCGCAGCCCAGCCGGCGCCGAAACCCGACGCGAAGAAGGCGAATTAATGGCAACCCTGAAAGCCCAGCATCTGGCCAAGGCCTATAAAAGCCGTCAGGTCGTGCGCGATGTCAGCCTGTCGATCGACAGCGGGCAGATCGTCGGCTTGCTCGGCCCCAACGGTGCCGGCAAGACCACCTGTTTCTACATGATCGTCGGCCTGGTACAGGCCGATCAAGGCCGCGTCCTGATCGACGACCTGGACGTGAGCCACCAGCCTATGCACGGTCGTGCGCAGGCGGGTATCGGCTATCTTCCCCAGGAAGCATCGATCTTCCGCAAACTGTCGGTTTCCGACAACATCATGGCCATCCTCGAGACCCGCAAGGAACTCGACCGCGCCGGGCGCAAGAAAGAGCTGGAAAGCCTGCTGCAGGAATTCCATATCAACCACATTCGCGACAACCTCGGCATGAGCCTTTCCGGCGGCGAGCGGCGTCGTGTGGAAATCGCCCGAGCCCTGGCCACTGCGCCGAAGTTCATCCTGCTGGACGAACCCTTCGCCGGTGTCGACCCGATCTCCGTCGGCGACATCAAGCAGATCATCCATCATCTCAAGGCCAAGGGCATCGGTGTATTGATCACCGACCACAACGTCCGCGAGACCCTCGATATCTGCGAAACCGCGTATATCGTCAACGATGGACAGCTGATTGCCGAAGGTGACTCCGCCACTATCCTGGCCAACGAACTGGTCAAGGAAGTGTATCTGGGTCACGAGTTCCGCCTGTAAACACGGTGGTATCAGGCCATTCGCCATGGAGCGCGGTAGTCAATAAAAACCTCATTATTTTTATTGTTACCGTGCTCTAGGCAAAGCCCCCGATATCAGGCATATAATTTGCTTATGTTTGGCGCTCACGCGCCCTGTCGTGGATGGCGCATTGCGCCGGCGAATAAGGTGTTAAGCCCCTGCCATGAAACCATCGCTAGTCCTGAGAATGGGCCAGCAGCTGACGATGACACCGCAGCTGCAACAGGCCATCCGCCTGCTCCAATTGTCGACCCTGGACCTGCAACAGGAAATCCAGGAGGCCCTGGAGTCCAATCCGATGCTCGAACGCCAGGAAGAAGGCGACGACTTCGATAATGCAGACCCGCTAGCCGACAACATCGAGCAAAAGCCCAACCCTGACGTACAGGAACCCTCCTACCAGGAAACCGCCCCCACGGTGGACAACCTTGAGGAAGGCGAATGGAACGAACGCATTCCCAACGAGCTTCCCGTGGACACCGCCTGGGAAGACGTCTACCAGACCAGCGCCAGCAGCCTGCCGAGCAATGATGATGACGAGTGGGACTTCACCACCCGCACGTCCGCCGGCGAGAGCCTGCAGAGCCATTTGCTCTGGCAACTGAACCTGGCCCCGATGTCCGATACCGATCGCCTGATCGCTGTGACCCTGATCGATTGCATCAACAATCAGGGCTACCTGGACGAGACCCTTGAGGAGATCCTCGAGGCCTTCGACCCGGAACTGGACATCGAACTGGACGAAATTGAAGCCGTCCTGCACCGCATCCAGCAATTCGAGCCAGCCGGCATCGGCGCCCGCACCCTCAGCGAGTGCCTGCTGCTGCAATTGCGCCAATTGCCGGCCAAGACTCCATGGCTGGCCGAAGCGCAGCGCCTGGTCACCGACTATATCGACCTGCTGGGCAGCCGCGACTACAGCCAACTGATGCGCCGCATGAAGCTCAAGGAAGATGACCTGCGCCAGATCATCGAGCTGGTACAGAGCCTCAACCCGCGCCCTGGATCGCAGATCGAGTCCAGTGAAGCCGAATATGTCGTGCCCGATGTCATCGTGCGCAAGGACAACGAGCGCTGGCTGGTGGAGCTGAACCAGGAATCGGTACCGCGCCTGCGGGTCAATCCGCAATACGCAGGTTTTGTACGCCGCGCCGACACCAGCGCCGACAACACCTTCATGCGCAACCAGTTGCAGGAAGCCCGCTGGTTCATCAAGAGCCTGCAAAGCCGCAACGAAACCCTGATGAAAGTCGCCACCCAGATCGTCGAGCACCAGCGCGGCTTCCTGGAATACGGCGATGAAGCAATGAAGCCGTTGGTTCTGCATGACATCGCCGAGGCGGTAGGCATGCACGAATCAACGATTTCCCGAGTGACCACACAAAAATTCATGCATACCCCACGGGGTATTTATGAGCTGAAATACTTTTTCTCCAGCCACGTCAGCACCTCCGAAGGCGGCGAATGCTCGTCCACGGCGATCCGCGCAATCATCAAAAAACTGGTTGCCGCGGAAAATCAGAAAAAGCCGTTGAGTGACAGCAAGATCGCTGGTTTACTGGAGGCACAAGGCATTCAGGTCGCCCGTCGAACCGTCGCCAAGTACCGCGAGTCCCTTGGGATCGCGCCTTCCAGCGAGCGTAAACGTTTGATGTGACGGGCGGGCCATAGCGTTCCAGTGACGGGTATTCCTACCCGTCGCTTTATGCACTGGCAACGAAGGAGAAGCTGTATGCAAGTCAACATCAGTGGACACCATGTAGAAGTCACCCCTCCATTGCGCGAATACGTCGAGCTGAAGCTGAGGAAGCTTGAGGGCCATTTCGACAAGATCACCAACGTGCAGGTCATCATGAAGGTCGACAAGCTTCAGCAGAAAATTGAAGCGACACTTCAGATACCTGGTGGCGAAGTGGTCGCCAATGCCGAACATGAAGACATGTATGCATCAATCGACTTGCTCACAGACAAGCTTGACCGCCAACTTAAAAAGCATAAGGAAAAGCAGCAGAGCCTTCTTCAAGGCACTGGCCGCTAACACTCCCCACCCATGATCCGACTTGAAACCATCCTGACCCCCGGCCGTTCCCTCGTGAACGTGCCGGGCGGCAGTAAAAAGCGTGCCCTCGAACAAATTGCCAACCTGATCGGCCGCGAAGTGCCCGAAATGGATACGCAAGCTGTGTACGAGGCCCTGATTGCCCGTGAAAAGCTCGGCTCGACCGGCTTTGGCAACGGCATCGCCATTCCTCACTGCCGCCTGCAAGGCTGCGAGTCTCCAGTCAGCGCCCTGCTGCACCTGGACGCCCCTATCGACTTCGACGCCATCGACGGCGCCCCGGTTGACCTGCTGTTTGTACTGTTGGTCCCGCAAGCCGCCACCGATGCGCACCTGGAACTGCTTCGACAAATCGCCAGCATGCTCGACCGCAAAGAAGTACGCGACAAACTGCGCAGCGCCCCCAGCAATGAGGCGCTCTATCAGGTTGTCCTGGATGAACAAAACGGGCATTAATCATGCGTTTGATCATCGTCAGCGGCCGTTCCGGCTCAGGTAAAAGCACGGCCCTCAATGTTCTTGAGGACAACGGCTTCTATTGCATCGACAACCTGCCCGCTGGCCTGCTGCCGGAACTGGCGGAACGCGCCCTGATTCACACTGAGCTCGCGCAACCGCTGGTCGCCGTATCGATCGACGCGCGCAACCTGCCCAGCCACCTCACACGTTTCCCGGAACTGCTCGAAGAAGTACGGGCCAAGCACATCCACTGCGATGTGCTGTACCTGGACGCCGATGAAGAGACGCTGCTCAAGCGCTTCTCCGAAACCCGTCGTCGCCACCCGTTGAGCAGCCCCCATCGTTCCTTGGCCGAAGCCATCGAGGACGAAACCAAACTGCTGGGACCGATCATTGACCTGGCCGACCTCAAGATCAACACCACCAGCCTGAACCTGTATCAACTGCGGGATGCGATCAAGCTGCGCCTGCTGAATCAGCCGGAGCCGGGCACTGCTTTTCTAGTGGAGTCGTTTGGCTTCAAGCGCGGCATGCCTGTGGATGCCGACCTGGTGTTTGATGTGCGCTGCCTGCCCAACCCGTACTGGAAGCCGGAGCTGCGCGATCAGTCCGGGCTGGACCAACCTGTGGCCGATTACTTGGCGGCGCAACCGGATGTCGAGGAGATGTTCCAGGACATCTCCAGCTACCTGCTCAAGTGGCTGCCGCGTTTTGCGGCCAGCAACCGGGCTTATGTCACCATCGCCATTGGCTGCACCGGCGGCCATCACCGTTCCGTCTACCTGACCGAACGCCTGGGCCAGGTGCTGCAACAAACCCTCAAGAACGTCCAGGTTCGCCACCGCGACCTCAGCTGAAAGGAACACCTCCGCGATGCCCGCTCTGGAAATTGAAATCATCAACAAGCTGGGCCTGCACGCCCGGGCCTCGGCAAAGTTCGTCGGCGTCGCCGGGCAGTTCCCTTGCCAGATTCGCGCCGGGCGCACTCCCGAATCCATGGTCGACGGCAAAAGCATCATGGCCATGATGATGCTGGCTGCGGGCAAGGGCACGAAGATTCATCTGAAGACCGAAGGCGAGCAAGAGCAGGAAGCGATGGATGCGCTGGTGAAGTTGATCAATAACTACTTCGACGAAGGCGAGTAAACCCGCCTTCCTGTGACCGAGTGAAGCCGGATGCGGCTTCACCCCAATGCTGTATCCATCACCATCATCAAACAGAACCCGATGCACAGCCCCAAGCTGGCAAGCTTGTCATGGCCATTGCGCCGCGACTCGGGAATGACTTCGTGAGTCACCACCAGCAGCATCGCCCCGGCCGCCAGTGCCAGCCCCAACGGCAACAGCACCTCCGCCAGGCTCACCAGCCAGGCGCACAGCACCGCAAACACCGGCTCCACCAGGCCTGACGCCGCCCCGATCAGGAACGCCTTGACCCGCGACATCCCTGCCCCGGCCAGCACCAGCGCAATCACCAATCCCTCCGGCACATCCTGCAAGGCGATGCCCATGGCCAGGCTGTCGGCATCGGGCATGCCGCCGCCTGCCGAGACACCCACGGCCATGCCTTCGGGAATGTTGTGGGCAATGATGGCGAACACAAACAGCCAGATACGCGGCGGTATCACCGGGTGTTCCGGACTGCCCACCAGCATTTCCGGGCTGGCGCCGGAGACCTTGCGATCCACCAGGTACAACCCGAACGCGCCCAGCATGATGCCGAAACTGATCAAGCCACTGGCGGCCCAAGGCGTCAGCCCCAGGCTTTGCGCAGCCGCAATACCCGGCACGATCAGCGAAAACGCCGTCGCGGCCAGCATTACCCCGGCACCGAAGCCGAGCAGCGTGTCGCTCACCGCCAACGGCATTCGGCGGATCACCAGTACCGGCACAGCGCCCAAGGCGGTGCCAAGCGCGCAAATGGCACCACCTTGCAAGGCCCGCAGAATGCGGGGTTCCAGGTCAAGCCAGGCCAGCCCTTGGGCCACCAGCAACGCGGTTCCCGCCAATAGCAGCAGCGAGCCAAACGCATAACGAAACATTCGCACGCTGCTGATCGCCAGTGTTTCAGTGCCCATAGTCGGCCTTAGATCTTGTTATAGAAGAGTGTCAGCCCAGCGCCGCCTGATAGCGTCCGGCAACTTCCGGCCAGTTGATGACGCTGTAGAACGCATTGATGTATTCCGGACGACGGTTTTGGTACAGCAGGTAGTAAGCGTGTTCCCAGACGTCCAGGCCGAGGATTGGCGTATTGCCGCCCATCAGCGGGCTGTCCTGGTTGCCGCTGCTTTCCACCACCAGGGTCTTTTGCGGGGTCACGCTCAACCACGCCCAGCCACTGCCAAAACGGGTCAAGGCAGCTTTGGTGAACGCTTCTTTGAACGCATCGAAACCGCCCAACTGTTCGTCGATGGCTTTGCCCAGCGCACCATCCGGTTTGCCGCCGCCCTTGGGCGACATCACTGCCCAGAACAACGAGTGGTTAGCATGACCGCCGCCCTGGTTGATCACCGCCGCCCGCAGCCTTTCCGGCAGTTGTTGGACGCTGGACACCAGTTTCTCCACCGGCCAACCGGCAAACTCGGTGCCTTCGACAGCCGCGTTTAAGTTGTTGATGTAGGTCTGGTGATGCTTGGTGTAGTGGATCTCCATGGTTTGCGCATCGATATGCGGTTCAAGGGCATCGTAGGCGTAAGGCAGGGCCGGCAAGGTGTAGGACATATCAATGAGCTCCATAAAAAGGGCTGTTGCGGGTCGACGCATCCGATGGCGCCACGTTGCTGCCCAGCAGGCGGTGGGTACGCGGGTACTCACCGTGGTCGCTGATGAAATTCAGCAGTTCGACGTAGGTCTTGCTGCTCTGGCGCAGGGCCGCCTCCCGCAACTGCGGGTTCAGGCGTGTGTCCTGCATGGTCTGCAACAAGCGCTGGTGAATGGCGCAGAGGTATTCCGCGCTTTCTTCCGGCTGGTTCAGGCGCAGATGCAGGTCGGCCAGGTTGTGATGAGAAATGACGCAAGCCGCCACCGCTTCGTCGGCATCCGCCCAGCGCTCAAACAACACTTGAGCCAGCGCCAGGGCTTGCAGATAGGCCTCGCGGGCGTCTACCAGCTCGCCCGCCATAAAGCAGCGATTGGCCCGTTCGATCGTGCGTTTCCAGTGCTCCATGGTGAGCCTCCAAAGCAGGGTCGGTGATTACACGCCGCCGGCCGTGAGCTTTTCCGGATCCAGCAGGATTTCCAGTTGGCTGCGGGGCAAGTCGGTGTGTTCGAGCGCCACGTCAATCACCGGGCGGCCTTGTTGATAGGCCTTCTTGGCGATTTCGGCGGCCTTTTGGTAACCGATGATCGGGTTGAGTGCGGTCACCAGGATCGGGTTGCGCGACAGCGCTTCCTTGAGCTTGGCTTCGTTGACCTTGAAGCTGGCGATGGCCTTGTCCGCCAACAGGCGGCTGGAGTTGGCCAGCAATTCCAGGCTGCTGAGCAGATTCTGGGCAATGATCGGCAGCATCACGTTGAGTTCGAAGTTGCCGGACTGGCCAGCGATGGTGATCACCGTGTCATTGCCGATCACCTGTGCGGCAACCATGGCGGTAGCTTCCGGGATCACCGGGTTGACCTTGCCCGGCATGATCGAGGAGCCCGGTTGCAGGCCTTCCAGCTCGATCTCACCGAGGCCGGCCAACGGGCCGGAGTTCATCCAGCGCAGATCGTTGGCGATTTTCATCAAGGACACGGCGGTGGTCTTGAGCTGCCCCGAGACCGCGACAGCGGTGTCCTGGGAACCGATCAATGCAAACAGGTTCTTGCCCGGCGTGAACTGAACGTGGGTCAGGCTGCTCAGTTGCTGGCTGAAACGCGCCGCAAACTCCGGATGCGCATTGATCCCGGTGCCGACTGCAGTGCCGCCCTGGGCCAGCGCCTGCAAACTTGGCAGCAGGTCTTGCAGATGGCCGATATTCGCCTTGAGCTGTTGAGCCCAACCATTGAGCACCTGGCTCATGCGCACCGGCATCGCGTCCATTAGGTGCGTCCGGCCGGTCTTGACGAAGCGGTGCACCTCTTCGGCCTTGTGTTCGATCACCTGTACCAAGTGCAACAGCGCCGGCAGGGTTTGCTCATGCAACACCAGCGCTGCGCTGACGTGAATGGTGGTCGGGATGATGTCGTTGCTGCTTTGGCCGCAGTTGACGTGATCGTTGGGGTTCACCGGCTCCCCCAGCAAGCGGCTGGCCAGGGTCGCAATCACTTCGTTGGCATTCATGTTGGAGCTGGTGCCGGAGCCGGTCTGGAAGATATCCACCGGGAAGTGCTGCATGAAGTCGCCTTCCAGCAAGCCTTGGGCCGCATCGACGATGGCCTTGCCTTGGGCTTCGCTCAGTTGTTTCAGCTCAACGTTGGCCTTGGCGGCAGCAGCCTTGGCCAGGATCAGCGCACGAATGAACTGCGCCGGCATGCGCAGGTGGCTGATGGGAAAGTTGTTCACCGCACGCTGGGTTTGCGCGCCATACAAGGCCTCGGCGGGCACTTGCAGTTCGCCCATGCTGTCACGTTCGATACGGGTGTTACTCATCGGAAGATCCTTGCACCAAGTCGGAGTGAGAAATGGATGGAAGCAATTCGCAGGTCGCCAATTGCCAGGCAAAGGTCTGCCAGCGCTTGAGGCGGCAGGCACAGTGGGAAAGTTTTTCCAGGTCGCGCAACGGGCGCCAGGCCTGGTCCAGGCACATGGACCGCCAGTGCCAGGGCAAGGCGATATCGGAGGCGGTGTCGAGCAGCAGGCGGAATGAGGTTTCGCCGATGGTCCACGGGTGGGTCGCGGTGCAACAGGCGAGGTACCGGCCTTCGGCCAGGTAATGTTCGATCAGGCGGGGCTCGTCGGGATCAAGGCCGCAGCGAATCTGACGACTCATCCAACGCCAGCTTTCCAGGTAGGGATCCTCATGCAGGACAGAACTCATGATCCACACTCATTCGGTAATGATATTTATTATTAAATGATATTGAGAATCAAAACAAGGGCCTGAGGAAATCACTCGGAATTCCAGGCACAAAAAAAGGCGCGCTATCCAATGGATGGCGCGCCTTTTTTCAGCGTTTGTCGGCGGGTCAGCTGCCGGCGACGGTCATCTTCTCGATCAACACCGAACCGGTGCGGATGTTACTGCGCAGTTCCAGGTCATTACCCACCGCGACAATCTGCTTGAACATGTCACGCATATTGCCGGCGATGGTCACTTCCTGCACGGCGAACTGGATTTCACCGTTTTCCACCCAGAAACCCGCCGCGCCACGAGAATAATCCCCCGTGACCATATTCAGGCCATGGCCCATCAACTCGGTGACCAGCAAGCCACGCCCCATACGCCGCAACAGCGCCGCCTGGTCTTCATCCCCATGGGTGATGAACAGGTTGTGCACGCCGCCCGAGTTGGCTGTGCTTGGCAGTCCGAGCTTGCGACCGGCATAAGTACCCAGCACGTAGGACACCAACTCACCGTTCTCAACGAACGGCTTGGCATAGGTCGCCAGGCCATCACCGTCAAACGACGAACTGCCCATGGCGCGCATCAGGTGCGGACGCTCATCGATGGTCAGCCATTCCGGGAACAGCTTCTGGCCAATCGCGCCCTCGAGGAACGACGACTTGCGGTACAGGTTGCCGCCGGAAATCGCCCCAAGGAAGCTGCCGAACAGACCACCGGCCAGTTCCGCCGAAAACAGCACCGGCACTTCGCAAGTCGGCACCGGGCGCGCGCCCAGGCGGCTGGCCGCACGTTGCGCGGCACGCTGGCCGATGAGCACCGGGTCCATCAGCAATTCGCCCTGGCGGTTCACGTCGTACCAGTAATCACGCTGCATCTGGCCGTTGGCTTCGGCGATCATCACGCAGCTCAGGCTGTGACGCGTCGAGGCATAACCGCCGATAAAGCCGTGGCTGTTGCCATACACGCGGCAACCCTGATGAGTGCTCAAGGTGGTGCCATCGGCGTTCTTGATCCGGCTGTCGGCATCAAATGCCGCCGCTTCACAGGTCAGTGCCTGTTCAATCGCCTGCTCAGGGGTGATGTCCCAGGCATGAAACAGGTCAAAATCCTTCAAGTCCCGAGCCATCAGGGCTGCATCAGCCAGGCCCGAGCTTTCATCTTCAGACGTGTGCTTGGCAATCGCCAGGGCTGCCGCGACGGTTTCGCGAATCGCTTCCGGGCCACTGGCGGAGGTGCTGGCCGAGCCTTTGCGCTGGCCCACGTACAAGGTGATACCAAACCCCTGGTCGCGGTTGAACTCAACCGTTTCCACTTCCCGCTGGCGTACCGAAGTCGACAACCCCTGCTCCAGGGACACCGCCACTTCACAGGCACTGGCCCCCTGGCGCTTGGCCTCGGCAATGATCTGCTCGACTTGTTCCTGCAGTGCCGGTAACGCTTGCGGACCGACGCTTTGGGCTGCACTCATGGTTTTCTCCACTCAAATTCTGCTTTCGGTTAAGGCCTTCTAGCGACCGGGCCGGACAAGCGGCCCCCGACTGGTTATCATGGCGGCGTTTCTTTGCGGACTGCCACCATGGTTGATTCTTACGACGACTCCCTCGATGGGGAGAAAAGCAAATCTCAGGTCAAACGCGAGCTGCATGCTCTGGTTGACCTCGGCGAGCGCCTTACAACACTCAAGCCTGACTTGTGTGCAAAACTGCCATTGACCGACGCCCTGCGCCGGGCTCTGAACGATGCGCCCAAGCACACCGCGAATATCGCGCGTAAACGGCACCTCATGTTTATCGGCAAACTGATGCGCGACCAGGACACTGACGCCATTCTGACGTTGCTCGATCAACTCGATGCCTCCACTCGCCAGTACAACGAGCGTTTCCATAACCTGGAACGCTGGCGTGATCGCCTGATCGCCGGCGATGACGCGGTACTGGAGAAGTTCGTCATCGAGTACCCGGATGCCGATCGCCAACAATTGCGCTCCCTGATCCGTCAGGCCCAGCACGAACTGGCGCAAAGCAAGCCACCGGCCTCCAGCCGAAAAATCTTCAAGTACATCCGTGAGCTGGACGATAGTCAACGCGGCCTGCGCTGACCCTCTTCCCCGGGTGGCGACTTTCGCCACCCGAAGCTCCCGTTCTTACGACCCCGTGCCACCCACGGTGATCGCATCAATTTTCAAGGTTGGCTGGCCGACACCCACCGGCACCGACTGACCATCCTTCCCGCATGTCCCCACACCGCTGTCCAGCGACAGGTCGTTACCGACCATCGAGACCTTGCTCATGGCTTCCGGACCGTTGCCAATCAACGTTGCCCCTTTGACCGGCGCAGTAATCTTGCCGTCTTCGATCAAGTACGCCTCGCTGGTGGAGAACACGAACTTGCCGCTGGTGATATCCACCTGCCCACCACCGAGGTTGGCGCAGTAGATACCGCGCTTCACCGAGGCGATGATCTCGGCCGGGTCGCTTTCGCCACCGAGCATGTAAGTGTTGGTCATGCGCGGCATCGGCAGGTGCGCGTAGGACTCGCGACGCCCGTTACCGGTACGGGCTACGCCCATCAGGCGGGCGTTGAGCTTGTCTTGCATGTAGCCCTTGAGCACGCCGTTTTCGATCAGCGTGGTGCACTCGGTCGGGGTGCCTTCGTCATCGACGCTCAATGAGCCGCGACGCCCAGCCAGGGTGCCGTCATCGACGATGGTGCAGAGCTTGGACGCAACCATCTCGCCCATGCGCCCGCTGTAGGCCGAACTGCCCTTGCGGTTGAAGTCACCTTCCAGGCCGTGGCCCACGGCTTCATGCAGCAGCACGCCGGACCAGCCGGACCCCAGCACCACCGGCAACGTGCCGGCTGGTGCTGGAATCGCTTCCAGGTTAACCAGGGCCTGGCGCAGCGCTTCACGGGCATAGCCCATGGCGCGGTCTTCGGTGAGGAAATAACGGTAGTCGGTACGCCCGCCGCCGCCATGGCCACCGCGCTCGCGGCGGCCGTTCTGTTCAACGATCACGCTGACATTGAAACGCACCAGTGGCCGCACATCCGCCGCCAGGCCGCCATCGGTGGAGGCCACGAGGATGCGCTCCCACACACCGGCCATGCTCACGGTGACTTGCTGGATACGCGGGTCCAGGGCGCGGGTCGCCGCGTCCACACGCTTGAGCAGCTCGACCTTTTCAGCGCGGCTGATCACTTCCAGCGGGTTATCCGGGGCATACAACTGGGCCACGTCCTGGGTGCTGAACGCCTGCACCGTCCCGTTTTGACCGGCACGGGAGATCGAACGCGCCGCACGAGCCGCCAGGCCCAGGGCTTCAAGGGTAATGGCATTGCTGTACGCAAAGCCGGTTTTTTCACCGGACTGCGCACGCACGCCCACACCTTGATCAAGGTTGAAGCTGCCTTCCTTGACGATCCCGTCTTCCAGGGCCCAGGACTCGGAAATCTGCCCCTGGAAATACAGGTCGGCAGCGTCGATGCCTGGCCCGGCCAGATCGCCGAGGACCGCTTGCAAGCTTTCGATGGTCACGCCACCAGGCGCCAGGAGGTGTTCACTGACTGAGGACAACAACTCGCTCATAGGTTTGGCCTTAAATTCATCGTTCTGAAGCAGGTCGCTGCGCGCCCTGCGAGAAAAAGCGCCGGTGGCCCGCCACCGGCATGCGCGTCCGTATCGACGCCTGTTCACTGCTATCGCGCTCGGCCAACAACACCGCTTCGCCTTGATCCTGTTGTGCCAACACGCGTCCCCATGGATCGATGATCGCCGCATGCCCGAAGGTTTCCCGGGGCCCCGGATGCACGCCACCCTGGGCGGCCGCCAGCAGGTAGCACTGGGTCTCGATGGCCCGGGCACGAATCAGCACATCCCAGTGCGCGGCACCCGTCACCGCCGTAAAGGCGGAGGGTGCGGTAATCAGTTCAGCACCCGCCGCGCGCAATTCGCTGTAAAGCTCCGGAAAACGCAAGTCGTAACACACTGTCAGCCCCAGGCGGCCGACCGGCGTATCCGCCACCACCACCTGGCTACCATGAGCATAGTCATCGGATTCGCGATAACGACCCCGGGCATCAGCCACGTCGACATCGAACAGGTGCAGCTTGTCGTAACGGGCAACGATTTCGCCCTGATCATCAATCAGCAGCGAGCAGGCATTGGACTTGGCGTTCGGCTGATCCTTTGGAGGCAGCGGCAAAGTGCCGGCCACTATCCATAAGGTGAGGTCGCGGGCGGTCTGTTTCAACCATGGCAGGATCGGTCCTTCGCCCAAGGCCTCGGCGCGACCGATATCGGCCACATCGCGACGGCCCATGGCGGCGAAGTTTTCCGGGAGTACCGCAAGCCTTGCACCACCCGCCGCCGCTCGTTCCAGCAAGCGCCGGGCCTGGGCCAGGTTGGCCAGCACATCGCTTTGGCTGACCATTTGGATTACCGCAAAGGACATGGGCCTACACTCCAGAAAAGGCATGAGGCCATGCTACTCCACAGGTAATCAGTTTGGCTTTTCAAATGGCTTGTCGAAGGTGATTTTCGGGTCCTTCCACGGGCCTTCTACCTTGTACTGCACGCTGGCGAAACGCGAAACACGGTCGCCAATCAGCTTGTCGATCAGGAACAGCGCACCGCCAATGGCCGGCGCGCCGACGATCAGCGCGGCAATCGGCAGGTTGTTGGTGACCGGCAGCGTCACCAGCAGCTTGGCATCGACACGATCAGCCACCAGGTCCAGGGTGCCGTTGATCTCGAGGTTGCTCGACGGGCCGGTCATGGTGATCGGCTCACGGGTCACAAACACGCCATTACTGGCCGCCAGCAAGCCCTTGACCCGGTCATAGCTCAAGCCCTTGCCGAGCAAGTCAGAGAAGTCCAGGCGCAGCCGGCGACCGATGGAGTTGAAGTTCAGCAAGCCAAACACCCGAAGCGCCTGGGCGCCGCCTTCCACTTCAACAAATTGGCCTTTGCGGAAGCTTGCGTCCAGGCTGCCGGAGAAGCGCTTTGGACCGACCCAGGCTGGCGAGCCCGGCCAGCGGCCGTCCACGTCCACATGAAACTCTTCACTGGTCACGCTCGGCGCAAACCCCCAGCCCTTGAGCACGTCCCCAATGTTCTTGCCGTCCAGGCGGCCCTTGTACCAACTGCTGCTGGCGCCGGGAGCGCCCTCCCAACCGCCGGCGCCCTGGAGCAGCATGCCCTTGAGCCCCAGGTTGAGGCTGTTGAACGCCATGCCCTTGGCCGTCGGCCGCACTTTCAACGACCATGCACCTATCAGGTCAGGGCCCTGGAACAACTGGGCAATCGCGATATCCAGCGCAGGAATATCCTTGGGATTAACGTCAGCCAGCGGGTCCGGCGCATTTTCATCTGCCTGCACCGTCGGATCCACAGCAGGCAACTTCACGTACTGCAAGTTGACCGCAATCGGCGCGCCCTTGGCATCCGGCAACCCCACGGTACCCTTGGCCTGCTGGCTGTCGAACTGCAAGCCCCAGGCGGCGGGTTTGCGATCCAGTTGCAGGTTGACCTGATCGAACTGGGTGCCGAAGCCCGTCAGCTTTCCAATCTTGAAGTCCGCCCCGCTCAACAGCTGCTTGGCACTGCCTCCCGGATCGTTGCCGGCGTAGCGGTCCACGAGTTTTTTCCAGGGATCGATATCCAGCTCCGATAACACACCGCGGATACGCAAGCCCTTGCCGGCCGGCAACACCGCATCGCCATCCCCCAGGAATAGCTCGCCACGGCCATCGGCAAAACTGTCGGCCGGGGCGGCGAAGGTGAAGCTGCCCAACTCGCCATAATCGAACCAGTAACGGCGCTCCTTACCCTGCAAGGTCATGCGGAACACGCTGTCACGGCCCTGGCTCGCTGGCATGCCGAACGGCGCCGGCAGGTCCACGGCCACACCCTTGAGGTTGGAACTGACCATCAGCTGGCTGTCGGCGCCGTCGAGGTTGAGCTGCAATTGGTAGGGGATATCGCCGGACACCGGCAACGGCTGGCTGACCTTCAGCCAGTCAGTCAACCGCTTGACGGTCACCTGCCCTTTCGCGGTGACGCGGGTGTTGAGGTTGCCTGGCTTGCCATCGGCGAAAATCTGCGCAGTGATCGGCCGGTCGAAGGCCTGTGCGCTGATGTTCTGGCCACTCAGGCCCTTGGCGCTGTCGAAGCGGAAATCACCCTTGAGCTGGGTCAGGTCCAGCGCAGGATCGGCCAGTTGCAGACGCGCCTTGTCGGTCTTGAAGTCCACCACAATCTTGGGATCGGCGTCCTTGGCCAGGGGAATATCCAGGTCCAGCTTGCCTTGCAGGTCACCCTCGCCTTTCCAGCCGGCGAAGGTCGAAGCGGTACCGATCGGCGCGTCCTGAAGGATTTTCAGCCCATCGCCCAAGCCGCCAGCAAAGTTGCCGGTGAGCAGCAGGTGACTGTCCTTGCCTTCAGGCGCATGGGGAATGTTGACGTAGATGTCGTTGACCTTGGTGTCGAGCAACTGGCCCTTGCTGGCCAGGATGCGCACGCCGCTCTCCTCGACAAACACTTCACCCTTGACCTTGCTGACGTGCGGCCAGCCCGGCTGAAACGCCAGCTCGGCATCATGCACCTTGAAGAACAGGCTGATATTGCGTGAGGCGGGCAGCGCATCGTGATTCAGCGAGCCCTGGTACTGGAAGAAGCCTTCGTCTACCGCGCCCTTGAGAATCGCGGTGCGCAGCCACTCATCGAGTGCCGGGCTCAACACGGCCGGGAGGTATTTGGGGGTAAAGCGGCCATCGCCATCGACCATACCGACCCGCAGGTCCATATAGTCTTCCTGGCTATGGTCGAAATGCAGGCGAATCAGGAAGTCGGCGGCGACCTTGCCCTCCTCGCCCAGCACCTTGATATACGGCGCGATCAGGGTGAAGCCTTCCTTGTCCAGCTTCCACGTCAGGCGGGCGTTGGCCTGGATGTACTGCCAGGGCTTGGCGAAGATCGGAAACAGATGCAAGGAGAAGTCCTTGCTGTCCATGCGCAACTCGCCCTTGCCCAGGTCACCGCTGATGCTGCCGCTGACATTGCGGGCGGCCGGAGCGCCGAAGTAGGCGTCAAAGCCGACGCGGTCGAGGTTGGCCGCAAAGCTCACGCGCTGGTCGGTGGTGTCTTGAGGCCGGTAATCCAGCAATACGTTGCGCAGCGTGCCGGTAGCCTTTAGATGATCCAGGGTTGTGGCCACGGCTTCCGGCAAGGGCGCCAAGGCGTGCAGCAATGGCGAGATCGGCGTCAGGTCCAGGCGATCGGCCTGCAGGTTCCAGACTTCCTGGGCCTTGTCGGTCGCCAGGGTTTGCTGCAGTTGCAGGCGCGATTCCCAGCGGGTGTCGCCCAGGTTCATCGCCAGCGAGTCAAACAGCACCTTAAGGCCGCTGTCACTGCGTTGCAGGTAGGCGGTGAGGGCCAGGTTCTCGATGTGCGCCGGCTTGCGATCGGCATAGCTGCCTTTGAGTTGCGGGGCGTTGAGGCGTACGGCAGCACTTTGCACAGTACCCTTGGCCCAGGTCAGCCAGAATTCGCCGCCAGCCTTGAATTCGGTGAGTTTCCATTGCTGGAGCAGTTTCGCCGGGATCCATTTTGCCCAGTCACTCTGGGGCAAGCTCAGGTAAGCCTGGGCTTCGCCGTCTTTCCACTGGCTGGCACGGATCCGGGTGCTCAGGTTCAACGCCAGGGGCTGGCCGTCGGGCAGAGTCAAGCGCGCGTCCAGGCGCTGGCGGTTGGCCCCGGTCTGCAGGCTCACGCCGACATAGGTCAAGGTCAGCGGCGCCTGGTCGAATGGCTGCAGCGTCACCTGGCTGTCGAGCAATGAAACCTGCCCGACCATTTGCATGCGCGTCAGCAGTTGCTCGGGATCCAGTGGCTGGTCGTCCTGCACCGGCAGGCCTTGCAGCGCCCAATGGCCGTCCTGGTCCTCCTTCACGCTGACCTGCAGGCCGCTGACTTCCAGGTGGGCAATGCGCACTTCGCGCGCCAGCAGGCTGGCCCAGATGTCCGGTACCACTTGTACCTGATCCAGGCGCAGGGCATTAGTGCCCTCGCCGACCATCACGTCGTGGGCCATCAATACCGGGGCGAAGCCGCTCCAGCGCCCTTCCAGGCTGCCGATACTCAGGGGCATATCCAGCGCCGTGCGAGCCTTGGCTTCGATTTCGCCACGGTATTCCGCCACCAGCGGCGTCAATTCACGGCCAAGGCTCACGTACACCGCTGCCAATACCAGCAGCAAGGCGCACAGGCCGAGGCCCCAGCGGGTCAATGCGGCAAAAAAGCGTATCAGACGCTCCATGTCAGGCGACCCTCAAAGGCAATAGTCGGACGGCAGATCAAGGTCTGTCCGTCTCGTTGATAAGAGCTAACGCGAATCAGAGCAGCACCACGTCATATTGTTCCTGGGAATACATGGTTTCGACCTGGAAGCGAATGGTGCGCCCGATAAAACCCTCCAGCTCGGCCACGTTGCCGGACTCTTCATCCAGCAACCGGTCGACCACCTTCTGGTTAGCCAGGACTCTATAGCCCTCGGCCTGGTAGGCGCGCGCCTCCCGTAGGATTTCACGGAAAATCTCGTAGCAAACCGTTTCCGGAGTTTTCAACTTGCCGCGCCCCTGGCAACTGCTGCACGGCTCGCACAGCACTTGCTCCAGGCTTTCACGGGTGCGCTTGCGGGTCATCTGCACCAGCCCCAACTCGGTAATGCCGATGATGTTGGTCTTGGCGTGATCGCGCTCCAGTTGCTTCTCAAGGGTACGCAGCACCTGGCGTTGATGCTCTTCGTCTTCCATGTCGATGAAGTCGATGATGATGATTCCGCCCAGGTTGCGCAGGCGCAGCTGGCGGGCAATCGCGGTGGCCGCTTCGAGGTTGGTCTTGAAGATGGTTTCTTCGAGGTTGCGATGGCCCACAAAGGCGCCGGTGTTGACGTCGATGGTGCTCATGGCTTCCGCCGGGTCCACCACCAGGTAGCCGCCGGACTTAAGTGGCACTTTGCGCTCAAGGGCTTTCTGGATTTCGTCTTCGACGCCATACAGGTCGAAAATCGGCCGCTCCCCCGGGTAGTGCTCGAGGCGGTCGGCGATTTCCGGCATCAGTTCGGCAACAAATTGCGTGGTGCGCTGAAAGGTTTCCCGCGAGTCGATGCGAATTTTCTCGATCTTCGGGCTGACCAGATCGCGCAAGGTGCGCAGGGCCAGACCGAGGTCTTCGTAGATCACGCTGGGCGCACCGATGGTCTTGATCTGCGCGCCGATCTGATCCCAGAGGCGACGCAGGTAGCGGATGTCCATGAGGATTTCATCGGCACCCGCGCCTTCAGCGGCGGTGCGCAGGATAAAGCCACCGGCCTCCTTGATGCCTTCCAGAGCCACGCAATCGCTGACCACCTTTTTCAGGCGCTCGCGCTCGGCTTCGTCTTCGATTTTCAGGGAAATGCCAACGTGGGCGGTGCGCGGCATGTACACCAGGTAGCGCGAAGGGATCGACAGTTGCGTGGTCAGCCGCGCGCCTTTGGAGCCAATCGGGTCCTTGGTGACTTGCACCACCAGGCTCTGCCCTTCGTGCACCAGGGCGCTGATGCTTTCAACCGCCGGGCCTTCGCGCAGGGAGATTTCCGAAGCATGGATAAACGCGGCGCGGTCCAGGCCGATGTCGACGAAAGCCGCCTGCATCCCCGGCAACACACGCACAACCTTGCCTTTATAGATATTGCCGACGATCCCGCGCTTTTGGGTGCGCTCGACGTGCACTTCTTGCAGAACACCGTTCTCTACCACCGCCACGCGCGATTCCATCGGCGTGATATTGATCAGAATCTCTTCACTCATGGCTGGGTCTCGTTCAGGCGTTTTCACAATAGTGACCGATCGCTTAAGGCTTGGCGCTGGAATACGGCGTTTAGCGCACGGTAAGGTTTTGCCAACAGGGTATGCCGAATTGAGCCAGCAGTTCTGCGGTTTCGCAGACAGGCAGGCCAACGACGGCGGAGTAGCTGCCATTGAGTCCGGCGACAAACACCGCCGCCAAGCCTTGAATAGCATAGCCGCCCGCTTTGTCCTGGGGCTCGCCGCTGTGCCAATAAGTGGTGGCTTCATCCGCTGAAATCTTGCGAAACCGCACGCGGCTGCTGACCAGCCGCGTTTCGCAACGCTGGCCGTCAATCAGGGCGATGGCAGTCAAAACTTCATGTTCACGATCAGAAAGGGCCAGCAACATGGCCAGGGCATCGGCTTGGTCCAGGGGTTTGCCGAGGATTTGGCCGTCGAGAATTACCGCCGTATCAGCGCCAAGCACGCAGGCCCCAGTGGCTTCGGCCAGAGCCGCGCGACCGGCCGCAGCCTTGCCGCGCGCCAGGCGTTCTACGTAGGAAGCGGGCGTTTCATTTGTAAGGGGAGTTTCATCAATGGCGGCGCTGACGACGGTGAACGGCACGCCGATCTGTGTCAGCAGTTCACGCCGCCTCGGGGAGCCCGAGGCCAGATAAAGCGAATTCATGCAGACTCTCCCTGTAGGGTTCGATAACCAGGCAGAGCCTCGCGATCCATTCAATTGATTTTATAGCGACGACGCAACCCACGAAGGCCAAAACTGACCCAAGGCCACAACAGCGCGCTGACCAGCGCCGGCAACACCAGCGCGAGGGTCGGTTGGCGGTTGCCGGTCAAGGCACTGAGCCACAGCTGTACCAACTGCGCCAGGCCGAAGATCACCAGGATCACCAGGCACTGTTGCCACATGGGGAACATGCGCAGACGCTGCTGCAACGACAGCACCAGGAAGGTGATCAGGGTCAGGATCAGCGCGTTCTGGCCGAGCAAGGTGCCGTAGAGCACATCTTCCATCAGCCCAAGGCACATGGCCGTGACCATCCCGACCTTGTGCGGCAGCGCCAGGGCCCAGAATGCCAGCAACAAGGCGAGCCACAACGGACGCAGGATCTCCATGAATTGCGGCAGCGGCGAAACGCTGAGCAGCAAGCCGATGGCAAAGGTCAGCCAGACAATCCAGCCGTTACGCGAATGAGTACCGGCCATTATTCTTCCCTCTGCCGAGTGGTTGCCGGGGCCGCAGCCGGTGGCTTGGTGGCGGCAGGCGGTTTGGCAGCGGCAGGTGTTGCAGCCGCAGGCTTGGCCGGACGTGCGCTATGGGCTACAGGCTTGACCGGCGTCGCGACCGGCGCGGCTGGCGTTGCAGGAACCGCTGCCGGTGCGGCGGGTGCGGCCGGCTTTGGCACGGTCGCAGGGATAATCGGCGCCGTGCCGTTTTGCTTGTCTTCCGCTTCCTGGGCCTGGGCAGCTTCGTTGGCGCGCTCTTCCGGGGTGCGGTTGTCGCTGAACACCAGCAGCAGGTAACGGCTGCGGTTCAACGCAGCGGTCGGCACGGCGCGCACGATGGCGAATGGCTGGCCGGAATCGTGGATCACTTCCTTGACCGTCGCAACCGGATAACCCGCCGGGAAACGCTGGCCAAGGCCCGAGCTGACCAGCAGGTCGCCTTCCTTGATGTCAGCGGTGTCTGCGACGTGACGCAACTCCAGGCGTTCCGGGTTACCGGTACCGCTGGCAATCGCCCGCAGGCCGTTGCGGTTAACTTGCACCGGAATGCTGTGGGTGGTGTCGGTCAGCAACAGCACGCGGGAGGTATAAGGCATCAACTCCACCACCTGGCCCATCAAGCCACGGGCATCGAGCACCGGCTGGCCAAGGACCACGCCGTCGCGCTCACCCTTGTTGATGATGATGCGATGGGTGAAGGGGTTCGGGTCCATGCCGATCAACTCGGCCACTTCGACCTTCTCGTTGACCAGCGCGGAGGAATTGAGCAACTCGCGCAGCCGAACGTTCTGCTCGGTGAGGGCCGCCAGCTTTTGCATGCGCCCCTGCAGCAGCAGGTTTTCGGTCTTGAGTTTTTCGTTCTCGGCCACCAGCTCGGTGCGGCTGCCAAATTGGCTGGCCACACCCTGATAGAGGCGCTGCGGCAGATCGGTGATCCAGTACGTCTGCATCAGGACCAGCGACATCTGGCTACGCACTGGCTTGAGCAGTGTGAAGCGGGCATCGACCACCATCAGCGCAACCGATAGCACGACCAGCACCAACAGGCGCACGCCCAATGAGGGGCCTTTGGAAAAAAGCGGTTTAATAAGCCGCTCCTCCCAGGCAAATGTTTTCTTTATTCATACGGCATCAAACCGGCCTGGATGCAGATTGAAGAAGATAAACGCCAACAGGCAGCACTGCAAAGTGCTGCCTGTGAGCGAAACATGGGCAAACCAGCAAACGCTTATTCGCTGGAGAGCAGGTCCATGGTGTGTTTATCCATCATTTCCAGTGCACGGCCACCGCCACGGGCGACGCAGGTCAGCGGGTCTTCAGCGACGATCACTGGCAGACCGGTTTCCTGGGCCAGCAACTTGTCGAGGTCGCGCAGCAAGGCGCCACCACCGGTCAGTACCAGGCCACGCTCGGCGATATCGGAAGCCAGTTCCGGAGGCGATTGCTCCAGGGCGCTCTTCACAGCCTGAACGATGGTAGCCAGGGACTCTTGCAGAGCTTCCAGCACTTCATTGGAGTTCAGAGTGAAGGCACGTGGAACGCCTTCGGCCAGGTTGCGACCGCGAACATCAACTTCGCGAACTTCGCCGCCCGGGTAAGCGGTACCGATTTCCTGCTTGATGCGCTCGGCGGTGGATTCGCCGATCAGGCTGCCGTAGTTGCGACGCACGTAGGTGATGATCGCTTCGTCGAAGCGGTCGCCACCAACCCGTACGGATTCGGCATACACCACACCATTGAGGGAAATCAGGGCGATCTCAGTGGTACCACCACCGATATCCACCACCATCGAACCGCGCGCTTCTTCAACCGGCAGGCCGGCACCGATCGCAGCAGCCATCGGCTCTTCGATCAGGAACACTTCACGGGCACCGGCGCCAAGGGCCGATTCACGGATGGCACGACGCTCCACCTGGGTGGACTTGCACGGAACGCAGATCAGCACACGAGGGCTGGGCTGCAAAAAGCTGTTTTCGTGAACCTTGTTGATAAAGTACTGCAGCATCTTTTCGCAGACGCTGAAGTCGGCAATCACGCCATCCTTCATCGGACGAATGGCAGCGATGTTGCCCGGTGTTCGGCCAAGCATGCGCTTGGCCTCGGTGCCAACGGCAACGACACTTTTCTGATTACCATGGGTCCGAATGGCCACAACCGATGGCTCATTCAGGACGATACCGCGCTCGCGCACGTAAATAAGGGTGTTGGCAGTGCCCAGGTCGATGGAAAGATCGCTGGAAAACATGCCACGCAGTTTCTTGAACATGGGAAAGGGACCCTAGGCAACGCGTGGGTAAAAAAGTGCGGCAAACTCTAACAACGACAGGGATTTTGGGCAAGGCGCCAATGTGCTAAATTGGCCGACTTTCTGTGCACCAACCCCCACAATCGCGGCCATATGACCGTAGAAATGCGGTAGTGTTCCTACAATCTAACACACGGATAGCTTCCGTTCTGTTTTCCACTGGAGAATCCCATGGCGCTTGAACGCTCCGACGTGGAAAAAATCGCTCATTTGGCCTGTCTTGGCCTCAATGAAGCTGATCTTCCACAGACCACCGCAGCCCTGAACAGCATTCTCGGGCTGGTCGACCAAATGCAAGCCGTGAATACCGACGGCATCGAGCCCCTGGCTCACCCGCTGGAAGCCAGCCAGCGCCTGCGCGCCGACGTCGTGACCGAGCGCAATAATCGCGAGGCCTACCAGTCCATCGCGCCAGCGGTCGAAAACGGCCTGTACCTGGTTCCGAAAGTCATCGACTAAAGGGAAAGAGCCTGCAATGCATCAATTGACTCTGGCCGAGATCGCCCGCGGTCTCGCCGACAAAAAGTTTTCTTCCGAAGAGCTGACCAAGACCTTGCTGGCGCGTATCGCCGAGCTGAACCCCAAGGTCAACAGCTTCATCAGCATCACCGAAGAGCTGGCCCTGAGCCAGGCCAAGGCCGCCGACGTACGTCGCGCCAACGGTGAGAACGGCGCCCTGTTAGGTGCGCCGATCGCCCACAAAGACCTGTTCTGCACCCAGGGCATTCGCACCAGCTGCGGCTCGAAGATGCTCGATAACTTCAAGGCGCCGTACGATGCCACCGTGGTCGCCAAGCTGGCTGCTGCCGGGGCTGTGACCCTGGGCAAGACCAACATGGACGAATTCGCCATGGGCTCGGCCAACGAGTCGAGCCACTACGGCGCGGTGAAAAACCCGTGGAACCTTGAGCACGTACCAGGCGGTTCGTCCGGTGGTTCGGCTGCAGCAGTTGCCGCTCGTCTGTTACCTGCCGCCACGGCCACCGACACCGGCGGTTCGATCCGCCAACCGGCCGCGTTCACCAACCTCACCGGTTTGAAACCGACCTACGGTCGCGTTTCCCGCTGGGGCATGATTGCCTACGCTTCCAGTCTCGACCAGGGCGGCCCTCTGGCTCGCACCGCTGAAGACTGCGCAATTTTGTTACAAGGCATGGCAGGCTTCGATACGCAGGACTCCACCAGCATCGATGAACCCGTGCCGGACTACAGCGCCAGCCTGAACACCTCGATCAAAGGCCTGCGCATCGGCGTGCCGAAAGAGTATTTCAGCGCCGGCCTCGACCCGCGTATCGCCGAACTGGTACACAACAGCATCAAGGCGCTGGAAAAGCTCGGTGCCGTGATCAAGGAAATCAGCCTGCCGAACAACCAGCACGCGATTCCTGCCTACTACGTGATCGCCCCGGCAGAAGCGTCCTCCAACCTGTCGCGGTTCGACGGCGTGCGTTTCGGCTACCGCTGCGAAAACCCGAAAGACCTCACCGACCTTTATAAGCGCTCCCGTGGCGAAGGTTTCGGCGCGGAAGTACAACGCCGGATCATGGTCGGTGCCTACGCCCTGTCGGCCGGCTACTACGACGCGTACTACCTCAAGGCGCAAAAGATCCGTCGCCTGATCAAGAACGACTTCATGGCAGCCTTTAATGAAGTCGACGTGATCCTCGGCCCAACCACGCCGAACCCGGCCTGGAAGATCGGCGCCAAGACCGGCGACCCGATCGCCGAGTACCTGGAAGACCTGTACACCATCACCGCCAACCTCGCCGGTCTGCCGGGCTTGTCCATGCCTGCAGGCTTTGTCGACGGCTTGCCGGTGGGCGTGCAACTGCTCGCCCCGTATTTCCAGGAAGGCCGCCTGCTCAATGTGGCGCACCAGTACCAGTTGAACACTGACTGGCACACTCGCACCCCTACCGGCTTCTGAGGAGAACACTATGCAATGGGAAGTCGTGATCGGGCTGGAGATTCATACCCAGCTCGCCACCCAATCGAAGATTTTCTCCGGTAGCGCCACCACGTTCGGCTCCGAGCCCAACACCCAGGCCAGCCTGGTAGACCTGGGCATGCCCGGCGTGCTGCCGGTGCTGAACCAGGAAGCGGTGCGCATGGCGGTGATGTTCGGCCTCGCCATCGATGCCGAGATCGGCCAACACAACGTGTTTGCCCGCAAGAACTACTTCTACCCGGACCTGCCCAAGGGCTACCAGATCAGCCAGATGGAATTGCCGATCGTTGGCAAGGGCTACCTGGACATCCCGCTGGAAGACGGCACCATCAAACGTGTCGGCGTGACCCGTGCGCACCTGGAAGAAGATGCCGGCAAGAGCCTGCATGAAGAATTCAACGGCGCCACCGGCATCGACCTGAACCGTGCCGGCACCCCGCTGCTGGAAATCGTTTCCGAGCCGGACATGCGCAGCGCCAAGGAAGCCGTGGCCTACGTCAAGACGATCCACGCGCTGGTGCGCTACCTCGGCATCTGCGACGGCAACATGGCCGAAGGCTCGCTGCGTTGCGACTGCAACGTGTCGGTACGGCCAAAAGGCCAGGTCGAGTACGGTACCCGCTGCGAGATCAAGAACGTCAACTCGTTCCGTTTCATCGAGAAGGCGATCAACACCGAAGTGCGTCGCCAGATCGAACTGATCGAAGACGGCGGCAAGGTGATCCAGCAGACCCGCCTGTACGACCCGAACAAAGACGAAACCCGCGCCATGCGCAGCAAGGAGGAAGCCAACGACTACCGTTACTTCCCCGATCCGGACCTGTTGCCGGTCGTCATCGAGGACTCGTTCCTGGCTGACGTACGCGCCACCCTGCCGGAACTGCCGCCGCAAAAACGCGAGCGTTTCCAAGAGCAGTTCGGTCTTTCGGTGTACGACGCAAGCGTGCTGGCATCGAGCCGCGAGCAAGCCAACTACTTCGAAAAAGTCGTGAGCATCGCCGGCGACGCCAAACTGGCGGCCAACTGGGTGATGGTTGAGCTGGGCAGCCTGTTGAACAAACAGGGCCTGGAAATCGACGAAGCACCGGTATCGGCCGAGCAACTGGGCGGCATGTTGCTGCGGATCAAGGACAACACCATCTCCGGCAAAATCGCCAAGACCGTGTTTGAAGCCATGGCCGCAGGCGAAGGCAATGCTGACGAGATCATCGAGAAGCGTGGCCTGAAGCAAGTCACCGACAGCGGCGCGATTTCGGCCGTGCTCGACGAGATGCTGGCCGCCAACTCGGAGCAGGTTGAACAGTACCGTGCAGCGGATGAAGCCAAGCGCGGCAAGATGTTCGGCTTCTTTGTCGGCCAGGCGATGAAAGCCTCCAAAGGCAAGGCCAACCCGCAACAGGTCAACGAACTGCTGAAAAGCAAACTCGAAGGCTGATCGCGGTCGCCTCACTGCGGGAGCCGGCTTGTGTGGGAGCTGGCTTGCCTGCGATAGCATCACCTCGGTGCACCTGAAAGACCGAGGCGCTTGCATCGCGGGCAAGCCCGGCTCCCACATAAGCCGGTTTCCACATCACTTTCGGGGACACCTTGAATGAAGCGTCTACTCGGCCTGTTGGCCTTGTTCTCTCTGCTCGCCGGCTGCGCCAGCGGCCTCATCGACCCCAACGGCTACGACGAAACCGGCACCGCCTCTTACTACGGCGCCAAACACCACGGCAATCGCACTGCCAGCGGTGAACCGTTCAACCAGAATGCCTTGACCGCCGCCCACCGTCGCCTGCCCTTCGGCACGCAAGTGAAGGTCACCAACCTCGACAACAACAGAAGCGTCGTTGTCCGCATCAACGATCGCGGCCCGCACACCCGTGGGCGCCTGATCGACCTTTCGCGCAAAGCCGCCGCACAGCTGGGTATGATAGGCAGCGGCACCGCGCGTGTTCGCGTGCAAGCCCTCAGCAACTGACCGACGGAGCCCAGGCCATTTCCGCATTAACCGCCCTCTCGCCCTTTAGCGTGATCGAACTCATCAGCGGCCTGCTGCTGTTGATCTTCGGTGCCGAAGTATTGGTGCGCGCCGCCGTGCGCCTGGCGGCCAGCCTCAAGGTGCGCCCGCTGATCATCGGCCTGAGCATCGTCGCTTTTGGCAGCAGTGCGCCGCAGATGGCGATCAGCTTGCAAGCCACCTTGGCGGACAACACCGACATCGCCGTGGGCAGTGTGATCGGCAGCAGTATCTTCAATACCCTCGTGACCCTTGGCCTGGCGGCCCTGATCATTCCGCTGCGGGTTTCGCGGCAGCTGGTGCGCCTGGACATCCCGATGATGATCCTCGCCAGCCTGCTGGTGTTTGTACTCGCCGCCAATGAAGAACTCACGCCGGTCGATGGCCTGTTACTGCTGGTGGCCCTGGTGGCCTACCTCGGCGTGTTGCTCTACCAGACCCGCCACTCCCGCCGCCCCCGCACCCGGGACACCGTGGTGCAAGCGCCGTGGCTGAGCAGCGTGCTGCTGATGATCGGCGGGCTGTTGATCCTGGTACTCGCCGGGCATCTGGTGCTGGGCGCTGCAGTGGATGTGGCCTCTGACCTGGGCCTGTCGGAGCGTATCATCGGCCTGACGCTGATTGGCGTCGGCACTTCCCTCCCCTGCCTGGCCACCTCGTTGATCGCCGCCCTGCGCGGCCAGCGGGAAATTGCGGTGGGCAACGTGATCGGCAGCAACCTGTTCAACCTGCTTGGGGTGCTGGGTTTTACTGCCCTGGTGGCGCCCTCGCCGCTGTCAGTGTCGCCCAACGCCCTGGATTTCGACTTACCGGTGATGCTCGGCGTGGTCGCCCTGTGCTTGCCAGTGTTTTATTCGGGCTACCGCGTCACTCGGGCCGAAGGCCTGGTGTTCCTGGGCCTGTACGTGGTGTACGGACTGCATGTGGTGTCGTTCACCTTCGGCATGCCGCTGGCCAACAAGCTTGAACAACTGATGCTGTATTACGTCCTGCCAGCGCTGGTGGCTTTCCTGTTGTTCACCTCGCTGCGAGCCTGGCGCCGCCAACACAAGAGGGAATCGCAATGACCGAACAGAAAAAGCCCGGCGTTGAAGTGCGCCGCCAGGTGATGGGTGATGTGTTTGTCGATCGGGCGCTGGGCAATGCCACCGAGTTCAGCCAGCCGCTGCAGGACTTCGTCAACGAGCATGCCTGGGGCAGCGTGTGGAACCGCGAAGGGCTGCCGCTGAAAACCCGCAGCCTGATCACACTCGCCGCGCTGACCGCCCTCAAGTGCCCGCAAGAGCTCAAGGGCCACGTGCGCGGCGCGCTGAACAACGGTTGCACCGTGGAGGAGATTCGCGAGGCGCTGCTGCATTGTGCGGTGTATGCCGGCGTGCCGGCGGCGATTGACGCCTTCCGCGCCGCTCAGGAAGTGATCGACAGCTACCAGAAAGACGCCTAGATCCAGCCGCCCGCCTGCAACACGAAAATCCCGATATTCGTGGTTACCGCCGCCATCAAGGTGGTGATCACGATAATCGCGGCCGCCAGCTCATGATTGCCCTCCGCCGCCCGCGCCATCACAAAACTGGCCGCCGCCGTGGGCGCTCCGAAGTACAGGAACAGAATCCCCAGCTCCGGCCCGCGAAACCCCAGCAGCCATGCGCCAAGGGTGGCGAGCACCGGTAGCCAGATCATCTTCATCAGGCTGGCACTCAGGGCCATGTCGCCGCTTTTGCGCAGTGCCGCCAGCGACAACGTGCCGCCGATGCAGATCAATGCCAATGGCAACGTCATGTCCGCCAGGTACTGCCCGGAGGATTCCAGCCAGCCAGGCAAGCCAATCTGGAAGTACGCAAAGGGCGCCGCCGCGATCACACTGATGATCAACGGGTTGGCCAGCACGCTCTTGAAGATGCTCCACGGGTCGGACTTGATCACCGGGCTGTACACCGCCAGTACAATGGTCGACAGGGTGTTGTAGAACAGGATCACCAGCGCCGCGAGCACCGCGCCCAGGGAAATCCCATAGTCGCCGTACATACTGGCCGCCAGGGCCAGGCCGATCACCCCGTTGTTACCACGAAATGCGCCTTGGGCGTAAATGCCACGGTCTACACGCGGGCACCGAAAGATCGCCCAGCCCCAGGCCAGGGCGAAGCTCAGCAGCGTGGCGACGGCGAAATAGATCAGCAGGCCGGGCTTTAGGGCTGAATGCAGGTCTGCATGGAGAATCCCGAGGAACAGCAACGCCGGCATGGTGACGTTGAACACCAGGGCCGAGGCGATGTGGATAAAGTTGTCGTTGATCCAGTTGATGCGCTTGAGCAGGACGCCCAGGAACAGCATGGCAAACACCGGCGCGGTGATGTTCAGGGTTTGTAGGAAGATAGCCAGCATGCCGGGGAGAACCTTGGGTGGGCGTCGGTAGGTGGCTAATGATAAGCCAGCATGGCCAGCTTCGTCTGGACTACCGCTTTCGCGAGCAAGCCCGCTCCCACATTTGACCGAGTTCTACCTTTGGAATGCAGTCAAATGTGGGAGCGGGCTTGCTCGCGAAGCAGGCGACTCGGTCTTAAGTAATCGGTGCCGGATTGAACAACGTAATGTCGTTATACAGCTTGTGCTGCTCCGCCCACGTCTGCTTCTTGCCGCTGGCCACATCCAGGTAGAAGTGGAACAACTCCCAACCCAGCTCCTCAATCGTCGCCCGGCCGGTGGCGATCCGCCCGGCGTCGATGTCAATCAGGTCAGGCCAACGCTGCGCCAGCTCCGTCCGGGTCGAGACCTTCACCACCGGCGCCATCGCCAACCCATAGGGCGTACCACGCCCGGTCGTAAACACATGCAGGTTCATCCCCGCCGCCAACTGCAATGTCCCGCAGACAAAATCACTGGCCGGCGTGGCGCAAAAGATCAGGCCCTTGCGATTGAACCGCTCCCCCGGGCCGAGCACGCCATTGATCGCACTGCTGCCCGACTTGACGATCGACCCCAGCGACTTCTCGACAATATTCGACAACCCGCCCTTCTTGTTCCCCGGCGTGGTGTTGGCGCTGCGGTCCGCCTCGCCCTTGGCCAGGTAGCGGTCGTACCAGTCCATTTCCCGCACCAGCTCACGGGCTACATCCTGGTTTTCCGCACGGGAAGTCAGCAGGTAGATGGCATCCCGCACTTCGGTCACTTCGGAAAACATCACCGTCGCGCCCGCCCGCAGCAGCAGATCCGAGGCATACCCCAGCGCCGGGTTCGCGGTAATCCCCGAGAACGCATCACTGCCACCGCACTGCATGCCGAGAATCAACTCCGACGCCGGGACGGTTTCCCGCCGGCGCATGTCAAGTTTCTTCAGGCGGGTTTCGGCCAATGCCATGATCTGTTCGATCATTTCGGTAAAGCCGTGGCTGGAGTCCTGCAACCGATACAGCCACGGTTCACTCAGATCCACCGAGCTGTCGTTGTCGTGCATCACCTGCCCGGCCTGCAACTTCTCGCAACCCAGGCTGATCACCAGGGCTTCACCGCCCAGGTTCGGGTTACGCGCCAGATTGCGCACGGTGCGGATCGGGATGTACGCGTCGGTGGCCGTAATCGCCACGCCGCAGCCGTAGCTGTGGGTCAGCGCCACCACGTCATCGACGTTCGGGTACTTGGGCAGCAACTCGTCCTTGATGCGTTTCACCGCGTGGTCCAGCACCCCAGTGACGCACTGCACCGTGGTGGTGATGCCGAGGATATTGCGCGTGCCGACGGTGCCGTCGGCATTGCGATAACCCTCGAAGGTAAAACCCTCCAGCGGCGCCTGGGCCTCGGGCACTTCGGTGGACAGCGGCAAGCTGTCCAGCGGCGGCGCCGTGGGCATGCGCAGTTGATCTTCCTGGACCCAACTGCCGCGCGGAATCGGGCGCAACGCATAACCGATGGTCTGGCCGTAGCGAATGATCCGGCCGCCTTCGGGGATGTCTTCCAGCGTAACCTTGTGGCTTTGGGGAATGAAATCCACCGTCACCAGGCCGTCGGGAAACTCGGTCCCCGCCGGTACGCCCTGGTCGTTGACCACAATCACCACGTTATCCAGCGCGTGCAAACGGATGGAGCGGGGCGAATCGGCATGTTCAATCAACTGCATGACGCGGGCCCCTTCAGGAATGCGCTTGGGAAAGTTTAGTCAGCTCAGGGCCTTTGGCCGGTGGCTCTTTGAGCACCACACGCTTGATCGGGCCGACGATCACCAGGTAACTGAACACCGCCAGCAACGCGTTGGCACCGACGAACACCAGCGCCCACTTGAAGGAGCCAGTGGTGCTGATGATGTAGCCGATCACGATCGGGGTGCTGATGGACGCCAGGTTGCCGAACATGTTGAACAGACCGCCGCTCAAACCTGCGATTTGTTTCGGCGAAGTGTCGGACACCACCGCCCAGCCCAGTGCGCCAACGCCTTTACCGAAGAAGGCCAGGGCCATGAAGCCCACCACCATCCATTCGATGTCCACGTAGTTGCACGCGACGATGCTACTGGAAATCAGCAAGCCACCAATGATCGGCGCCTTGCGGGCGAAGGTCAGCGAATGGCCCTTGCGCAGCAGGTAGTCGGAAATCACTCCGCCCAACACGCCGCCGATAAAGCCGCAGATCGCCGGCAAGGACGCGATGAAGCCGGCCTTGAGGATCGTCATGCCGCGCTCTTGAACCAAGTACACCGGGAACCAGGTCAGGAAGAAATAGGTAATGCCATTGATGCAGTACTGGCCCAGGTACACGCCGAGCATCATGCGGTTGGTCAGCAACTGACGGATGTAATCCCACTTCGGCCCGTCGGTTTTCTTGCCTTTGCCCTTGTCCTGGTCCATGTCGACCATGGCCCCGTTGGCAGCGATGTGCTGGAGCTCAGCCTCGTTGATCATCGGGTGCTGGCGCGGGCTGTGGATAACTTTCAGCCAGATCAGCGAGAACACGATGCCGATGCCGCCCATCACCACGAATACGTGCTGCCAGCCGAAGGTGTAGACGATCCACCCCATCAGCGGCGCGAACAACACCGTGGCGAAGTACTGCGCCGAGTTGAAGATGGCCGAGGCCGTACCCCGTTCAGCCGTAGGAAACCACGCCGCCACGATGCGGGCATTTCCGGGAAAGGATGGCGCTTCAGCCAGGCCCACCAGGAATCGCAACATGAACAGCGCAACGATGGCCGTGGATACACCGAATTCACCGACATAGCCTTGCAGCACGGTGAACAGTGACCAGGTGAAGATGCTCAGGGCATAGACTTTTTTCGAACCGAATCGGTCCAGCAGCCAGCCACCGGGAATTTGCCCGGCCACGTAGGCCCAACCGAATGCGGAGAAGATGTAACCGAGGGTGACCGCGTCGATGCCGAGGTCTTTTTGCAGGCTGGAGCCGGCGATGGCGATGGTGGCCCGGTCGGCATAGTTGATCGTGGTCACCAGAAACAGCATGAGCAGGATCAAATAGCGGACATGGGTCGGCTTGGTCGCTTGCATGAAGATGTACTCCCACTAATTATTTTTTTTGCGGGTAAACAAATTGTAAGCCTGTGGCGGGCACGGACCCGCCACAGGGTGTTGCCGTCAGGAACCGATGTAGCTGGTTTTCACCACGGTGTAGAACTCTTGCGCATAGCGACCCTGCTCACGCGAGCCGTAGGATGAGCCCTTACGGCCACCGAATGGAACGTGGTAATCCACGCCGGCAGTCGGCAGATTGACCATCACCATCCCGGCCTGGGAATGACGCTTGAAGTGGTTGGCATACTTCAGCGACGTGGTAGCGATACCGGCCGAGAGACCGAATTCGGTGTCGTTGGCCATCGCCAGCGCCGCCTCGTAATCCGCCACGCGCACTACGTTGGCCACCGGGCCGAAGATCTCTTCGCGGCTGATGCGCATTGCGGCTTCGCTGTCGGCAAACAGCGTCGGCGCGAGGAAGTAGCCTTCGGTGTCGCACGTCACCAGTTCGCCACCGCTGACCAACCGGGCACCTTCGCTCTGGCCGATGTCGATGTACTTCAAGTCCTGATCCAGCTGGGCCTGGGAAACCACCGGGCCAATGTCGGTGCCGGTTTTCAGGGCGTGGCCGACCTTGATCGACTTCATCCGCTCAGCCATGGCCGCGACGAACTGGTCGTGAATTCCGGCGGTGACGATAAAGCGGCTGGACGCAGTGCAACGCTGGCCGGTGGAGTAGAACGCGCTCTGCACCGACAACTCGACCGCTTGCTTGAGGTCGGCGTCGTCGAGAATGATCTGCGGGTTCTTGCCGCCCATTTCCAACTGCACCTTGGCCTGGCGCGACACGCAGCTGACGGCGATCTGACGACCCACGCCCACCGAGCCGGTGAAGCTAATGCCGTCGACTTTCGGGCTGTTGACCATGGCATCGCCAACCACACGGCCGCTGCCCATTACCAGGTTGAACACACCGGCAGGGAAACCGGCGCGGGAGATGATTTCGGCCAGGGCCCAGGCGCAGCCCGGCACCAGCTCAGCCGGCTTGAGCACCACGCAGTTGCCGTAGGCCAGGGCCGGTGCGATCTTCCAGGCCGGGATGGCAATCGGGAAGTTCCATGGGGTGATCAGGCCAACGACGCCCAACGCTTCGCGGGTCACTTCGACATTTACGCCCGGACGCACCGACGGCAGGTAGTCGCCGGACAGGCGCAGGCATTCACCGGCGAAAAATTTGAAGATGTTACCGGCGCGGGTCACTTCGCCGATGGCTTCCGGCAGGGTCTTGCCCTCCTCCCGGGCCAGCAGGGTGCCCAGCTCTTCGCGACGGGCGAGGATTTCGGTGCCGACTTTATCCAGGGAGTCATGGCGCGCCTGGATGCCGGAAGTGGACCACGCCGGGAATGCAGCGCGCGCAGCGTCGATGGCCGCGTGGACTTGGGCGAGGTCAGCCTTGGCGTATTCGCCAATGACATCAGACAACTCCGACGGGTTGATGTTGGCCGAGTAGTCGGCGCCGGCAACCCACTGGCCACCGATGTAGTTTTCAAAACGCTTGGCTTGGGACACGAATTCTCTCCTGACGCAAAAAGCCGCTGATTACTCAGCGGCCTTGGTGATGGGTTATTGCGCGCCTTGCTTGTCGATCAGCGCGGCCAGGGCTTCGTATTCTTCCGGCAGCAGATCGGTCAGCGGCGTACGCACGGGGCCGGCGTCATAGCCGACGATTTTCGCCCCGGCCTTGACGATGCTCACGGCGTAACCGGCCTTGCGGTTACGGATGTCGAGGTAAGGCAGGAAGAAGTCGTCGATGATCTTGCCGACGGTGGCGTGATCTTCCCGGGCAATGGCGTGGTAGAAATCCATCGCGGTTTTTGGAATGAAGTTGAACACCGCCGAGGAGTACACCGGCACGCCCAGGGCCTTGTAGGCAGAGGCGTAAACCTCTGCAGTCGGCAAGCCGCCCAGGTAGCTGAAACGGTCACCGAGACGACGGCGGATCGACACCATCAATTCAATGTCACCCAGGCCGTCCTTGTAGCCGATCAGGTTCGGGCAGCGCTCGGCCAGGCGTTCCAGCAGCGGCGCGGTCAGGCGGCAGACGTTGCGGTTGTAGACCACGACGCCGATCTTGACCGACTTGCACACCGCTTCAACGTGGGCGGCAACCCCGTCCTGGCTGGCTTCGGTCAGGTAGTGCGGCAGCAGCAACAAGCCTTTGGCACCAAGACGCTCGGCTTCCTGGGCGTACTCGATGGCCTGGCGGGTGGCACCGCCGACACCGGCAAGAATCGGCACGCTGGTGGCGCAGGTATCGACGGCAGTTTTCACCACTTGCGAATATTCGCTGGCCGCCAGGGAGAAAAACTCACCGGTGCCGCCAGCGGCGAACAGGGCAGTAGCGCCGTAAGGGGCCAGCCACTCCAGACGCTTGATGTAACCCGCCTGGTGGAAATCACCCTGGGCGTTGAAATCGGTCACCGGGAAAGACAGCAGACCGTGAGAGAGGATGGACTTCAGTTCTTGTGGATTCATTATTCGAACACCCTGGGCGAAGACTTTCTGTTGAGAGATTACGGACGGTTATCTTAATGTCGTACGTCATCGTACAACTATAAAAATATTCGTCAACTGCAATTCATCGACCTTCCTATGGGTTGAGGCGTCAACGCGACGTTCTTGACGTAGGAAATTATTCCTCTATGCTCGATTTAGCTGTATATACATACAGTTATTGCGGAAGATTCCTACGACATAGCAAGGAGCTAACATGTCAGATCTTGAACTCGCCACACCTGAAAAAAGACCACCCACCCTGCGCTTCGAAGGCGGAGAACACACGGCCATCGGCGACGATACCTTGTTGCGCTTCGTCAAGGACGCCCCGGCGATTCCCGCGCGGCAGGTCGAATTGCACCTGCCCAACGGCCTGGCCCTGAGCTACGGCCAGATCATTGCCCTGGGCGGTGATTTCTATGGCATTCCCGGGCGCCCCATCAACGAGGGCGCATCGCCTGCGGACCGCGTGCAGCGCTTTACCGATGCGTTCAACTCGTTGGCGGTATTGCCGGCATCACGAGAGGAAGCGGGCAAGATCCTCGCGGTGATGCAAAAGGAGATCAATGCAGTCAACCAGGCGATCAAGGATGGCAAGCAACCCCATGAAGCGTATGACGCACTGGGTGACACCTTGTCCGAGGAATGGAACCGCATCACCGGCGGCGGCAGTGCCGTGTCGGCTCTGATTCCACTCGGACGCTACCTGAAACTGGCGGCAGACAATGCCGACCACTTCGGCGAATGGGCGTTGGCGGCGTATCTGGCGGGCCATACGGCAGCCCTGCAACAAGCCGTCGTCGCTCATCAGACCGGCACCGACCAGGCGCTGGAACTGGCTTACGCCATGAACAGCTTTGCTGATCACTTTTTGACCGACCTGTTTTCCGCCGGCCACCTGCGGGTACCGCGCAAGCAACTGGCGGCGGTGGTGACCCCGGGTGAACTGGGCTCGCTGATCAGCCGCTTCATGCACGATGAAGACAGCAAGTTCGGGCTCAATGTGCGCAATGCCTTCGGCGATCAGTGGCACGCTTACGGTGATAAACGCTACTTCGACAGCAGCGACGCGGCCAACCGAGCCATGGTCAAGCGCGCCGTACAGGCATCGGCGGATGAGATCTTCGAAACCTTTATCAGTGGCGTGGCGCCCTCCCCGGCCAACTTCAAGGCGCCGCTGTATGTGCCGGACCTGAACGCCGCACAAAACCCGGCGAATAACTTCTCACCGCTGTTCAAGGCAGAAGGCGACAAGGTGCTGCGGCGCAAGGACGTCAACAACCTGAACGACAAGCAGTGGACCAATGACTGGTGGGGTTGGAGTACGTATCTGTTGCTCAAGGACTACAAGCCCAACCAACCGGCCAGCTAATAGTCCAGGCAACAAAAATCAAATGTGGGAGCTGTCGAGCCCCGGCGAGGCTGCGATGGGATCGACTCGCTGAACCTGCCAGACCTCAGCGCCGGCATCGCAGCCTCGCTGAAGCTCGACAGCTCCCACATTTAAATAGGCACTAGCCGCGCTGCGCTTCTGCCTCTTCATGGGCATGGCGCAGCCGTTCACGGCTGTTGGTCAGGTGCAACCGCATGGCCGCCCGTGCCGCATCCGAGTCCTGGCGAGCGATCGCTTCATAGATCTGTGGGAGCTGTCGAGCTTCAGCGAGGCTGCGATGGGATCGACTCGGTGAACCTGCCAGACCTCAGCGCCTGCATCGCAGCCTCGCCGGGGCTCGACAGCTCCTACATTTGAATAGGCATTAGCCGCGCTGCGCTTCTGCCTCTTCGTGGGCATGGCGCAGCCGCTCACGGCTGTTGGTCAGGTGCAAACGCATGGCCGCCCGTGCCGCATCCGAGTCCTGGCGAGCGATCGCTTCATAGATCTCTTCGTGTTCGCGGCTCAGGCGGCTCATGTAGTGCTGCTGGTCGTCATGGGCCAGGCGTGCCGAGTTCAGCCGCGTGCGCGGAATGATGCTGGTGCCCAGGTGGGTCATGATGTCGGTGAAGTAGCGGTTGCCGGTGGACAGGGCAATCTGCAGGTGGAACTGGAAGTCCGACGCCACCGCATCACCGGCGTGGGCCGCACTTTCGTTCAGGGCATCGAGGGCTGCACGCATGCCGGCCAATTGCTCGTCGCTACGACGCTGGGCAGCAAGCCCGGCAGACTCCACTTCCAGGCTGATCCGCAGTTCAAGGATGGCCAGTACATCCCGCAGGGTAACGACAGTGGCCGGGTCTATCCGGAAACCGCTGGGGCTTGGCGTATCCAGCACAAAGGTGCCGATGCCATGGCGGGTTTCCACCTGCCCGGCCGCCTGCAATCGCGAGATGGCTTCACGCACCACGGTGCGGCTGACCCCATGGGCGTCCATGATCGCCGATTCAGTGGGCAGTTTGTCGCCACGTTTGAGTTGGCCGTCGCGGATCTGCTCGGACAACACCGTGACCAATTCCTGGGCAAGGCTGCGGCGCTTGCGGGGAAGACGAGGGGCGGCGCTGGAGTTTTCCATGATGAATCATCTGTCTCGGCGATCTGAAGCACGCATGATAGCCCATGGCGGTTGTACGATCACCGTCCTGTCATGACTTTCATCTATAACCGGCGAGGTTTTCCCCAGACAAAAAAATGCCCCGGCATCGCCGAGGCATTTTCAACACTGGCCCGAGGGCCCGCGTCTTGTTACTTCACCACTTTCAGACTCGGCCGACCGGTAGGACGCGGTGGCTCGGAATCCGGCGGCGGCACATCATCTTCGCCTTCGAGCTCGATCGCTTCGTCATCCGCAAGGGACGACTCCAGATCAAACACCATGCCCTGGCCATTTTCCCGGGCGTAAATCCCAAGGATGGCGCCGATGGGCACGAACAGCGTATGCGGCACACCGCCGAAACGCCCTTCGAAGCTGACCGCCTCATTGTCCATGTGCAGGTGTCGCACGGCACTAGGTGAAACGTTCAGGACGATTTGTCCGTCACTGGCAAAACCTTGCGGTACCTGAACCGCGGGAAACTCGGAATTGACCAGCATGTGCGGGGTGCAATCGTTGTCCACTATCCACTCATAGAGCGCGCGGACCAGGTAAGGTCGACTGGAGTTCATCAACGGCTCCTTAAGCCTTAGCGCATATCGCGTTCGACACCAGACAGACTCGCCTGGAAAGCCTCACGCGCAAACTGGCGCTCCATGTAGTCAAGCAGCGGCTTGGCAGGCCGCGGCAATTCAATGCCCAAAATCGGCAAGCGCCAGAGTATGGGTAATAGGCAGCAATCCACCAGACTTTGTTCCTCGCTGAGGAAAAAAGGTTTGTCGGCAAATAACGGCGAAACACCGGTCAGACTCTCACGCAATTCCTTGCGCGCCTGAACCCGGGCGGCTTCTTTGCTACGTGAATCCAGAATCAGGTCCACCAGGCCACACCAGTCACGCTGGATCCGATGGATCAGCAGGCGGCTGTTGGCACGCGCCACCGGATACACCGGCAACAACGGCGGATGGGGATAACGCTCATCCAAGTATTCCATCACCACGGTTGACTCCCACAACGCCAGGTCACGATCGACCAGGGTGGGCAAGCTGCCGTAAGGGTTCACTTCGATCAGTTTCGGCGGGTGACGACCAGCCTCCACAGTAATGATCTCTGCGCTGACACCCTTCTCTGCGAGCACGATGCGTACTCGGTGGGAATAGTGGTCGGCGGGGTCGGAGTAACAGGCCAACCGATTGGTCACGCCCATGGCGGTCCTCCTCGCTTGTTGAAATTATCGGAAGCTCAAAAACGAGCGCGCCCAGTGAGCATCTCCGTGACGCCTGGATAAACCAGACTTACCTTCAGAGATGCCGCTGGGCGCGCAAGATTAACAGCAATTACTTACGGTTGGATCAATGCACATCCTTCCAGTATTCGCGTTTCAGCAGATAGGCGAACACGAAGAGGAAGGCCAGGTACAGCAACACATAGGTACCAATGCGCTGATGCTGCAGCTTCACTGGGTTGGCCGAGTAGGCCAGGAAGGTCACCAGATTCTTGACCTTCTCGTCGAACTGCTCTTCGTTCAGCGCGCCGGTCTTCGGCACTATGGTCAGCTGATCGCACGCTTCATGAGTCAAAGGCGTACCGGTGAGCGGATCATACTGCTTCTTGCCGTCTTCGACGATTTGTACTTGCTTGCATCCTACCACTTGGCGGCCTTGCAGGCCGACCAGAACGTTCGGCATACCGACGTTCGGGAAGACTTTGTTGTTCACGCCGTAGGGACGCGACGGGTCTTCATAGAAGGATTTCAGGTAGCCGTAGAGCCAATCGGTGCCCCGTACACGGGCCACCAGGGTCAGGTCGGGCGGCGCAGCCCCGAACCAGGTCTTGGCGTCGGTCGGCTGCATGCCGATGGTCATGTGGTCGCCGATCTTCGCACCGGTGAACACCGAGTGGCTGAGCATCACATCATGGGGGATGCCCAGGTCGTCGGCCACACGCTCATAACGCTGGAACTTGGCGCTGTGGCAGCCCATGCAGTAGTTGGTGAACGTACGCAGCCCGTCCTGCATTGCGGCCTTGTCCGACACGTCGATGTCGACTTTTTCCAGCTCTGGGCCGTGTTCAGCGGCGAAAGACAGCAGCGGCAGGGCCGCAAGAATGAATGCAACGAATAATTTTTTCATCAGCCAGTCACCCTTTCCGGTACCGGTTTGGTCTTCTCGAGCCGGGTGTAGAACGGCATCAGAATGAAGTAGGCGAAGTACAGGAAGGTGCAGACCTGCGACAGCAACGTACGCTCCGGGGTCGGCGCCAGTACGCCCAGTACACCCAGGATCACGAACGCGATGCAGAACACCCACAGCCAGATCTTGCTCAGCCAGCCCTTATAGCGCATGGACTTGACCGGGCTACGGTCGAGCCAAGGCAGCACGAACAGCACCGCAATCGCCGCGCCCATGGCCATGACGCCCATGAGTTTGTCGGGAATCGCCCGCAAGATCGCGTAGAACGGGGTGAAGTACCAGACCGGCGCAATGTGTTCCGGAGTCTTGAAGGCGTTCGCCTGTTCGAAGTTTGGTTTCTCGAGGAAATAACCGCCCATCTCCGGGAAAAAGAACACGATCGAGCAGAAGATGAACAGGAACACCACCACGCCGACGATATCTTTCACGGTGTAGTACGGGTGGAACGGAATGCCGTCCAGCGGTACGCCGTTTTCGTCCTTGTGCTTCTTGATGTCCACGCCGTCGGGGTTGTTCGAACCCACTTCGTGCAACGCCAGAATGTGCAGCACCACCAGGCCGAGAATCACGATCGGCAAGGCCACCACGTGCAAGGCGAAGAAGCGGTTCAGGGTGATCCCGGAAATCAGGTAGTCACCACGAATCCACTGGGTCAGGTCGTTGCCGATGACCGGGATCGCACCAAACAGCGAGATGATCACCTGGGCACCCCAGTAGGACATCTGGCCCCACGGCAGCAGGTAGCCCATGAAGGCCTCGGCCATCAGCGCCAGGTAGATCAGCATGCCGAACACCCACACCAGCTCGCGGGGCTTCTGGTACGACCCGTAGAGCAAACCACGGAACATGTGCATGTAGACGACGATGAAGAACGCAGAGGCGCCGGTGGAGTGCAGCAGACGCAGGATCGAGCCGTACTCGACGTCGCGCATGATGTACTCGACGGAGGCGAAGGCTTCTTCGGCCGACGGGGTGTAGCTCATCGTCAGCCAGACACCGGTAACGATCTGGTTGACCAGTACCAAAAGTGCCAGGGAGCCAAAGAAATAGAAGAAGTTGAAATTCTTCGGTGCGTAGTACTTGCTGAGATGGTCTTCCCACATTTTGGTCGCGGGGAAGCGCGCATCCACCCAATCCATGAACTTGCTCATCAGGCTTTCTCCCCCTCGTCGACGCCAATGACAATGACACTGTCAGTCTCGTAGTGATGTGGCGGAACTGGCAGGTTCAGTGGTGCAGGTTGTGACTTGTAGACGCGGCCAGCGAGGTCGTAGTGAGAACCATGGCACGGGCAGAAATAGCCCCCGACCCAGTCCTTGCCCAGGTCCGCAGGCGCCACTTCCGGGCGGAAGGTGGGAGAGCAACCCAAGTGGGTGCAGATACCGATCAGCAGCAGAATCTCCGGCTTGATCGAGCGAATTTCCTTATCGACGTAAGCGGGTTGGTCGGAATTCTTCGAGTCGGGGTCGGACAGCTGGCCCTCGATCTTCTTCAGATTTCCCAGGATTTCCTCGGTACGACGAACGATGAACACTGGCTGACCGCGCCATTCAGCAATCATTTGCTGGCCTGGGTCGATCTTGCTGATATTCACCTTCACCGGTGCACCTGCGGCTTTCGCCTTGGCACTGGGAAACCATGACCCCACGAACGGGACCGCAGCCCCCACCGCTCCTGCAGCACCCACCACGGATGTGGCTGCTACCAAGAAGCGACGCCGGCCTGCATTCACGCCGTCATTGCTCATTCAGTCCTCTCCCATCAGCTTTGTGGCCTGTTAAATCAGGCGTCTACTAAGTGTTAAATCTGAACTTATAAAAATTTTGCCGAATGGTAATGAAAAGCCCCACGTCTGACAAGGTAATTACCCCCGGCACTGGCTCCAAGCCTTTGAGTATAGGGGCTCTACGGATGTGGCAAGTTGTCACAGAGTTTTTTTTACATAAATAGCAGGCAATAAAAAACGCCCAGCTCCGTGAGGAGGCTGGGCGTTTTCTGGAACGTAAAAGCGAATTAACGCTTCGAGTACTGCGGACGCTTACGCGCTTTACGCAGACCAACTTTCTTACGTTCAACTTCACGAGCATCGCGAGTCACGAAGCCAGCTTTGCGCAGAGCGCCACGCAGGGTTTCGTCGTACTGCATCAGAGCGCGAGTGATACCGTGGCGGATTGCGCCAGCTTGACCACTTACACCGCCACCGATAACGGTGACGTAGATGTCGAACTTTTCAACGGTCTCGGTCAATTCCAGCGGCTGACGAACTACCATGCGGGCAGTTTCGCGACCGAAGAAGTTTTCCAGAGTGCGGTTGTTGATCGAGATGTTACCAGTACCCGGACGCAGGAAAACGCGAGCGGTAGCGGTTTTGCGACGGCCAGTGCCGTAATTTTGAGTCGCCGACATAATGAACTATTCCGTTAAAACTTCAGTTCTTGGGGCTGCTGAGCAGCATGAGGGTGAGCAGCGCCCGCATAGACTTTCAGCTTGCGATACATGTCGCGACCCAGTGGGCCCTTCGGCAGCATACCTTTGACCGCGATTTCAATCGGGGCTTCAGGCTTTTTGGAGATCAGGCCTTCGAAGTTCGAAGACTTGATACCGCCTGGGAAACCGGAGTGACGGTAGTACATTTTGTCTTGCGCTTTGTTGCCGGTAACACGTACCTGCTCGGCGTTGATGATGACAATGTAGTCACCGGTATCAACGTGAGGGGTGTACTCAGGCTTGTGCTTGCCACGCAGACGGCTGGCGACTTCAGTGGCCAGACGACCCAGGGTCTGACCAGCGGCGTCGACGACAAACCAGTCGCGCTGAACTGTTTCTGGTTTTGCAGTAAAAGTTGTCATTCTTTAATAGCCTCAGGGGCCGCCCTGTAAATTAGACGGCGGATCTTACTGAATAGTGCGTACTTTGACAAGTCAAAGGCAGCCGGATACAGACGCTATCGGGGGCTCGGGTCGGCGCGTCCGTTCAACGGCAAGATTCTTCGGCAGGCGGCGCATCACTTCCACTGCAGAAAGAGGTGGGCAATTATGCAGATTGCCAAAAAAATTTCAACCTGCTTTTATGATTGTTTTCCCTGAAGGAGTACCCGATGGACTATCGACAGCTGGGCCGAACCGATCTGAACGTGAGCGCGATAGCCTTGGGCACCATGACCTGGGGCGAGCAGAACAGCGAGGCAGAGGCCTTCGCACAGATCGAACGGGCCAAGGCCGCCGGGATCAACTTCCTCGACACCGCGGAAATGTACCCGGTACCGCCCAAGGCAGATACCTACGCCACCACCGAGCGCTACATCGGTAATTACTTCAAAAGCCACGGCGACCGTGCCGACTGGATCCTCGCCAGCAAGATCGCCGGCCCCGGCAACACCATCGACTACATCCGCGATGGCAGCCTCAAGCACAACCGCAAGCACATCGCCGAAGCCCTGGACGCGAGCCTCAAGCGCTTGCAAACCGACTGGATCGACCTCTACCAGCTGCACTGGCCGGAGCGGAGCACCAACTTTTTCGGCCAACTGGGCTACAAGCACAAGGCCGAAGAAGACCTGACGCCGCTGGAAGAAACCCTTGAAGCGCTGGATGAGCAGGTCAAGGCCGGCAAGATCCGCCACATCGGCCTGTCCAACGAAACCCCGTGGGGCACCATGAAGTTCCTGGCCCTGGCCGAAGCCCGTGGCTGGACCCGCGCGGTGTCGATCCAGAACCCCTACAACCTGCTCAACCGCAGCTTTGAAGTGGGCCTGGCGGAAATCGCCATCCGTGAGCAATGTGGCTTGCTGGCTTATTCACCACTGGCGTTTGGCATGCTCAGCGGCAAATACGAAGGTGGCGCACGCCCGGCCAAGGGTCGCCTGAGCCTCTACAGCCGTTTCAGCCGCTACTTCAACCCGCAGTCGGAAGCTGCGTGCAGCCGTTACGTGGCACTGGCCCGTGAGCACGGCCTGGACCCGGCGCAGATGGCATTGGCGTTTGTGACCCAGCAACCCTTCGTGACCAGCAACATCATTGGCGCCACGACTCTGGAGCAGTTGGACAGCAACATCGCCAGTGCCGATCTGAAACTGTCGGATGAGGTGCTGGCGGGGATCGAGGCGATCCAGAAGGATCATCCGAACCCTGCGCCTTGATTGATTCCTAGACCGCCTTCGCGAGCAAGCCCGCTCCCACATTCGACTGCATTCCAAAGGTGGAACCCGGTCGAATGTGGGAGCGGGCTTGCTCGCGAAGAGGCCCTCAAAAACACCAAGAATTCAAAGCGCCCGCGCAATAATCTCCTTCATGATCTCATTCGTCCCCGCATAAATCCGCTGCACCCGCGCATCTGCCCACGCCCGTGCAATCGGGTATTCCCACATGAAACCGTAACCCCCGTGCAGTTGCACACACTCATCCAGCACTTTGCATTGCAAGTCTGTGGCCCAGTACTTGGCCATCGCGGCCGTCGGCACATCAAGCTTGCCTTCGAGGTGCAGTTCCATGCACTTATCGACAAACACCCGGCCAATCTGGGTTTCCGTCGCAATCTCCGCCAGTTTGAAGCGGGTGTTCTGGAAGTCGATGATCGCCTTGCCGAACGCCTTGCGGTCGCGGGTGTACTCCAGCGTCCATTGCAACGCCGCCTCGGCTGACGACAGCGCACCAATCGCCACCGTCAGACGCTCCTGCGGCAACTCCTGCATCAGATAGGCAAAGCCCATCCCCGCCTGCCCCAGCAGATTCTCCTTAGGTACCCGCACATCCTGGAAGAATAGCTCCGACGTATCCTGGGCCTTCATCCCGACCTTCTCCAGTCGTTTGCCTTTGTCGAAGCCCGGCGTGTTGGCCTCCACCAGAAAAAGACTGGTGCCCTTGGCACCCGCCTTGGGATCGGTCTTGGCGACGACAATCACCAGGTCCGCCAGGAAGCCATTAGTGATGAATGTCTTTGAACCGTTTATCACGTATTCATCACCGTCCAGTACAGCGGTGGTCTTGACCCCTTGCAGGTCGGACCCGGCACCCGGCTCGGTCATGGCGATGGCCGTGACCATCTCCCCGGAGATCAATTTGGGCAGGTACTTGTGCTTCAGCGCTTCACTGCCGTAATGCAGGATGTACGGCGCGACGATGTCCGAATGCAGGGAGAAACCAATCCCGGTCAGTCCCAGGCGGCTGATCTCTTCGATCACCACGGCGCTGTAGAGAAAGTCCGCCCCGAGGCCGCCGTACTCTTCCGGCAAATGCGAGCAGAGCATCCCCGCCTCCCCTGCCTTGTTCCACAGGTTACGGTCGATATAGCCCTGCTTTTCCCATTGCCCGTGGAACGGCGCCGCGTCTTTTTCGAGGAAGGTGCGCACGCTCTGGCGGAAGAGTTCGTGCTCCGAGCTGAACAAGGTTCTGGGAATCATGGGTCACCTGCGTGAATTGTCGGACAAGACCGGGATCACAGAGCCTAAGCCGCGAAGGCGTCACAGGACACTGGACACATGCGACAAAAAATAAGACGATCCAGCCGTCTGGTGACCACTTTCCCCTATAAGAATAAATGAAATTATGTCTAACCAAATCTCCACGCCCTTGCGGCGCGTCAGCATTTTGGCCATTGATCGGGTATTCGCTTCAACCCTCATGCAAGCCAAGGATTTCTTCCACCTCGCGAGCCTGCGCTACGGCAAACAGCTGGGCCAGGGCCTTACTCCCGCCTTCGAAACGCGCCTGGTCAGCCCCGATGGGCAATCGGTGCGCAGCTTCAGCGATGTGATCATGCCGGTGGACGGCGGCCTCGAAAACGCCGACATCATCGTGCTCCCGGCCTTCTGGGACGACTTCGACTCACTGTGCCAACGCTATCCACAAGTGCTGCCCTGGCTGCGCGAACAACATGCCCGTGGCGCCGTGCTGTGCGGCGAGGCCACCGGCGTGTTCTGGCTCGCCGAAGCCCGCCTGCTGGACGGCAAGGAAGCGACCACCTACTGGCGCTTCTTCAACGCCTTCAGCGAACGCTTTCCCAAGGTGCAACTGAACCAGGACAAGCACCTGACCGACGCCGACAACCTCTACTGCGCCGGCGGCACCACCTCGGCCTGCGACCTCTACATCTACCTGATCGAACGCTTCTGCGGCGCCAACATCGCTCAGGCCGTGGCCCGCGATATCCTTTATGAAGTGCAGCGCAGCTATGCGCCCGGGCGCATCGGTTTTGGCGGCCAGAAGCTGCACCAGGACGTGATCATCCTGCAGATCCAGCATTGGCTCGAAGAGCACTTCGCCGACAAGTTCCGCTTCGAAGACGTGGCCCGGGAACACGGCATGAGCATCCGCAACTTCATGCGCCGCTTCCAGACCGCCACCGGCGACAAGCCGCTGCATTACCTGCAACGGTTGCGAATCGAGACGGCCAAGGGCTTGCTGTCCGGCAGCCGTAAAAGCATCAAGACCATCAGTTATGAAGTGGGTTACGACGACGCAAGCTTCTTTGCACGGCTGTTCCGGCAGCACACCGAGCTGTCGCCCAACCAGTACCGCCAGCAATTCCAGCAGGCCGCGTAGCCAAAGGATATACACAGTAAAAATGTGGGAGCTGGCTTGCCTGCGATGGCGGCGTGTCAGGCACCAGATGCATTAGCTGACAGACCGCTATCGCGGGCAAGCCCGGCTCCCACAGTTGATTTCTGTTGACCTGGAAATTTTGCATAAAAAAGGCCCGCATCGCTGCGTAATGCTGTTCACTTAAGCGGAGCAGCCTTACGGTCTACTGGAAATCGGGTTTTTGAGATCTTCACC
>NZ_JAAAFU010000018.1:0-29916 GCF_019352905.1 Pseudomonas sp. Xaverov 83 | reverse complement strand
TTTGGTTACTTTTGGGGCGTTTGCCAAAAGTGACCCGCTGTAAGAGCGGAACCATAAGCCGCCGTTACCGAAGAAATGGATATGTACGCAGGAATCCCCCCGCGAAGCCAAGAAATCCCCCCAATCCCAACTAAGCTCACCCACAACAAAAACAACACCGAGCGCCCTTCAACAAAGCAAAAAGCCTGCCCCAGGAAAGAGGCACCCACAACTTCCTGGGCCTGGAACAATTCAAAGGCAACTACATACTGATCGACTACCCGGCCCAGCGCTTTTGCGTGGTGCCGCCCGGCCAGTGGACAAGCCGTTGATTTACACCCCCACCTCAACACCCCATCCGCTCTTCGATCCATCGCAATTTGACGCGAATGAACGATCTCATCAGCACCGCCTCACTGCGCTGCTTTCTTGAGCCCATACCACTCTTCAAATCTCTTGATCTCGCTTTCCGACAGGGGCACCGCAGGCCTGGTTTCTGCCTTCAAAAACGGGTCGATCAACACAATCTTCCTGACGTGTTTCGGGCGGTCGCGGCTGCTGGTGGGATACAAGCCTTCATCCAGGCATTTATCCCGCATCGCCTGGCTAGACAAGCCCTGGCAACCGCTGCCATTGGACAGGGCCCGGGCTTCGCAAATGGCCTTGCCGTCCGGGTTTTTCAAGTCGACGCAGCCGAGAGAGCCAAAGGCGTGTCCCAGTACCGATGCGGGGTCATCGGCGTGAGCGGCGACTGACAGGAGGATGAGCGTAAAGGTGAACGCCGTGCTTTTCATAGTGAGCCTCAACCGTCCTTGGAAGAAGCCAGCGTATCAGCCGTATGTGACAACTTTCGCGACTTAATCTATAGGCCAGATCGCTCCCCTGTGTTATTCCGAAGGTTGTCGGAGACACTTGCCTGAGACTCAGCATGAACGAAACACTCGAAGACATTCTGACCAAAGACCTGGCCGTGATTTTCTGCGGCATAAACCCCGGCCTGAAGGCCGCCGCCACCGGCCATCACTTTATGGGCAGGAGCAACCGGTTCTGGCGCACGCTGCACCTGGCCGGGTTTACGCCCCATGAAGTGCAGCCGGAAAACGACCGCACGATCCTGCAGTACCAGTGCGGACTGACCACGGTGGTGGAGCGGCCTACAGCCAGGGCGGATCAGTTGTCAGCGGATGAATTCAGGGCGGCAGCGGCGAGTTTTGAACGCAAGATCGCACGTTATGCGCCACGGTATGTGGCGTTTCTGGGAAAGGCAGCCTATAGCGCGTTGAGCGGGCAGAAGCAGATTGCCTGGGGGCTTCAACCGCATACCCTGGGGCATGCGGCTGTGTGGGTTCTGCCCAATCCCAGCGGGAGAAACCTGGGCTTTACCCAGGCCCAGCTGGTCGAGGCGTACCGTCATCTGAAGCTGGCATTGGCCGCCCCCGCCTAAACCAACGGCTGGTGACTGGTCACACAATGAATCCCCCCACCACCCGCCGCGATTGCATCGATATTGAGCTGCACCACCTCGCGCTCCGGGTAGAGCCTGGACAGTAGCTCAAAGGCTTTTGCGTCGGCCAACTTGTCGCCGAACTCGGGTGCAATCACCGCCCCATTGATGACGAAGTAGTTGATATAACCCGGCGCGAAATCCGGATTGTTCCGACTGAACCGGCTCTTGCGTGGATTAAGCGGCGGCGACACGGTGTGCACCTGCAGCGGCCGGCCGTCCGCATCGGTGGCCTGCTTGAGGATGTCGAGGTGCGCCAGCGTGACCTTGTGATCATAGGATTCGGGGTCGGTGTCGAGGTTGGCAATCACCACGCCTGGCTTGACGAAGCGTGCATAAAAATCGACGTGGGCATCGGTGATGTCTTTGCCCTTGATGCCCGGTAGCCAGATGATCTTGCGCAGGCCCAGGCGTTCCTTCAGCTCGGCCTCGACATCCGCCTTGCTCCAGCCGGGATTGCGGTTGGCATTGATCCAGCTGCTTTCGGTCATGATTCCGGTGCCGTGGCCATCCACCTCGATGGCGCCGCCCTCGCCCACCAGTTCGCTGCGAATCGACTGGGCCTCGGTGACTTCAGCCACCAGGGCGGCCAACTGCGCATCCTCGGCGTGCTGTTGTTTATTGCCCCAGCCATTGAAGTTGAAATCCACGGCGCCCAGCCCGCCCTGGCCATCGATGACAAAATTGGCGCCGGTGTCGCGCATCCAGATGTCGTCCAGCTCCGTGACCACGAATGTGGTGTTGTGGGTGCCGCATTTTTCTTCGGCCAGCACCCGCTCCTCCTCGCGGCAGAACACGGTCACCGGCTCGTGACGGGCGATGGCGCGGGCGATCCGGCCCAGGGCTTCTTGTACGTCAGGCGTGAAGTCCTCGTGAATGGCCTCTTGCGCGCCAAAGGCGATGAACGCTTGCTGATGTTTTTCACCTTCGTCCGGCATGATCCAGCTCCCCTTTTTGGCGGCCTGTACCCAGCCTGGGCCCAACCCGAAAGACGCGGCTGCGCCCAGGGTGGCGACCACCGATACCTGTTTGATGAATTCGCGACGTGTCGCCATAAGTGCCTCTGGAAGTTGAATCATTTGACCGTAGCGGTCTTGAACTTGGTCCAGACCCGCATGCGCGCACGCATGTCCGCCTGGGGAATGTCCTTACCCGGGATCAGGCGCTCGAACGTGGCCTCGTCCGGGTAAATCTGCAGGTTGTTGCGCATCGCCGGGTCCACCTCCGGGCGCGCCTTGGCGTTCGCGGTGGGATAGCCGGTGAAGTTACTGATCGCCGCCATGTTCTCCGGGCGCATCACGAAATTGATAAACGCGTAGGCGTACTCCGGATGCCGGGCATCGACCGGGATCGCCATGGTGTCCATCCACACCGTCGTGCCTTCGCGGGGGATGCGATAGTCGAACGTAACCTTTTTGCCGGCAGCATCCGCCGCCCGTTGTGCCTGGGTCATGTCGCCGCTGTAGCCGAGGGACAGGCACAGGTTGCCGTTCACCAGGTCGGTCACCGGTTGCGATTGGAATTTGCGAATGTAGGGCCGCAGTTTGAGCAACAACTCGCTGGCGGCGGCCAGGTCTGCCGGCTTGGCACTGCGTGGGTCACGCCCCAAATAGTTGAGTGCTACCGCCAGCACTTCGTCCGGTGAGTCGATCAGGGAAATCCCGCAGTCGGCGAACCTCGCGGCCAGCTCCGGCTTGAACAACAGGTCGAGGCTGTTGACCGGCGCATCCGGCAGGCGCTGCTTGATTTGCTCGGTGTTGTAGGTCAGGCCGATGGTGCCCCAGGTGTAGGGAACGGTGGCGGTGTTCGAGTAGGTGTAGTGCGTGCGCAGCTTCTGCAAACCGGGCTCGATATCATTCAGGGCGGTGAGCCTGGACTGATCCAGCGGTTGCAGGCTGCCTGCACGCATGAGCCGTTCGCCCACGGTGTCGCCAGGGAAGATCAGGTCATATCCGCTGCCGCCGGCCATCAGCTTGGCCTCCAGGGTTTCGCTGCCGTCCATCACATCGTAGATCACCTTGATCCCGGTTTCGGCGGTAAACCGCGACAACGTGTCCTCGGCGAAGTAATCGGCCCAGTTGTAGAGCTTCAGGGTCTTTTCTTCGGCGTGCAGCGACGGCGCCAGCGCCAGGCAGCAGAGCAACAGCGTGCAAGGCATCTTCATGTCAAAGCCCTCGGTAGGTGTGGTGACCATCCAGACTCAACAGCCCGCCATACATTTCCGGGCGACGGTCGCGGTAGATGCCCCAGGTCAAGCGGTCCTCGCGCATCGCCGCTAGATCCAGGCGATGCACCAGCACACCGGTGCTGTCGCGGTCCGCTTCGGCGAGCAACTTGCCCTTGTGATTGCAAATGAAGGACGAGCCGTAGAAGTCCATCTGCAAGGTCGGGTCGGTGGTCGCCACCTCGCGGCCGACACGGTTCGAGGCGACCACCGGCACGAGGTTGGCAGCCGCATGCCCACGCATGGTCATCTGCCAATGGTCCCGTGAGTCCAGGGTCGCGCAGCCCGGCTCAGAACCGATGGCCGTGGGAAACAACAACACTTCGGCGCCCATCAGCGCCAGGCAGCGCGCGGTTTCGGGGAACCACTGATCCCAGCAGATGCCCAGGCCGATGCGCCCGAATGCCGTGTCCCAGACCCGAAAGCCGGTATCGCCGGGGCTGAAGTATTCCTTCTCCTGATAACCGATGGCGTTGGGGATATGGGTCTTGCGGTACACCCCGAGTAACTGCCCATCCGCATCTGCCACGCTCAATGAGTTGAAACAGGCATTGCCGGCCTTTTCGAACCAACTGAGGGGCAGCACCACCCCCAGTTCCCGGGCCAGGGCGGCGAAGCGTTTGAGCACCGCGCTGTGCCGGTATTCCTGCGCCAGCGCGAGGTGTTTGTGATGCTGCTCAATGCAAAAATACGGCGTGGCAAACAGCTCCTGCAGCAGGATCACTTGCGCGCCTTTGCTGGCCGCATCACGCACCAATTGTTCGGCCAGATCCAGATTCTTGGGCAGGTCCCAGGTGCAGGGCATTTGCGTGACAGCAATCGTCAGTACGGACATGGCATCACCCCTTTACCGGCCAGGCGGGTTGCTGCTGGGTGATGCAATGCACACCGCCGCCGCCATGGGCCAGGTGATTGATCCGTACCGGCACCACCACGCGCCCCGGAAACGCCCGGGCCAATACATCGGCGGCCACCTGGTCGGCGTCAATGCCATAGGCCGGCATGATGATCGCGTCGTTAGCGAGGTAAAAGTTGGTGTAGGAGGCGCAAAACACTTCGGCCTCGGTGTCTACGGCGTCGGTGGCTTCATACAGCTCGATCAGCTCGAAGCGCCGGCCCTGGGCGTCGGTGGCCAACTCCAGGGCCCGGCGATTTTCCCGTACCACCTCGGCGTACACCGAGTGTTTGTCGTGGGTGGCGTCCACCAGCAACACGCCCGGACGGGCGAAGGCGCACACGCCATCCACATGGCCGTCGGTCATGTCGCCGGTCACATAGTCGGGATCCCCTGGCAGCCAGATGGTTTTTTTCACGCCCAGCAAACGCGTGAAGATCGCCTCGATCTCGGCCTTAGTCATCCCAGGGTTACGGTTGGGATTGAGCAACACCGATTCGGTGGTAATCAACGTGCCCTCGCCGTCCACATGAATCGCGCCGCCTTCGTTGCTCAACGGCGTGCCGAAGCATTCCGTGCCTATGTGATTGAGCACGCGGCGGGCCAGGCTTTCGTCCAGGTCATGGGCCGACTTGCCACCCCACGCATTGAAGCGCCAGCTCACACCGGCGAGGCCCTGTTGCGGGTGGCACACAAAGCTCGGGCCGGAGTCGCGACACCAACTGTCGTCCACCGCCACTTCGATCAGTGCAATGTTCGGCCCGCACAATGCCCTGGCGCTGTCGACGGCCGAAGGATCGACGATCATTTTCACCGGTTCAAAACGCGCGATGGCATTGGCGACACGGGCAAAGTCCTCCTGCACCAGCGGCAACGTAACGCCCCAGCCAGACTCCCAAAGCGCCTGGTTATGCGGCCAGACCATCCACGTCGCCGCATGCCTGGCCCACTCCGCCGGCATCCACCAGCCACTGTCCTGAATTTCATTCTGCTGCATGACAAATACCTTTGAGTTAAGTCATTGTGTTCAATGAAAACTGTCTGCTAGGTCTTGGCATGCATGCTACGGCTGTAAAAACGGGCAAACAAACGATGGATTTTGTGGAAAACTGATTAGAGGAACTTATCAGCATGCTTAACCATTGGCCGCCCCTGGGCACCCTCCGCGGCTTCGAAGCCGCCGCCCGGCTGGGCAGTTTCCACAAGGCCGCCGAGGAACTGCACCTCACCCAATCGGCAATCAGCCAGCAAATTCGCAGCCTTGAGGCGTACCTGGAACAACCGCTGTTTTTCCGCAGTGGGCGCAGCGTCAGCCTGACCGATGCCGGGCACGATTTCCTCAGCACCACCCAGGCGTTATTGCAGCAATTGGCCGTGGGGGTTCGTCGCCTGGGGCAGTACCGCAAACCCAATCAACTGGTGCTCAACACCACGCCAACCTTCGCCCGCCACTGGCTGTTGCCGCGCCTGGAAGATTTCCGCCGCCAGCACCCTGAAGTGGACCTGTGGATATTCAGCACCGACGAAGTCCCGGACATGGCCAGCCAGACCATCGACCTCGCCGTGCGCGACGACATCAGTTCCCAAGCCGAATGCAGCTTCAAGGTGCTGCATGCCGACCGCCTTTTCCCGGCGTGCCATCCGCGCGTGTTGGCACTGCCCAAGGAGCAACGCACCACCCTCCACGGCGAGCGGGAGATGGATTGGAGCCATTGGGCGGTAGAGGCCGGGATTGATGTGGGGCAGAAGGATCAGGGGCTGAATTTCTCTGACCCCGGGCTGTTGCTGGATGCGGCGTGTACGGGGTTGGGGATTGCGCTGGTCAGCCGGTTATTGAGTCGCCAGGCGCTGGAGAGCGGGCTATTGCAGCCGCTGGTAGAGGCAACCATTCGCGGCCCAAACTGGGCCTTGCTGACCCACCGTGACAGCGAGAACAACCCGCTGGCACGGTGCTTCAGTGAATGGTTGATCGGCAATCTGGCAACTGCCGGCGCAGGTTAGTCGCGGCTGACGCTCAGCTTCTCCCACAAAAAGCTGTAGACCAGCGCACTCATATGCGCAGCCTGTGCATTGTCCGCCGCCCCGCCGTGCCCACCTTCGATATTTTCGTAGTACGTCACGTCCTTGCCGGCGTCGATCATCTTCGCCGCCAGTTTGCGGGCGTGGGCTGGATGCACCCGGTCATCGCGGGTCGAGGTCAGGAAAAACACCGGCGGGTAGGCCTTCGCCGGATCGAACAGGTGGTACGGCGAAAACGTCTGGATGTACGCCCACTCTTCAGGCTCGTCCGGATTGCCGTATTCCCCCATCCACGACGCTCCGGCCAACAAGAGGTGATAGCGCTGCATGTCGAGCAGGGGCACCTGGGAGACGATTGCACCGAACAGTTCAGGGTATTGGGTCAGCATATTGCCGACCAACAGACCACCGTTACTACCACCCTCCGCGCCCAGGTGTCGGGGTGAAGTAATCCCGCGATCAATCAAGTCTTGGGCCACTGCGGCAAAATCTTCATAGGCGCGCGGACGGTTCTGCTTGAGTGCTGCCTGGTGCCAGCGAGGACCGTATTCACCGCCACCGCGAATGTTGGCAACCACATACACCCCGCCTTTCGAGAGCCAGGCGCGGCCTACTTCACCGGAGTAATGCGGGGTCAGGGAGTATTCAAAGCCGCCGTAGCCATAGAGCAAGGTCGGCGCCGTGCCATCGAGTGGCAAGTCTTTCCCGCGCACCACGAAATACGGCACACGGGTGCCATCCCTGGAGACCGCGAAGTGCTGCTCGATCATGTGCTGGCTGGAATCGAAAAATGCCGGCAGGGTTTTCAGTACCTCGGGCGGATGACCGATCTCGGCCAGCGATAAGGTGGTCGGCGTCAGGTAGTCAGTGGTCACCAGCCAGACGGCATCACTGTCGTCGCTGTCCACCGCGCTGGCATACACCGTCCCCATGCCGGGCGCGCCGGTGAACTCGCTGCGCTGCCATCCGTTTGCGCCGGTAGTCAGCACACTGAGGCGATTCTTGACGTGATCCAGTACGTTCAGCACCAGGTGATTCAGCGTCCAGAAAAACCCCGCCAGCGAGGTGCTGTCCGTAGGAGCGAACAGCACGTCGAAATCCCGCTGGCCTGCCATGAAGCGATCAAACCGGATCGCCAGCAACGAGCCGGCCGCAAACACCTCATCGAGCGCCCAGTCCTCCCGCAGTTCCAGCAGCAGCCAGTCTTTGTACACCGACTTTTCCGCCGAGTTCGGCGCGTCGATTTTGCTTAACTGGTTGTCGCTGCCCCGCAGGTACAGCTCGTTGTTGTAGAACGCCAGCGTGCGGCTGACGAAGTCACGCTCATGGCCGGGCGTGTCGTCGTGCATCGCCGCGATGTACATATCATCCAGCCTGCCTTCGTAGACAACACGGGCGGCACTCAGCGGTGTACCGCGCTGCCACTGTTTGACGATGCGCGGGTAACCGGAGCGGGTCATCGTCCCTTCACCAAAATCGGTGAAGACATAGACGTTGTCACGGTCGATCCAGCCCAGGCCACCCTTGGACTCGGGCAACTGGAAGCCGTCTTCGACCCAGGTCCTGGTGGCCAGATCAAACTCCCGGGTGACACTCGCGTCCGCCCCGCCACGGGACAACGCCAGCAGACAGCGCTGGTAGTCCGGGCGCAAATAGTCAGCACCGTGCCACACCCAGTTTTCGCCTTCGGCGGCGTTCAGTGCATCAAGGTCCAGCAGCGTTTCCCAGGCGGGCTGCGGCTTGCGGTACTCCTCAAGCGTGGTGCGACGCCACAGGCCCCGCGGGTGAGCGGCGTCCATCCAGAAGTTGTAGTAATAGGCGCCGACCTTGTCGACGTGGGGGATGTTGCTGTCCGAGTCCAGCATCTCCAGCACATCGGCCTTGATCTGCTGGAAGCTGTCGGAGCGGGCGAACCGGTCTTCGGTCTTGAGGTTCTGGGCTTGCACCCAGTGCATCGATTGCTCGCCGTCGACGTCTTCAAGCCATTGGTAGGGATCGGTGGAGGTTTCGGGAAGTTTTGACATGTTCGAATCCTGTCGAAAAGCAGAAATGGATAGCGTGCCCGACTTTGACCCTTTTTGAGCGATAAAAAAAGCAAGAAACCGGGTGTGCTAGCCGATCTGATCGGCGATACATGGCGGAGGTACCGCAGGTTGCTACGGCAGGAGGACAAGCGATGGCTGACAAAAACATGTGGATGCTGATGGGCGCCGACGCAAAACCCTTCCCAAGCCCCGAGCCGGGAATGCTGGGCGGCCACCGCCGCGGCAAGCGCTATGGAAAGCTCGACTGTCGTGCGGCGCTACGAGCCATTGCGCGTGGCGGCTACGTGAAAAATCGCGTGTTTTTTCTCGATGAAGCGACGGCTATCGCCGCGGGATTTCGTCCTTGTGCGGTGTGCATGCCAGCCGAATATTGCCTGTTTCGAGGGCACGCCTGAATCGAGTGTCTGGGACAAATTCCAGGCAAAAAAAAGCCTGCATTTCTGCAGGCTTTTTACTATCTGGCTCCACGACCTGGACTCGAACCAGGGACCCAATGATTAACAGTCATTTGCTCTACCAACTGAGCTATCGCGGAATGCGCCGTATGTTACTGATTGAAAAGGAGAAGTCAAGCATTCAGTGAGATTTTTGCTTCATCCAGGTGCGCCGTGCTGGAAAATCACCACGCCACTTCCTGTCACGACGCTGTCATACGTCAACGCCAACATCCGCAGATACCCCGCCCCCTACCCTCTTCTTGAAGGATGACACATGCACACTCGCTCAGGCCCGCCAGCGGTAAAAACCCTGCTTGCCCGTTTTATCGTTATCGGATGCAGCCTGACAGTGAGCGCGTGTGACAGTGTGACCAGGAGCGCGCCTGTCGCGCCTGCTTCGTTCAAAACCCTGGACGGTGCACCGCCGTTGGTTATCGGCCATCGCGGCCTGCCAGGACTGTACCCGGAAGAAACCCGGGCCTCCTACGAACATGCCGCCGACGCTGGTGCGGATTCGCTGGAGCTGGACCTGCACATGACCAAGGACTGTGTATTGGTGGCCCGGCACAATCCCTGGTTGAGCGACAACACCAATATCAGCGACGTCGCGAAGACCAATCCAGAAGTTGCACGCCGCAAGCGCACGGTTCCCGGTGTACTGGTTAACGTCAAATATCCCGCCACTGCAGAAAATGGCCCGGCTCAATACCTCAGTGATCTGACGAACCCCAACGATCCAAAATCCGTGTTGAAGTCCTTGATCGTGGATGGCGAAGACCATACCAACGACTGGTCAATCAGCGATTTCACCCTGGCCGAACTCAAGCAATGGATCGGCGGCACGACGTACGACGCCCGCGACGAGCGCCCGACCGAACTCAACGGCAAGCTACCGATCCTGAGTTTCCAGGAAGTGATCGACATCGCAAAAGCCAAAAGCGCCGCCACAGGCCGTGTGATTACCACCTACCCGGAAAGCAAAAACCCGATCTGGAACAACGCCCAGGCCATCGCCAATGGTTGCGGCGCGTCGGGCAGTCATCCGTTCGAAGCGGCGTTTCTCAAGACCCTTAAAGACAACAACCTGAATCGCAAAGACGCGCCGGTGTTTGTGCAGAGCTTTGACCCGAGCAGCCTGAAATACCTGCGCTCTATCGGCCTGCAATCCAGGGCGGTGCAGTTGGTGGATGGGAACGGTGTGAACTTCAAGACCGGCGAGACCATTTTCATCACGGACAAACCCAACACCTTCGTCAGCGGCCGCCCCTACAGCTGGACCGTCGCGGGCGATCCACGTTCCTTTGGTGCGATGCTGACACCGGCCGGGTTGGCCGAGGTCAAGACCTACGCCGACGGCATCGGGCCGTGGAAGCCGCAGGCGATGTCGCTGACCGCTGCTTCAGCACAAACCCCGGGCTTGCCCGAGGTCGACACCTTCAAGCCGACCAGCCTGATCAGCGATGCCCACAAGGCCGGTTTGTTCGTCCATATCTTCACCTTCCGCAACGAAGCGAAGTACCTGGCCGGTGCCTACAAGGGCAATCCGGCGGCCGAGTACATGGCCTTCTTCCGGGCGGGTGTTGATGGTGTATTTACGGACTTCACGCCGACGGCCGTTGCAGCCCGAAATACCTACCTTAAAGAAGTCGCGCGCTAAACAATCAGCCAGATGGATGGCGGCCCTCCGGGCCGCCATTGTTCAGTCCAACTGCTCGATCACCCCACCCGCCTTGAGCTGCACCAACTGCTCCGCCGACAACCCCAGCCGCTCACCAAGCACTTCATCGGTATGCTGCCCCAACATCGGCGCGGGCCTTACATACTCCACCGGCGTGCCGGACATCTTGATCGGGCTGCCGACCATGGCGAACTCCGGATTCCTGGGATGCGGGATCTTCACCATCAACCCACGGGCAATCACCTGAGGCTCTTCCAGGGATTGCGCGATGTTATTGATCGCCCCCACCGGCACCTTCGACGCGTGAATGCTCGCCACCCACTCGTCCGCCGTACGCCCCAGAAAGTGCGCTGACAACAGCTCGACAATCTCCGCCCGATGCGCAACCCGATCGGCATTACGCCGAAAGCGCGGGTCCTCCGGCAGGTGCGGCAAGCCTATGCTGTGGCACAGCGCAATAAACTGGCTGTCGTTGCCGCAGGCAATAATGAAGTCGCGGTCTGCCGCACGGAACACCTGGTACGGCACGATGTTGGCGTGGGCGTTGCCATACCGCTCCGGCACTTTGCCCGAGGCCAGGTAGTTCATGCTCTGGTTGGCCAGGGTTGCGACCTGTACGTCCAGTAGCGCCATGTCGATGTGTTGGCCGACACCGGTGCGTTCGCGGCTGAGCAGTGCGGCCTGGATGGCGACGGTGGAATACAGGCCGGTCATCAGGTCGGAAAACGCCACGCCGACTTTTTGCGGGCCGCCGCCGGGCAGGTCGTCGCGTTCGCCGGTGATGCTCATCAGGCCGCCGATGCCCTGGATGATGAAGTCGTAGCCGGGCTCTTCGGCACGCGGGCCGGTCTGGCCGAAGCCGGTGATGGAGCAATACACCAGCCGCGGATTGATCTCGGCCAGGGTCGCGTAATCCAGGCCATAACGCGCCAGGGAGCCGGCCTTGTAGTTTTCGATCAGTACGTCGGAGCTGGCCGCCAGGGCTCGCACCAGTTCCTGGCCTTCAGAGGTGGCGAGGTCGATGGCCACGGATAATTTGCCGCGGTTGGTGGACTGGTAATAAGACGCTTGCCCGGACGACTCGCCAGTGTCGGTCTTCATCCACGGCGGGCCCCAACCACGGGTGTCGTCACCGCTTTGCGGCCGTTCGATCTTGATCACTTCGGCGCCGAGGTCGGCCAATACCTGGCCACACCAGGGCCCGGCCAATACCCGGCTTAAATCCAGCACCCGCAAACCTGTCAATGCACCCATTATTCTTGTCCTGTGATGAATCGAAATCAGCCGACTGCCGGCTCTTCATGACGCAGGGAAATCCCCAGCACTGCACGCCGCCGCAGCCAGGGGCTGGGGCGATAACGTGGGTCGTGGGTGAGTTCACTCATGCGCTGCAAAATCGTGAGGATGCGCCGTGGCCCAAGGGCATCGCCCCAGGCCAGCGGACCCTGCGGGTAACCCAGGCCGAGTTGTACGGCCTGGTCGATGTCGTCGACGCTGGCGATGCGCTGCTGGGCGATGTCGCAGGCCAGGTTGACCACCATCGCCAAGGTGCGCTGGGCGACGAAGCCGACGCTATCGCTGATCACCGTCACGCCCACCCCGTCACTGGCGAGCAGCGCGTGGGCGGCGTCGCGGGAGGCGGTGGAGGTCAGCGGGTTTTGCATCAGGGTGCGATGGCGTGACAGGTCAGTCAGCAGGTCGATGCACAGGGTGCGCGCCGGGTCGGTGTGGAAGCGTTCGCTGGCCGAGGTGGCATCAAGGCCGTAAGGCGCCAGCAAGCACAACGCTTCAGGCGAAGGCTGCGCCGCGCTTTCAAGGTGCGCGCCCAACTCGATCACCAAGGCGCTCAGGCGCTCGTAGTCGTCGGCGTTTTCGGTGGCGATCCATACCGGCGGCAACGGCTTCACTGAAGGCACCGGCTGCGGCTGCGGGCCGTCGACCACCTGGCCATTGTCATAACGGTAGAAGCCCTGCCCGCTCTTGCGACCCAGGCGTCCGCCCGCCAGCATCTGACGGGTCAGGGGCGACGGTTTGTAGCGCGCTTCTTGATAGAACTGGTTGTAGATCGACTCCATCACCGGGTGGGAAACGTCGAGACCGGTGAGGTCCAGCAATTCCAGCGGGCCCATGCGAAAGCCTGCACCTTCACGCAGGATACGGTCGATATCGCCGCGCTCGGCAATGCCTTCATCGAGCATTTTCAAGGCTTCGGTACCGTAGGCACGGCCGGCGTGGTTGACGATAAAGCCCGGGGTGTCCTTGGCACGCACACCGCGATGGCCGGTGCGGGCCACGAAGGCCAGCAGGTCGTCGCCGACCTTCGGCGCAGTGGCCAGGCCGTCGATCACTTCGACAACGCGCATCAACGGCACCGGGTTGAAGAAGTGCAGACCGGCGACCCGCTCAGGGTGTTGGCAGCCGGTGGCGATGGCCGTGACCGACAGCGACGAGGTGTTGGTGGCGAGGATGCAACCCGCGCTGACCACGCCTTCCAACTGCTGCAACAGGCCGCGCTTGGCGTCGAGGTTTTCGACGATGGCTTCCACCACCAGGTCGCAGTCGTGCAGCGCCTCAACCGTGGCGGCGACGTGCAGGTTCTCCAACGCGGCGTCCATCGCCGCCTGGGTGATCTTGCCCTTGGCGGCCAGCTTCGAGAGTGTGGCGCCGAGATTATCCCGAGCGGTTTGCGCGGCACCATTGCGGGCATCGAACAAGCGCACCAACACGCCCGCCTGGGCGGCAATCTGTGCAATCCCGGCGCCCATCACGCCGGTGCCGACCAGGCCCATGATCTTGATTGAATCAGCCATTGTCATTCCCCCAGGTAGTTCGCGGTGCGTTTTTCGAAGAACGCCGCGGCGCCCTCCTTCTGGTCTGCCGAGTCGAACAGCAGTTGAAAGGCCTTGCGCTCCAATACCAGCGCGCTTTCCAGCGGCAGGTCGGCGCCGGCGAGCATCACTTCCTTGATCTGCTCCACCGCCAGCGGCGGCAACGCAGCGATCTGCGCGGCCAGTTCCAAGGCGCGAGGGATAGTCTGGTCATCCGCTACCACTTCGCTGAGCATGCCCATGGCGAGGGCTTCCGGCGCCTTGACCATGCAGCCGGTCAACGCGATGCGCATGGCCTGGAACTTACCCACGGCACGCACCAGGCGCTGGGTGCCACCGGCGCCCGGCATCAGGCCCAACTTGACCTCGGGTTGAGCGAACCGCGCCGACTCTCCGGCGACGATCAGGTCGCAATGCATGGCCAGCTCACAACCGCCCCCCAGGGCAAAACCGTTCACCGCAGCGATCACCGGCTTCGGGCAGCGGCTGATGGCTTCCCACAAATACTCGGTGTGCCGGCGGTACATCTCGATCGGCGTGGCGCTGGCGAACTCCTTGATGTCGGCACCGGCCACGAAGAACTGATCGCCGCCGGTGAGCACGATGGCGCGCACATCACGTCGCTTGGCCAGGGCACGAAAATGCTCGGCCAGTTCTTCGCGAACCTGGGCGTTCAAGGCGTTTTTTACTTCGGGACGGTGGATGCGTACCACGGCAACGCCATTGTCCTGGACGTCGAGGTGCACTACGGGTTGGTCGAGGCTGGCCACAAATTCTCCTGCTGCAATGTTCTTGTTCGTTCGGATATCGCCAGTTTCGCTATGCGAAACAACATTCCGTATTTAGCGATAATCATAAGGACCGAGTCGCCGTGATGTAAACGTAAAAACCTGAGCCACCCATAAATCGGGCTATAACTCGTTGTTTAGACGAGTTTTATTAAACAAAAAGACAATCAACCGCGAAGTTGATTAGTTTCGCTGTGCGGAATACAATTTTGTTTTGTTGATTTTCTAAAAAAAGGGGGACTAACATGCGCCGTCGAAACCTGGACCCGAACACAACAGAAACACCGGCCGGCAACCACGCGTTCGAGCACTTGCTGATCGATCCGATGAATGCCGACGAGGAAGAAGACAAGGACCGCCAGTTCGTCACCGCCCTGGCCCGAGGCCTGGAATTGCTGCGTTGCTTCACCCCCAGCGAAAGCGTGCTGGGTAACCAGGAGCTGGCGCGCAAGACCGGGCTGCCAAAGCCGACGATTACACGGATGACTCATACGCTGACCCGCTTGGGGTATCTCAAGCACCTGCCGCAGTCGGGCCGGTATCAGCTGGATGTAGGGGTGATGGCGTTCGGTTACGCGATGCTGTCGAACCTGTCGGTGCGGGCTGTGGCCCATCCGCTGATGGAGACGATGGCCAAGTACGCCCAGGCCGCTGTGGCCATGGCCACCCGCGACCGTTTGGACATGGTGTACCTGGACGTGGTCCAGGGCGAAGCCAACATGACCATGCGCCGCCAGGTCGGTACACGGTTGCCGTTGCACTTGAGTTCCGCAGGCCGCGCCTGCCTGGCAGCGATGCCGGAAAACGAGCGGGAATTTATCCTCGACCATATCCGCCAGCGTCACCTGGAGGACTGGCCGGGCATCAGGAAGGGCCTGGAACGTGCCTTCCGGGATTACACCGATTTCGGCTACTGCATGTCGATCGGTGAGTGGCACCGCGATGTAAACGCCATCGCCGTACCGCTGTTGCATGCACAACATGGGCTGCTGACGTTCAACTGTGGCGGACCGAGTTTTCACCTTTCCCGGGAGAAACTCGAGGACGACATCGGGCCCCGTCTCAAGCACATGGTGAACAACATCGAGGCCGCTGCCCGCTAGACAGATCGGTGCAAGGCCTCGGCAGATTGACGACAACAGGCCCGCCGAACGGGCCGCTGAGGAATGCACATGATCCGAGACCCCGAAACGCTTCATCTGTTGCTGGAAACCCTCCAGCAGTTCGTCAACGAAGCGCTGATCCCACGGGAAAACGAACTGGCCGAGACCGATGACGTCCCGGCGGATATCGTCAGCCAGTTCCGCGAGTTGGGCCTGTTCGGCCTGACCCTGCCCGAAGCCTACGGCGGCCTCGGGCTGACCATGGAAGAAGAGGTCAATGTAGCCTTTGAACTGGGCCGAACCTCTCCGGCATTCCGCTCCTACTTCGGCACCAACAACGGCATCGGTTCCATCGGCATCCTGCTGGACGGCACCGAGGCGCAGAAGCAGCACTACCTGCCGAAACTGGCCAGCGGCGAGTTGCTCAGCTCGTTCTGCCTGACCGAACCGGACTCCGGCTCCGACGCCGCCTCGCTGAAAACCACGGCGGTGCGCGACGGTGACCACTATGTCATCAACGGCACCAAGCGCTTTATCACCAACGCCCCCCACGCCGGGATCTACACCGTGATGGCCCGCACCAACCCGGACATCAAGGGCTCGGGCGGCATCAGTGCGTTTATCGTCGAGCGCAACACGCCGGGCCTGTCCCTGGGCAAGCGTGACCACAAGATGGGCCAGAAAGGCGCCCACACCTGCGACGTGATTTTCGACAACGTGCGCGTGCCGGCCGACCAGTTGATCGGCGGCGTCGAAGGCGTGGGGTTCAAGACCGCGATGAAGGTGCTCGACAAGGGTCGCCTGCACATCGCCGCCGTCAGCGTCGGGGCTGCCGAACGCATGCTCAACGATGCCCTGAATTACGCCCTGGAACGCAAACAGTTTGGCCAGCCGATTGCCGAGTTCCAACTGATCCAGGCGATGCTCGCCGACAGCAAGGCCGAGATCTACGCCGCCCGTTGCATGGTGGTGGACGCTGCGCGCAAGCGTGACGAAGGCCTGAACATCGGCACCGAAGCGTCCTGCTCGAAGATGTTCGCCACGGAAATGTGCGGCCGCGTGGCCGACCGTTGCGTGCAGATTCACGGCGGTGCCGGGTATGTGAGCGAGTACGCCATCGAGCGGTTCTATCGCGATGTGCGCTTGTTCCGGCTGTATGAAGGCACCACGCAGATCCAGCAATTGGTGATCGCCCGCAACATGATTCGCGAGGCCAAGCACTGAACCCCAGAAACAACACAGAACCCGTGTGGGAGCTGGCTTGCCTGCGATGCAGACAACTCGGTCTGGCAGTAACACCGCAGCGATGCTATCGCAGGCAAGCCAGCTCCCACAGTGACCGTGTTCCAACCGTATTACCGCAACACCCATAACTTGTGCCCTAACAACTACAACAAGGTATCGCTATGGAAGTCGCCGCTTCGGCGGGTGCGTTGTCGCCCGCGAAAAACAACCTGTGGATCATCGTCTTCATCTTCTGCTTCCTCGGCCTGCTGATCGACGGTGCCGACTTGATGCTGCTGTCCTACAGCCTCAGCAGCCTCAAGGCCGAGTTTGGCCTGACCAGCGTCGAAGCCGGCAGCCTGGGTAGCTTCACCCTGGCCGGGATGGCCATCGGCGGGATTTACGGGGGTTGGGCCTGTGACCGTTTTGGCCGGGTGAAAACCGTGGTCTGGAGCATCGTGCTGTTCTCCGCCGGCACCGCGATCCTGGGCATGACCCACAGCTATTGGCAGTTCGCGAGCACGCGCTTCTTCGCCTCTCTTGGGTTGGGCGCGCTGTATGTCGCGTGCAATACGCTGATGGCCGAGTACGTGCCGACCCGCTATCGCACCACCGTGCTCGGCACCCTGCAGGCCGGCTGGTCGGTGGGCTACATCGTCGCCACCTTGCTCGCCGGCTGGATTCTGCCGAACCACGGCTGGCGCTGGTTGTTCTACGTTGCGATCATCCCGGTGATCCTCGCCGTGCTGATGCAACGCCTGGTGCCGGAGCCCCAAGCCTGGATCAAGGCCCAGGCCGAACGCGCCCGGGAAAAGGCCGAAGGCATCAAGCGCGTCTCGGCGAAGAAGCCCGACGGCATGTTCAAGCTGATCTTCAGCGACCCGAAAGCCAGCCGCATGTTTGTCCTCTGGGCGCTGACCGCAGGCTTCCTGCAGTTTGGCTACTACGGCGTCAATAACTGGATGCCGTCGTACCTGGAAGGCGAGTTGGGGATGAACTTCAAGTCGATGACCAGCTACATGGTCGGTACCTACGCGGCGATGATATTCGGCAAAATCCTCGCCGGGCTCGCGGCAGACCGCCTGGGCCGGCGCCTGGTGTTCGCCGTCGGCGCGCTGGGCACGGCGATTTTCCTGCCGGTGATCGTGCTGTTCCAGAGCCCGGACAACATCTTGTGGATGCTGATTGTGTTCGGGTTCCTGTACGGCATTCCCTACGGCGTGAATGCGACCTACATGACCGAAAGCTTCGAGGCGAAATTTCGCGGCTCGGCAGTGGGCGGGGCCTACAACATTGGCCGAATTGGCGCAGCGGTGGCACCGGCAGCCATTGGCTTCCTGGCGTCCCATGGCTCGATCGGCGTCGGATTTCTGGTGATGGGCGGCGCGTACTTTATCTGCGGAGTGATTCCAGCGCTGTTTATCCGCGACAAGCAGTTTGACCCGCAAAAACAATAAGCCCCACGCCGGGGCCCGCAGCGACGCGGGCCCGGCTATAAGACGTGCGGCAGTTATAACCCCCGACAAACCGGGCTAGACTATACGTCAGTCCTACGGAACTGAAGGAACAGTACGACGCTCTCACCCAGCCTGTAAGACAGTTTTGTGCTTAGGGGCTCATACGCTTATGAAAACACCGACCCAGACCAACGCAATTGACTTCGACAGCGCCAAATTGCAACGCCTGGGCTTTGGTCAGCCGTCCCTTCTTACACGACGCCCTGCCACGGTTGAGCAACTTCGCCAGCAACTGGGCATGCAATTGCAAACCAGCCTGGAGCCGGAGCACATCCTTGCGCTGTTCTTCCGCGAAATCCAACGCCTGGTGCCGCTGGACGCCCTGCAATACCGTCACGAAGCCAGCGACCTGCGCCTGGAGTACGGCCACCGCGGCCATCATTCGGTGAGCTATGCCCTCAGCCACGAAGGCGAGCACCTCGGCGAACTGGTGTTTCGGCGCAACCAACGCTTTCTCGAAGACGAACTGGCCAACCTGGAGTCGCTGCTGGCCACCCTGCTCTACCCGATGCGCAACGCCCTGCTCTACCGGGCGGCGACCCGCAGCGCCCTGCGCGACCCGCTGACCGAAACCGGTAACCGCATCGCCATGGACCAGACCCTGCAGCGGGAAATCGACATGGCCCGCCGGCACCTGCAGCCGCTGTCCTTGCTGATGCTGGACATCGACCACTTCAAGCACATCAACGACACCCACGGCCATGCTACGGGCGACAAGGTGCTCAAGGCCGTTGCGGCCTCGATCAAAAGCCAGTTGCGCAATGTGGACATGGTGTTTCGGTTTGGCGGGGAAGAGTTTCTGATCCTGCTGTCCAACACCGGCCGGGACGCGGCGTCGATGGTCGGTGAGCGCCTGCGCCACGCGGCACAGGCCCAGGATTACTGGGCGGACGATGAACGTATCGAATTGACCGTGAGCCTGGGCTGCTCGACCTTGCTGGCCGGAGAGTCCGCCGAGAGCGTGCTGCGCCGGGCGGACAACGCCTTGTATGTGGCCAAGCGTGAAGGCCGCAACCGCCTGGCAATGGCGGGGTAACCGCTTTACTTCACAGCGGCCCCGCCATCACAGGGTTCAGGCTTCGCTGGCAACCAGGGTGGGTTGTTTACGGGGGGTGGCCACCGACTTTTCCAACTGCATGCAGCGTTCCAGGAACAGGTACATGTAGTCGTAGCTCTTGCACACCGCTTGACGCAGCTCTACCTGCAGTTCCTTGGTCGGGTTCATGCCGGCCAGGGTACAGATGATTTCCAGCGCTTCCCACGGGTGAGCGTCATCGTACTGGGCATGCATCTTCAGCCACTTCATGGCGCGCTTGCGGTCTTCCTCAGGGAAAGCCGCGGCATAGACGCCGGTGGAACACACCACGGCGGACCACTCCCCAGTGGCCCCCTCGATGGCGTAGTTGGTGGCGGCAATCGCGACAATCAGCGAATCGGCCGAGCTGGTGTGCCAGCACCAATGGCTGAGTGCATGCAGCTCCGGCGGCACTTCCTGTGCCTGCAACTCTTCCAGGCTGACGCCATGGGCGCGGGCCCAATGCACCCAATAATCGGCGTGGTTGAGTTCCACGCGAATATTGCGCATCAGCCAGCGGCGCGCCATGTCCTCCCCAGGATGGCGGGCAAATTTGGTCTTGGTGAGGTTCTGTGCCATGTACAACGCAAACTGTTCAACCACTGGCCAGCCACCAATCAGATAGTGGCGCATGGTCTTGGCGCTGAGCTTGTTATCGCGCATGCGCTGGTACAGTTCGTGTTCGACAACTCGGCGCTTGCTCTCGCTACAGGCCTGGATCAGCTGTTGTGCCCAGGCGGGGTAACTCGAGGCTTCCATAAGCGGGCCGGTTCTGTTGAATGTGTCGATCACTGTCGGGCTCCTTTTGATTTGTGATATGTACAGACCAGCAAATGTTTCATCGGAACGTGCCAGGCGCCTTGAATAACAGAGGCTGCGGTCGCACAGGTCGACACTGCAAACTATCAAAGGTAAACAACTGCGGTCGCTCGATCAGGTATCCCTGAGCATAGTCGACCCCGATCTCAAGCAAGGCTTGTTCGATCTGGGGTGTCTCGACAAATTCGGCAATCGTGCGCTTACCCATGACATGACCGATGTGATTGATCACTTCGACCATAGCGCGGTTAATCGGGTCGTCCAGCATATCCTTTACGAAACTTCCATCGATCTTCAAGAAGTCTACAGGTAAATGTTTAAGATATGCGAACGAGGACATCCCGGCGCAGAAGTCATCAAGGGAGAAATAGCACCCTAACTCTTTGAGCTCGTTGATAAAACGAATTGCACTACCCAAATTCGCGATAGCGCTGGTTTCTGTAATTTCAAAACAAATCATTTCCGGTGGAATGCCATAGGCGCTGAACTGCTCACGCAGGAACCCGAGAAAGTCCTCGTCGCCGATGGTAATGCCTGACAGATTGATCGCACACATGGCCATGGGCCGGCCCGGGCGCTCACGCATGCAGCCCGCGACGATCTTGAACACGTTCTCCACCACCCAGCGGTCCAGGGATGTCATCAAACCGTAACGCTCGGCCGCCGGGATAAAACTGTCCGGCAGGATGATCCGCCCCGCCTCGTCATGCAGGCGCAGCAGGATTTCGATATGCCCGTCGCCCTGCTCCGTATGCCCCAGGGGCGCGATTTCCTGGGCGTACAGGCAAAAACGGTTCTCTTCCAGGGCCATATGCAAGCGCTGCACCCAGGCCATCTCGCCAAAGCGCAGGGACAATTCCGAGTCATCGGCGTGATACACCTGCACCCGGTTGCGGCCCTTTTCCTTGGCCATGTAGCACGCCATGTCGGCGGCCCGCAGCGAGGTTTCCAGGGTGGTCGGGGCTTGCGTGATGTGCACCAGGCCGATACTCACGGTGGTGACAAACGGCCTGCCCTTCCACACAAAATGCAGGCTCTGCACGGTATGGCGCAGGCTCTCGGCGATTTTTTCCGCCACCGGCGCCGGGCAATTCTCCAACAGGATGCCGAACTCATCGCCCCCCAGACGGGCCAGGGTGTCGCCTTCGCGCAGGTCCGATTGCAGCAGCGCGCAGATATGCCGCAACAACTCATCCCCCGCGGCATGCCCACAGGTGTCGTTAACCAGCTTGAACTGATCCAGATCGAGGAACATCAAGGCATGACGCCCGCTTTGCTGGCGCCCGACGTTGTGCAGCACCTGCTCCAGGCGGAACTCAAACTCGCGCCGGTTGGCCAGGCCGGTCAAGGCGTCGTGGGTCGCCTGCCAGGACAGGTTGGCGATGTATTGGCGCTCCTGGGTCATGTCGTGTAGCACCAGCACTGCGCCGACGACTTTGCCTGCACTGCGGATCGGCGCCCCCACCAGGGTGACGGACACCGTGGTGCCGTCCACGCGCTGGATCAACTTGGAATGCTCGCTGCCCCCGCCGAGCTGGCCGCTCAATATGCGCTCGATCAAGGTAAAACCGTCGGCCTGGGCATTTTCATCCAGCAGGTTGAACAGCGCTGCCAGTGGCAGCCCCTGGGCCTGGGCGCCTTTCCAGTGGGTCAGGGCTTCGGCGGCCGGGTTCATATAGGCAATGGCGCCGTCGACATCGGTGGTGATCACCCCGTCGCCAATCGACTCCAGGGTAATCTGCGCCCGCTCCTTCTCTAACTGAAGCGCGTCGGCAAACGCGTGTCGCTGGGCGAGCAGCTTGTGGGTGCGCAGCAGCGCCAGCACGATCAAGCCCAGCGCCGTGGCCAGGTTGGTCACCAGCAGCAAGCGCAGAATCACCCTAGAGCCTTCGCCCAGAGCATCACTGAAGGCTTTGGCGGCCGGCGTCACCCCGTCGTTGATGGCGAATATCCGCTCCTTCCAGGCGTGCACGTCGGCGCTGCTGACCTGATTGGCCAGGATTGCCCGATGCATCTCCTGGGCCAGGTCGTCCAGTTGCACCAGATAGGCATCGCCCACGGTCCACAGCTCGATGGCCTTTTCGAGGTAACTGAAATGGCGAAAGTTGAGGTACAGCCAGATCAGGCTGGAAACGTCGTCGCGGTGGTTGCCGCCCTTGAGGATACCCGCGCGCGCGGCAGTCAAGTCCGGGGTCGGGCGGTCGAGGGCCACCCGCAGTTCATGCCCGCCCTGAGGCACGGCAATCGCGTTCTGGTATTTGAGGAAGGTGGCTTCGTCGCGGTTGTCGGCGTACAGCGTCAGGTAAAAGATCGCGTCCTTCTGGCCCTTGGACCACAGGCTTTCGCCCGCCACATAACCGCGCACCGCCGAGAGCACGTAGAGACTGACGCAGCCTAACAATGCCTGGAACAGTACGACGGCGATAAAAGGCCACACAATGCCCAATAACCGAGGGGTTCCGAGAGTCTGCTTTTGCTTCATGAGGTCCCTTGCACATGCACAACTAAAATACGCACGCGAGTGAAAACCGCTCCTGATAGCTCAGCGTAGGCTAAATCACCGCACTTGTTGCAAGTGTCCGTAAAGTTTGGCGTACAGGCCACCGTCAGCAATCAACTGCTGATGGTCGCCATCTTCGGCAATATGCCCGCCATCAAACACCAATACCCGATCCGCCTGTTTCACCGCCGACAGCCTGTGGGCGATGATCAAGGTGGTACGGCCACTGAGAAACCGCGCCAGCGCCTGGTGCAGGTTGTATTCGGTTGCCGCATCCAGGGCCGAGGTGGCTTCGTCGAGTATTACCACTTTTGGCTCCGCCAGCACCATCCGTGCAATAGCCAGGCGCTGCCGCTGCCCGCCGGAGAAGCGTACGCCGGAGCGCCCGACCACACTGTCCAGGCCCAACGGCAGCGCCCTGACAGTCGCATCCAGCTGGGCAATTTCCAACGCCTGCCAGCACGCCTGGTCGCTGCGTTCACGGCCCATGGTCAGGTTGGCGCGCACCGTGTCGTTGAACAGCGCCGGATGCTGCAGGACCACGGAGACATTCTCGCGAATCGTCTCCAGGCCGATTTCCTGTTGGGTCAAGCCACCAAAACGGATGCTGCCCGCCTGCGGCGTATACAGCCCCAGCAACAGTTGCACCAGGGTACTTTTGCCGCCGCCACTGGCGCCGACAATCGCGACTTTTTCACCTGGGGCAATGTTCAGGTTCAACTGGTCGAGCACCAGTTCTTCGCCGTAGCCGAAATTCAGGCCACGCACCTCGATGCCCACCGTCTCACGCCCGGTAAACGGATCGGCACCGCCCGCGTATTGCGGTTCATCGGCGCGGGCCAGCAGTTCGTTAATCCGTGTCAGCGCCCCGCCCGCCGCGTAGTAGGCATATTGCAGGTTCAGCAGTTGCTCCACCGGGCTGATCATGAACCACAGGTAACTGAACACCGCGAGCATCTGGCCGATAGACAGGTCGGAAAACAGCACCGTCAGCATCGCCGCCGCGCGGAAGATGTCGATACCGAACTGGAACAGCAAGCCACTGGCGCGGCTGGAGGCGTCGCTTTTCCACTGGGAATTGACGGCAAAGTCCCGTACTTCCTGGGCGCGCTGGCCCAGGCGCCCAAGGAAAAAGCCCTGGCGGTTGCCGGCGCGCACTTCCTGGATCGCATCGAGGGTTTCGGTGAGGGCCTGGGTGAACCGCGAGGTGCTGTCGTTTTCCAGCTTCTTCAGGTGCTTGACCCGTTTGCCCAACTGCACCGTGGCGTAGATCACCAGCGGGTTGAACAGCAGGATCAACAGCGCCAGCTTCCAGTGCATCCACATCAGGATCCCGGACGTGCCCACCAGCGTGAGCATCGCCACCAGGAATCGGCTGAGGGTTTCACCGACGAATTTGTCCACCGTGTCCAGGTCGGTGACCAGGTGCGTGGTCACCGTACCGCTGCCCAGGCTTTCGTATTCACTGAGGGAAATGCGCTTGAGGCGCTCAATCAGCCGTACGCGAATGCGATAGACAATGTCCTTGGCCAGCCGCGCAAACAACCGCGCCTGCAACACGTTGAACACCAGAGCGCCGCAACGCAACAGCAAGGTCACCAGCAGCATCAGGCCGATATAGCCGGCGGCCTTCTGCCAACCCAGGGGCAACGCGTGATTCATCACTTTCAGTGCCGCATCGCCGTGGCCCAGCAGTACTTCGTCCACCAGCAACGGCAACAACAACGGGATCGGCACGCTGCACAGGGTCGCCAGCACGGCGACTCCATTGGCGATCCACAGGGATTTCTTGTGATGCAGGGCCAGGCGGCGGACTTCCGCCCAGGTCAGCCGGTCGACGCGTTTGGGTTGCTCAACGGGATCGGGCTGATCATGCACAGGCAGCTCGCTCCAGCCAACGACTCAGCAGCGGCGACAACTCGGACAGCGGCTGATAGCCGTTGGTCAGCAGCGCCAACTGCCCATTACGCTCCGCCAGCAAGGTCGGGAAACCGGCGATGCCCAAATCCTGAACCCAGGTGAAATCCGCCGCGGTGGCCGCGTGCTGATCGGCCCGGTCGAAGGCTTCGGCGAATTCGATACGCGGCACGCCGGCGGTTTCAGCCAATTCCACCAATACATCGGCGCGGGTCACGTCGCGACCTTCAACGTAGAACGCCTGCTGGATCAGGCCCAGCAGTTTCCACGCGCAATCCGGCGCCAGGCTGCGAGCAGTGACCACGGCACGGCAAGCCGGCTCGGTGTCGTAGACAAAGCCATCAGGCAATGCGCCTTCACGCTTGAACGGCTGGCCGGTGGCTTCAGTCACGGCCTGCCAATGCTCAAGAATGTAGCGTCGGGTAGTCGGCTCCAGCGCCGCGCCACTGCCGGTGCGCAGACCGCCCACCACCAGGTGCAGCTCCACGCCTGCGGCCTGGGCCTGCTCAACCAGCGCCTTGGCCACTGGAGCGAACCCCCAGCACCATGAACACATCGGATCCATTACATAGAGCAGGCGCGCGGACATGGCTCAGGCCTCGGAGGATGGGGATTGCTTGTAGTTGTAGCCAATCGGGTGCGGCATATTGCGGGCCTTGGCCAGTTCAATCTGCTTCTGCCGATCGATCGCGCTGCGACGGGTCTTCTCTGAAAGCTTATCCCAGCAATGCGGGCAACTGATGCCGGCTACATAGTGTTCGGATGCACGGTCTTCGACGCTGACCGGTGTGCGGCAGGCATGACATTGATCGTAGTCGCCTTCGCTCAGGTCGTGGCGCACGGTGACGCGATTGTCGAACACAAAGCAGTCGCCCTGCCACTTGGTTTCTTCCTGCGGCACCTCTTCGAGGTACTTCAGGATGCCACCTTTGAGGTGGTACACCTCGTCAAAACCCTCGCTGAGCATATAGCTCGAGGCTTTTTCGCAACGAATGCCGCCGGTGCAGAACATGGCGACTTTCTTGTGCTTGGCCGGGTCGAAGTTGGCTTTGATGTAGTCGGGAAATTCGCGGAAGCTAGTGGTTTTCGGGTCGATCGCGCCTTCAAAGGTGCCGATGGACACTTCGTAGTCGTTGCGGGTATCGATCAGCAGTACTTCAGGGTCGCTGATCAGCGCATTCCAGTCCTGCGGGTTGACGTAGGTGCCGACTTTTTTGTTCGGGTCGACGCCTTCGACGCCCAGGGTCACGATCTCTTTCTTGAGCTTGACCTTCGTGCGGTAAAACGGCTGCTCGTCGCAGTACGACTCTTTGTGGTCGATGTCGTCCATGCGCGGGTCGTTCTTGAGCCAGGCCATCAAGCCATCAATGCCTTCGCGGCTACCGGAAACGGTGCCGTTGATGCCTTCTTCGGCGATCAGCAAGGTGCCCTTGATGCCGTTATCGACCATCGCCTGCAGCAGTGGCTCGCGCAGGGCGACGTAATCTTCGAGGGTGACGAACTTATACAGTGCCGCCACGACAATCGGTTGAGTCATGGGTGTTCTCTCCAGGTGGCTACCCTCGTAAAGGGTGAACCGGATGCAAAAAAAACGCGCCGACTAAGCGGCGCGTTGCGGATTCTATCAGGGATAAACCGTTAACTGTAGGAGCGAGCTTGCTCGCGAAGGACGTCAACGTTGACGCGGAACACCTGAAACCCAACGGCGCTCTCAGGTTTTTCGCGAGCGAGCTCGCTCCTACAGGGGAGTTCAGTCGATACCCATCAATGTCCGCCGGCGCAGGTCGGCGAGGCCGGGGCTGCGTCGATTTTCGCCCATTCTTCAGGCGTATAGGTATGCAGCGCCAACGCATGGAATTCGCTCATCAGGTCACCCAGGGTGGCATAGACCTTCTGGTGGCGCTTGACGCGGTTGAGCCCCTCGAACTGCTGGCTGACCAGCACGGCCTTGAAGTGGGTCTGCAACCCACGGCTGTGCATATGGCTTTCATCCAGCACGCTCAAGTGTTCCGGGCTCAGGGCGACGAGTGCCGATTCGATACGCTGTTGCATGGTCATTCCTGTTTACTTCTTCTTGGCCGGGGCTGGGGCTTTTGGCGTCAGCTCGTTGGTCATGTCTTCCAGCAGCTTGTTCACCACCGGTACCGCGCTTTCCAGCTTGGCCTGGGTCATCTGGGCCGATTGCTGGGTCAGCTGAGGCATTTTTTCCAGGACTTTCTTGCCCAGAGGCGACTGGTAGAACGCAACCAGGTCCTTGAGCTCGGATTCGCTGAAGTTACTGGTGTACAGCTTGATCATGTCCGGCTTGAGCTTGTTCCAGCCGATCGCCTGGTCCAGGGCGGTGTTGGCCTTGGCCTGGTAGGTGTCCAGAACGGTTTGCTTGGAAGCAGGCGCCTTGGTCTGCTCGAAACGCTGGGCGAACATTTGTTGCACTTGCATGTACACCGGGGTACCCAGCTTGTCGGCATGGGCCAGGGTAAGGAAGGCTTCGGCACTGGCGTTGTGGCTGGCGGTATCGGCAAAAACCTGGCCGCTGGCACATACCAGAGCAACCGCGGTACAGATGGCACGAAGACGAGTCATCGAGTTTCCTTTTCTAGCAGGCGAGGTAAGACCCCAAGGGCGCCCATTCTGCGCCTAAAAAACGCCGCGGCTCAACCCCACGCCTTATGGGGCCTGGTTTTGCGGGGCGGAATCCGATGAAAAGTCTTTTAAGGGAACCCCACCGGACGATCACAGCCTAAACTGCGCAAACGAACCTGAAGGAGTGTGCCCGATGAGCCGTATCGAAACCGACAGCCTGGGAGAAGTGCAAGTCCCGGATGACGCTTACTGGGGTGCGCAGACCCAACGCTCGCTGGTGAACTTCGCCATCGGCGACCAGCGCATGCCCCTGGCTGTGTTGCACGCCTTGGCCCTGATCAAGAAAGCTGCGGCCCGGGTCAACGACCGCAATGGCGACCTGCCCGCCGACATCGCTCGGCTGATCGAACAGGCCGCCGACGAAGTGCTCGCCGGCGAACACGACGACCAGTTCCCCCTGGTGGTGTGGCAGACCGGCAGCGGCACCCAGAGCAACATGAACGCCAACGAAGTGATCGCCGGCCGTGCCAACGAGCTGGCGGGCAAACCCCGTGGCGGCAAGAGCCCGGTTCACCCCAATGATCACGTGAACCGCTCCCAGAGCTCCAACGACTGCTTCCCCACCGCCATGAGCATCGCCGCCGTGCAGGCGGTCACTGAGAAGCTGTTGCCAGCCATCCGTGAACTGTCCGGCGGTTTGGCAGAGTTGTCGGCGCGCCACATGAAGCTGGTGAAAACCGGCCGCACCCACATGATGGACGCCACGCCGATCACCTTCGGCCAGGAAGTCTCGGCATTCATAGCGCAACTGGATTACGCCGAACGGGCCATCCGCAGCGCCCTGCCCGCCGTGTGTGAGCTGGCCCAGGGCGGTACTGCCGTCGGCACCGGACTCAATTCACCCCACGGTTTTGGCGAGGCGATTGCCTCGGAATTGGCCGCGCTGTCAGGCCTGCCGTTTGTCACCGCGCCGAACAAATTTGCCGCGTTGTCAGGCCATGAGCCGTTGACCACCTTGCACGGCGCACTGAAAACCCTGGCCGTGGCGCTGATGAAAATCGCCAACGACCTGCGGCTGCTGGGCTCCGGCCCGCGTGCCGGGTTGGCGGAAGTGAAGTTGCCGGCGAATGAACCGGGCAGCTCGATCATGCCCGGCAAGGTCAACCCGACCCAGTGCGAAGCGCTGTCGATGCTGGCCTGCCAGGTGCTGGGCAACGACGTGACCATCGGTTTCGCCGCCAGCCAGGGCCATTTGCAGTTGAACGTGTACAAGCCGGTGATCATCCACAACCTGCTGGAGTCGATCCGCCTGCTGGCTGACGGTTGCAGCAACTTCCAGGAGCACTGCATCGCCGGCCTCGTACCCGACGCCGAACAAATGGCCGCGCACCTTGAGCGTGGCCTGATGCTGGTGACTGCGCTGAACCCGCACATTGGCTACGACAAGTCCGCCGAGATCGCCAAGAAGGCCTATGCCGAAGGGCTGACCTTACGGGAGGCGGCGCTCAAGCTGGGCTACCTCACGGATGAAGAGTTCGACCAGTGGGTGCGTCCGGAAAACATGCTGGAAGCCGGTCATTAAGACGCCAACCGTGCACGCCGGGCCCTGAGCCCGGCGAACAACGACGGCGCCAACGCCACGGTGGCGGAACCCAGCACCACCAGCACGGCCCCGCCGTAGCCGAGGGCGTTGATGTCTTCGGCGTGCACGTAGTCGGGCCACATCCACGCCGCCACGGCCACCGCGACGAAGGTCACCAATGGCGTCAGCGCCAGGGTGGCGCTGACGCGCGAGGCTTCCCAGTGGGCCAGGGCTTCGGCGAATGCGCCGTAGGCAATCAGCGTATTGAAGCAGCAGGCCAGCAGCAGCCAGCCTTGCAGCGGGCTCAGTTGCAGCGCTTCCATCGGGTGCGCCCAGGGTGTCAGCAAGAGCGCGCAGCACAGGTAGATCACCATCATCACCTGCAACGAATTCCACACGGTCAACAACTGCTTCTGGCCCAAGGCGTAGAAGGTCCAGATGGTGGTGGCCAGGAGGATCGTCAGTACGCCGGCGGTGTAGCTGCCCAGGGAGGTCAGCAGTTCGGTCAGGCGTTGGTTGAAGAACAGGCCGAAGCCGGTGATCAGCACCAGCAGGCCCACGCCCTGGCCGAGGCTGAAGCGTTCCTTGAACACGAAGACGCTGGCGATCATCAGGAAGATCGGGCCCACCTGCACCACCAATTGTGCGGTGCCGGGGCTTAGCAGTTTCAGGCCCACGAGGTAGAGCACGTAGTTGCCCATCAGGCCGCACACGGCGATTGCTACCAGCCAGCCGCCTTTGGGGCCAAGGGAGCGCCAACTGGGCAGGCGTCTGACTGCCGCGAGGTAGACGAACAGGCAACTGCCGGAGACCACCAAGCGAAACCAGGTGACGGTGACGGGGTCCATCACCTGCAAGACCTGTTTGAGTTTGATCGGCAGAATGCCCCAGAGCAGCGCGGTCAGCAGGGCCAGGGATAAACCGTAGACCCAACGGCCTGATGAGATGTGCATGAATGCCCCGAATGCCTGAGGTGGAGGAGGTGCATTCTAGGGGGACGCGGGGGGTGGGTGTATATCCGTTTTTTGGGTGATGGCTTGTATTGGTTCCGCTCTTACAGCGGGTCACCTTTGAAAGGAGCCCAAAAGTAACCAAAAGGCTCTTGCCCCACCACTCGGCTCCTCGCCTTGGCTCGGAGTGCCCTCACTCCGGCTTTGGACCGTGGGCCGCCGTCATGGGCCATCCTTGGCCCAGGACGG
>NZ_JAAAFU010000004.1:0-34345 GCF_019352905.1 Pseudomonas sp. Xaverov 83 | reverse complement strand
TGACGGCGGCCCACGGTCCAAAGCCGGAGTGAGGGCACACCGAGCCTAGGCGAGGTGCCGAGTGGTGGGGTAAGAGCGTTTTGCTTACTTTTGCGCTCTTCAAAAGTGAGCCGCTGTAAGAGCGGAACCAATAGCGGCCGTTACCTAAATAACGGATATACACACCCACCCAGCTCCACATCTTTGATAGGTGTATGTCAGGCGTGTACCCGGACCCACACGCTGACCAACACCGTAGCCGCCATCAACCACGCCACCGCCGCCACCGCCAGCGAAGCCTCCAGGCGCATCCGGTCAACCATCACATACAACGTCGCCAGGTACACAAAGTACGGAATAATCGACCACATCCCGAACACGATGGTGGTCTTCAAATCCTCCACCGACCGACCCTTGCCAACAATGTAATGCGCAATCAACGCGAACGTCGGAAACAGCGGCACCAACCCGGCGATGTAGTAGTTCTTGGTCTTGGCCAACGCCGCCAGAATCAACACCACCCCCGCGCCCAACGCTGCCTTCAGCAATAAATCCACAATGCGCTCCTAGTGGCTCAGCCCGTATTTCTTGACCTTGTCGAACAACGTGGTCTTGGCCATCCCCAGCTCCTGGCTGGCTTGGGTCAGGTTGCCGCCGCTGCGCTGCAACGCGTCATTGAGCAGGTTGCGCTCGAACGCCTCCACCGCTTCGGTAAAGGCCAAACCGTGGTTGCCGCTGCTGGCACCGCTCTTTTTAAACGCCGGCAAACCCAGGGCAAACCGCTCGGCCACGTTGCGCAGTTCCCGCACGTTGCCCGGCCAGTCGTGGCTCATGAGGTTGGACAGGGTCTGATTATCGAGGTCCGGCGCGGTGCGGTCGAAACGCAGGGACGACTGCTGCAGGAAGTGTTCGAACAATTGCAGGATGTCTTCCCGGCGCTCGCGCAGGGGCGGCAGTTCCAGGGTTACCACGTTGAGGCGGTAGTACAGGTCGCTGCGGAATTGGTTGGCGCGGCTCAGGTCGTCGAGGTCGGACTTAGTGGCGGCGATCACCCGGCAATCCACCGCCACGCTCTGGTTCGAGCCCAGGCGTTCCAGGGTGCGTTCCTGCAATACCCGCAGCAGTTTGATCTGCAGGTTCATCGGCATGCTTTCCACTTCGTCGAGGAACAGCGTGCCTTCGTGGGCGTGTTCGATCTTGCCGATGCGGCGCTTGCCGGCGCCGGTAAACGCGTTGGCTTCATGGCCGAAGATTTCGCTTTCGAACAGGTTCTCCGGCAGGCCACCGCAGTTCAAGGCAACGAACTGATGGGAATGACGCCGGCTGAAATCATGCAGGCAACGGGCGACCAGTTCCTTGCCGGTGCCGGTCTCGCCTTCGATCAGCACGTTGGCCGAGGTGTCGGCGACGTTGGCGATCAACTCCCGCAAGTTTTGCATGGCCGGGGAGCGGCCGATGATTCGGCCTTCCAGGGAGTCGCGCTCGGCCAGTTGCCGGCGCAGCGACCAGACTTCCCGGGCCAGCCCGCGTTGCTCCAGGGCGCGACGGGCAACGTCCACCAGACGCTCGGGCGAGAAGGGTTTTTCCATGAAGTCATAGGCGCCGTTGCGCATCGCGCCCACGGCCATGGAGATGTCGCCGTGGCCAGTGATCAGCACCACCGGCAGGCTTTTATCCAAGGCTTTGAGGCGAGTCAGCAGCTCCAGGCCGTCAATGCCCGGCAGGCGAATATCGCTGATGACGATGCCGGCGAAGTTTTCGCCAACACGGGTCAGGGCTTCTTCGGCACTGGCCACGCCCACGCTGGGAATGTCTTCCAGGGCCAGGGCTTGCTGGCAGCCGAGCAGTACATGAGGGTCGTCTTCGACGATCAGGACGGTCAGGTCGGTATTTTTTTCTGTGTTCATTTCGACTCGACTTGTTGAGGGCTCGCCAGCGGCAAACTCAGGACAAAGGCAGTACCACCGCTGGCCGGATGCTCGACGGCAAGGTTGCCGCCGGTGGCGGCCGCGAGGCTGGCCGACAGCGTCAGCCCCAGGCCCAGGCCCTGTTCGCCGGGTTTGGTGGTAAAGAACGGTTCGAACAAATGCTTGCGGGCTTCGGGATCAATACCGTGGCCGTTATCGCGCACCTGCAGGCGGTATTTGCCGTCGACGATGTCGCCTTCCAGCCACAGCTCGGGAGCCGGTTGCGCCTGCATGGCGTCCAGGGCGTTGCCGATCAGGTTGACCAGGATCTGCTCCAGACGCGTCTGGTCGATCTGCAATTGCGCACTGGTGAAGTGGCGGTGCACCGTCAGTGGCAAGGTTTCCAGGCGACTGCCGAGGATCTGGAACGTAGCGTCCACCGCCTTGCCCAGGTTGGCTTCGCCCTGGTCATCACCGCGCCGGGCAAAGGAGCGCAGGCTGGCGGTGATGCGGCCCATGCGGTCGATCAGTTCGTTGATGGTCTTGAGGTTGGCACTGGCGGTGTCCAGCGCCCCTCGCTCAAGGAAACGCACGGTGTTACCCGACAGGGTGCGCAAGGCGGCCAGTGGCTGGTTCAATTCATGGGCGATGCTGGTGGACATCTGGCCGATGGCCGCGAGTTTGCCGGCCTGCACCAGTTCGTCCTGGGCGCGGCGCAAGGTTTCCTCGGCCTGGCGCCGCTCGCGAATCTGGCTCTTGAGCCGCTCGTTGCTGGCCCGCAGGTCGGTGGTGCGTTCGGCAATCCGTCGTTCCAGCTGGTTATTGGCTTCCTGCAGGGCTTCCCGGGCGGCGAGGCGGGTGGCGATCACCTTGCGCCGCTCGTTCCAGGCAATCAGCAGGAATGCCACCAGCGCAAAGGCCACTGCCACCAGGATTCCCTGGTTGATGGCGGCCCGGCGCAGGTCGTTCAGCGGGGTGAGCAGGGTGAAATTCCAGGGGGTGTCGTTCAGCGGGCGGGTCTGTGCCAGGTAGCTGACCTCATGCTCGTCGGCCACCACTTCGCTGTTGGCCGGGAAGGTTAACTTCTCGGTGCCTTCATTGAGACGCTCGCGGGCCAGTGGTTCCAGCTCGTTGAGCGTCGCCCAGTAATATTGCAGGCTGTGGGCGAGGCGGTCCTTGGTGTCATCGCTCAGTGGTCGCACGGACTTGAGGCGACGGGCCGGATCGCTGGAGAGAATGATGATGCCGTTCTCGTCACTGACGAAGGCCTCCAGGCGCGCCCGCTGCCAGCGCTCTTCGAGCGCTTCCAGGCGTACCTTGACCACGGCAACGCCGATGATCTTGCCGTGTTCTTCCAGGCCATGGGCCAGGTAATAGCCGGGTTCGCCGTTGGTGCTGCCGATACCGTAGAACCGGCCGGGTTGGCCGCGCACGGCATTCTGGAAATAGGCACGGAAGGACAGGTCTTCACCCTGGTAACTGTCGGCGTCGCGCCAGTTACTGGTCGCCAGCACGCGGCCGGTGGTATCCATCACGTAAATCGCCCGGCTGCGACTGCGCCGGTTCAGGCCTTCGAGGTAGTCGTTGACGGTTTTGCGGGTTTCTTGATTCGGATCCGCCAACAGCTTGGAGACGCTGGATTCCAGCTCCAGGAGACTGGGCAGGTAGGTGTATTTGCTGAGTTCGCTCTCGACGGTGCGGGCGTGCAATTCCAGCTGGCGTTCGCCGGTGTCGCTGAGGGTGCGGATCCCATAGAACTCACTGATCCAGAAGCCGACGTAACCCAGTCCGATCATCAGGGCGATAATCAGCGGCGGCAGGAACAACTGGCGAATCAGACGAGGCTTCACGGCAAGTGATGGCGGCGCGGCGCGAAAGAGGTTGGGGTCGCATTTCATCACAGATGCCTTGGGTCAACCAGTTGTGGTGAGTGGGGTTGCCCGACCCACCACAACAGGGCAGTGCTTAGTGCTGCAGGATTTTCTCAAGGAAGTGCTGCGCACGCTCGGAGCGGGCGCTGATGTCGCCGAAGAATTCCTCTTTCGGGCAGTCTTCGATGATCTTGCCGGCGTCCATGAAGATCACCCGGTCGGCTACCTTGCGGGCGAAACCCATTTCGTGGGTCACGCACATCATGGTCATGCCTTCCTGGGCCAGCTGCACCATCACGTCGAGTACTTCGTTGACCATTTCCGGGTCGAGGGCCGAGGTCGGTTCGTCGAACAGCATGACGATCGGGTCCATCGCCAGCGCACGGGCAATCGCCACACGCTGTTGCTGGCCGCCGGAAAGCTGGCCCGGGTGCTTGTGGGCGTGAGCCGACAGGCCGACGCGCTCCAGCAGTTGCAGGCCCTTCTTGGTGGCTTCTTCCTTGCTGCGGCCCAGCACCTTGATCTGCGCGATGGTCAGGTTTTCGGTGATGGTCAGGTGCGGAAACAGCTCGAAGTGCTGGAACACCATGCCGACGCGCGAGCGCAGTTTCGGCAGGTTGGTCTTCGGGTCGGCGATGGAGGTGCCATCAACCACCACATCGCCTTTCTGGAACGGCTCCAGGGCGTTGACGCACTTGATCAGGGTGGATTTGCCCGAGCCGGACGGCCCGCACACCACGATCACTTCGCCTTTTTTAACCTCGGTGCTGCAATCGGTCAGCACCTGGAAGTCGCCATACCACTTGTTGATATTCTTGATAGAGATCATACGGCAAACCTTTTTTGCAGACGCTTGACCAGCAGCGAGGCGGAAAAGCTGATGATGAAGTAGACGACACCGGCGAAGATCAGGAACTCATTGGAGCGGCCGATGATGTCGCCGTTGGAGCGGGCGGAGTTGAGGAAATCCACCAGGCCCACGGTGTAGACCAGCGAGGTGTCCTGGAACAGGATGATCGACTGTTGCAGCAGCAACGGGGTCATCTTGCGGAACGCCTGGGGCAGGATGATCAGGCGCATGGTCTGGCCGTAGGTCATGCCCATGGCCTGCGCGGCGGCCATCTGGCCCTTGGGGATCGACTGCACGCCGGCCCGCACGATCTCGCAGAAGTATGCCGCCTCGAACATCATGAAGGCCACGACGCAGGAGGTGAACGCACCGATCGGGGTGTCTTCGCCGGTGATCCAGCGCAGCACGAACGGTACCGCCAGGTAGAACCAGGTGATCACCAACAGCAGCGGGATCGAGCGGAAGTAGTTCACGTAGGCGCCGGCCAGGCGCGACAGCAGTTTGCTGGACGACAGGCGCATCAGCGCGAGGATCGTGCCCAGGATGATGCCGCCGACGACGCCCATGACCATCAACTGCAAGGTCATGACCATGCCGTTCCACAGGCCCGGGATGGCGGGGATGATGCCACTGAAATCGAATTCCATTATTTACCCCCCACGGAGATCAGGCCGGGCACGGCGACTTTCTTCTCGACCACGCGCATCAGCAGCATCAGGCTCATGTTCAGGGTGAAGTAGATCAGCGTGGCCAGGGTGAAGGCCTCAAACAGGTTGGCCGAGAACTCGGCGGTCTGTTTGGTTTGCGCCAGCAACTCCATCAGGCCGATCAAGGACGCCACGGAGGAGTTCTTGAAGACGTTGAGGAATTCCGAGGTAAGCGGCGGAATGATGATCCGGTAGGCCTGGGGCAGCAGCACGTTCCAGTAGATCTGCGGCAGCTTGAAGCCCATGGCGCGCGCGGCGGATTCCTGGCCACGTGGTAACGCCTGGATGCCGGTGCGCACTTGCTCGCACACACGGGCGGCGGTGAACAGGCCCAGGCACACCACAACGCTCAGGTAGGCCGAGGTGGTCGGGTTGAGGTCTTGTTTGTACCAGTCTTGCAGGTTCTGCGGCAGCATGTCGGGTATCAGGAAATACCAGATGAACAGCTGAACCAGCAGCGGCACGTTACGAAACAGTTCCACGTAGCAGGTCGCGATGCCCGATACGATGCGGTTTGGCACGGTGCGCATGACGCCGAGTACGGAGCCCAGCAGCAAGGCGATAATCCATGCCACGACGGCGATGGCGATGGTCCAGCCCAATCCGGAGATGTACCAGTCGAGATAAGTCTCGCTGCCAACGCCGGTGGACTTGAAGAATACGCCCCAGTCCCAGTTGTAATTCATTAGGGTCTCCCCTCGAGATCGATCGATGTACAAGCACCCGCTTGGGGAAGATCCTTTCCCGCCCGACGGTGAACGCCAGGCACACGCGATCGGCTCGAAAACCGCCAGGTCGAGTGTTCCAAAATTAAAGCCAGCAGGTAGTAACAGACGCCTGAGGGAGGTTGGCTCCCTCAGGACATAAGCTTAGTCAGGTATCAGATTTTTACGTCAGGCGCTGGCTTGTCGCTTGGGTTGGCGATCAGATCCTTCACCTTGTCGCTCATCGGGAAGTTGAGGTTCAGGCCTTTTGGTGGAATCGGGCTCTCGAACCACTTGCTGTAGATCTTGTTGATCTCGCCGGATTTGTACAGGCCGACGATGGCGTCATCCACGGCCTTCTTGAAGGCTGGGTCGTCTTTGCGAACCATGCACGCGTAGGCTTCGAAGGACTGTGGAGTACCGGTGATGACCCAGTCGTCCGGCTTCTTGGCCTTGGCTTCTTCACCGGCCAGCAGGGCGTCGTCCATCATGAAGGCGACGGCGCGGCCGCTTTCCAGCATCTGGAAGGATTCACCGTGGTCCTTGGCGGAGATGACGTTCATGCCCATCTGCTTGTCGGCGTTCATCGCCTTGATGATGCGCTCGGACGTGGTGCCGGCGGTGGTCACGACGTTCTTGCCTTTGAGGTCAGCGAAATCGCTGTAGGACGGCTTGCCATCCTTGTCTTTCTTGACCAGCAGACGGGTGCCGATTTCGAAGATATTGACGGTGAAGTCGACCTGCTGGGCGCGTTCGGCGTTGTTGGTGGTGGAGCCGCACTCGATATCCGCGGTGCCGTTCTGGATCAGCGGGATACGGGTTTGCGAGGTGACCAGGTTGTACTTGGTCTTCAGGTCGGGTTTGTTCAGGTCTTTTTTCAGGGCTTCAACAATAGCCAGCTGAATGTCGTGGGAGTAGCCCACGGGTTTGCCCGAACCATCTGCGATATAGGAAAACGGAATGGAGCTGTCGCGGTGAGCGAGAGTGATCGTGCCGGAGTCGTTGATTTTCTTCAGTGTGCCGGTGAGCTCGGCGGCGAAAACTGGAGTGCTGATCAGAGCAGCAGCGATAGCTGCGCCCAAGATATGGGGAACGATGCGCATCAATACTTCCTCGACATTTGTTTTTTTTATGAGACCGGTTGGTACGGCCACGTTTTTATATAAACAGTTCTGCGAATGCCCATGACGGCTCCTGAGGCGCCTCAGGCAATCGCCTACGAGTGTAGAGCATGAGTCGTGCCAGACCAGTAATAAAAGGTTAAGGGTATGATTTATATGGAGATTAACTTTGTGTGACGGGATTTTTACCCCGCTCTGGTCCGGCAAACCGAATCAGTCGGGGTGCGGTGTTCGGAAAACCGAATGGCAGGCCGAGCCTGTATCGCCCATGAAAAAGCCCCGGGGCGTGTGGCTCCCGGGGCTTTTTGGTGTGGCTCTGTCAGAACGTATAGTCCGCCGAGACAACCGCGGCGCGGCCATCGCCGGGCACCGCCCAACCGTTGTTACGGATGCGGGTCAGATACTCCTTGTCGAACAGGTTGTTGACGTTCAACTGCAGGTTCAGCTGTTTGTTGACCTTGTAGCCGAGCATCGCACGTTGCACCGCATAGCCGGGCGAAGTCGGTGCCCCGGCGGCGCTGACCAGGTACTGCTTGGTTTGCGCCGTGATGCCGTAGCCCACCTGGAAGTCGTAAGGCAGGTCGTACACCGTCCAGAGGCTGGCCGCATGTTTGGGGGTGAAGGTCAGCGGCTCACCTTTCTGCACGTCGAGGCCGGTGGTCGCCAGGGTGTAATCGCTGGCGCTGCGCAGCACGCGGGTGTTCAGGTAGGTGTAGTTGGCGAAGACCTTCCAGCGGTCAGTAAGCTGGCCGCTCAGGCCCAGCGCCACACCATCGGCGCGTGCCTTGCCGTCGAGGGTTTGCGTGCCACTGAGGTTGCTCGGGTCGTTATCGGCGACTTTGTAGTTGGTGCGGTCATTGCGGAAGATTGCGCCGGTCAGCGACAGGGCGTTGTCGAGCAGGTCCCATTTGGTGCCGATCTCATAGCTGACGGCGGTTTCCGGGTCGACGTCGCAGTTGTTGGTGGCGATGCCTGAGCTTTTGGCCGGGGTGTAGCAACCCCCGTTGACGCTGGCTTGGGACGGGGTCTTGCTGTTGCCGTAGGCAATATAGAAGCTGCCGTTTTCCACCGGTTTGTAGACCAGCGCCAGGCGGTAGGAGGTCAGGTCATCGGCCTGGCCGTAGCGAGTACCGGGTGTTTCCACGCCAGTGCTGGAATAGGCATTGGTCACCGAGCTGCCGGCGTTGTGCTCGTAACGCAGGCCGCCGTTGATTTCCCACTGCGGGTTGAGCTTGAGCGTGTCGAAGGCATAGGCGGCGCGATTGTTCAGCACGCCGTCAATGTGGGCGGCCCGGGTGAAGTTGACGGGGCCGGACCATTCGGAGTTCGGGTCGCTGTAGCTGACCGGTGGTGGGACGATGGTGCTGCCGTTGGCGTTGGTCAGCCATTTACCGGTATCCGCCTCGTATTCTTCGCGGCTGATAGCGATACCGGTCACCAGCGTGTGGTCGATGAAACCGGTGCTGAAGTGGCTGGTGACGTCGGTCTGGTTGGTGAACATCTTGTTCTGGGTGTTGCGCTCGTTACCCAGTGAGCCGCCGCTTGGCTGGAAGTAGCCCGGCTGCAGGCCCGCGGCGCAAGGGGCGCCGGTGATCTGGGTGCCGCTGGCCAGACAGCCGGTCAATGCACCTTCGGGGCCTGAGGCGCGCAGGTCCTGGCGTATCCGCTCGACGCGGGTGAAGTTGCGCACGGACACTGCATCGTTGAAGTCGTGTTCGAGCTTCAGGCTGAACGAATCCGAGGTGATTTGTTGGTCATTGATGTTGTGGTAGCCGTAGTAGTCGCTCCAACCCACCCCCGGCATGGGCTTGCCGTTGTAGATGGGGATTCCGTATTGCGGCGTGTTGTTGTCTTTCTGGTGCTCGAAACTGACGGTGACGCGAGTTGGCGTGCCCATGCCAAAGGCGATAGACGGCGCGATGCCCCAGCGTTCGTAATCTTCATAGTCGCGCCCCGGTACATCGTTACCGTGGGCCATCAGGTTCAGGCGGAACGCCGTGGTGTCGTTGAGCGTCTGGTTGGTGTCCAGAGTGGTGCGTTTGTAATTATCGGTGCCAATGCCTGCGCTGATGGTGGTCTTGTCGCGCAATTCTGGCTGCTTGCTCACGAGGTTGATGGTGCCACCGACCGCACCGGAACCGGAGTACACCGAGCTCGCCCCGCTGACGACTTCGACCTGTTCCAGGTTGAACGGGTCGGTGCGGCTGTATTGCGCGCTGTCACGTACGCCGTCCACGTAGATGTCGCCGCTGGCGGAGAAGCCGCGCAGGTTGATGCTGTCGCCATACCCGCTGCCCCCTTCGCCGGCCCCGAACGTGATGCCCGGCACGGTGCTGAGCACGTCGCGCAGGGTCAGCAGGTTCTGGTCATGAATGACTTCCTTGGGCACCACCGTGATGGTCTGCGGCGTGTCGCGCAGGGCCTCGGTGTACTTGGGGGATGAAGGAGCCACAGGGTTGTAGACGCTCTGGCTTGGGGCCTGACCTTCGATGCTGGTCGCGCCGAGCTGAATGACGCCTGTGTTGTCATCTGGTGCGGTCTCCGCCGCATAACTGAATCCTCCTTGCGCAGCCACTGCCAAACCCACTGCCGACGCGAGCAAATGCCGCGATGAAAGGGGGGCAGAACTGATCCCGGTAGTCATTGAGTTATCTCTTGTTGGTGTTAGTGAGATGCGATCGTAATTGATAAGTGATCTCAAATGTAATACTTTGTAACCAAATAAATCATGAAACTTTTTGCGGTCCTTGATCGCTACTCGGGGCAGTAATGCAGATTGCGCAGCCAGGCAGCGAGCCGTCCGACATCGGTGAAAATCCGCGCGCCTATGTGCGGTGGGTGATGCATGCCGCGCAACTGGGTGACGCCGATGCACAGGCGACCCTGGCCCAGCTGCTGCTTGACGGCCGGGGTGTGCAGAAGGATGAGGCGCTGGCTCTGAGCTGGTTTCGCATTGCCGCACGGCAGCGCCACCCCATGGCGATCAACATGATCGGGCGCTGCCTGGAGAATGGCTGGGGGTGCGAAATTGACTGGGTCGATGCCGCGCAGCATTACCGCAAGGCTGCCGATCTGGGGCTGGATTGGGGCTTGTATAACTACGGCCAGTTGCTGACCCGCGGTCGGGGTGTAGAGCAGGACCTTGTCGCGGCGTATGAGCTGTTTCGCCAGGCGGCGGCCAAGGGGCATGCCAAGTCGATGAACCTGGTGGGGCGGTTCCACCATGAAGGCGTCGTGGTGCCCAAGGATATTCAACTGGCGCGGCAGTGGTATCAGCGTTCCGCCGAGGCCGGGGATTTTCGTGGGCAATACAACCACGCCGCGGAGCTGGCGGAAGATGGCGACGAGAAGCAGGCCTGCCTATGGCTGGAGCGGGCACTTGCGACGGCTACACCGGGCTTTCTGCAGGCGGCTTATCCGGTGCTGGTGAGCTCCGCCTTCTCCGGTATTCGTGAAATGGGCCTGCGTTATCAGCGCCATCTCCAGGCATGAAAAAGCCCCTGGACCTTTCGGTGCAGGGGCTATTTTACAGCGGGTCGATCAAGCGGCTTCGATTTTGCCGCGATTGTGCTCAACCTTGGACAGGTAGCGTTGTACGTTTTCCTGTTCTTCCGGCGTGGTGAACAGGCCCAGCTTGCTGCGGCGCCACAGGATGTCCTGGGGCTGCGTGGCCCATTCTTCAGCGCACAGGTAGTCGACTTCGCGGGTGTACAGGCCGCCACCGAGGTGGTCGCCCATGTCTGCCAGCGACTGCACGCCTTCCAGCAGACGCCAGGTGCGGCTGCCGTAAGTGGTGGACCAACGGCGGGCAATCTCGCTTGGCACCCAGTCGTACTTGCTGCGAATCGCATCGGCCAGAGCTTCTGGCGTGCTCATGTTTTCGCCGCCGGGCAGGGTGGCCGCAGCCGTCCAGCCTGGGCGCATCTGCGTGAAGTACGGTGCCAACTGCGCCATCGCCGACTCAGCCAGCTTGCGGTAGGTGGTCAGCTTGCCGCCAAACACCGACAGCAACGGCGCCTCGCCCGAGGTGCCCGACAGCGCCAGGGTGTAGTCGCGGGTCACGGCCGACGGGTTGTCGGATTCGTCGTTGCACAGCGGGCGCACGCCGGAATAGGTGTGCACGATGTCATCGCGGCTCAGCTGCTTCTTGAAATGCGCATTGACCACATTGAGCATGTAGTCGGTCTCACCTTCAGTAATCGCCACTTTCGCCGGGTCGCCGGTGTATTCGCGGTCGGTGGTGCCGATGATGGTCAGGTGATTCAGGTATGGAATGGTGAAGACGATGCGCTGGTCTTCGTTCTGCAGGATGTGCGCGTGGGCGCCTTCATACAGCTTCGGCACGATCAGGTGGCTGCCCTGGATCAGGCGGATGCCGTAAGGCGAATCCAGCTTCAAGTCATCCTTGATGAACTTGGCGACCCATGGGCCGGCTGCGTTCACCAGTGCCCGGGCGCGGATCGAGAACAGGCTGCCGTCGGCGCGTTCCATGTTCATTTCCCACAGGCCTTTGCTGCGGTGCGCGCTGACGCAACGGGTCTGGGTGTGGATATGCGCACCCTTTTCCCGCGCGGCCATGGCGTTGAGTACTACGAGGCGGGCATCGTCGACCCAGCAATCGGAGTATTCGAAGCCTTTGGTGATTTCGCTTTTCAGCGGGCTGTCGGGACCGAACTTGAGGCTCTTGGAACCTTCGAGTTTTTCCCGCTTGCCCAGGTGGTCATACAGGAAGAGGCCGGCGCGAATCATCCACGCTGGGCGCAGGTGCGGGCGGTGTGGCAATACAAAGCGCATCTGCTTGACGATGTGCGGGGCCTTGGCCAACAGCACCTCACGTTCAGCCAGGGCTTCGCGCACCAGGCGGAATTCGTAATGCTCCAAATAACGCAGGCCACCGTGGATCAGCTTGCTGCTGGCGGAGGAGGTGTGGCTGGCCAGGTCGTCCTTTTCGCAAAGGAATACCGACAAACCGCGACCGGCTGCGTCTGCTGCAATGCCGACGCCATTGATCCCGCCACCGATAACGGCGACGTCATAGACTTCGGCAAGCGGTGTGGCAGGCAAGGTAGAAGGGTTCATCGGCTGGCCTCGCAATCTTTTTCGTATTGGAATTCGAACATAAATGTTCATTTGCGAAAATGGTAGCTTATAAACGCAGGCACAGCCAGCCTGCTTCGATTGAAAATACTGATCGAAGGGCGAAGAAAGGAAAATTTGTGAACATCAGGGGGCAGGACACCCCCTGTATAGACTTACACCACTTCCAGCCGAATCTTGTGCTGATTCAGCAACTGCACCAGTGCCGGGACCGGCTGCTGATCGGTGACTAAACAATCAATCAAACTGATGGGTCCCAGGCGAATCATGGCGTTGCGCCCGAATTTGCTGGAGTCCGCCGCCAGGATCACCTTGCGCGCATTGGCAATGATCGCCTGGGAAACCCGTACTTCCTGGTAATCGAAGTCCAACAGGCTGCCGTCTTCATCGATACCGCTGATGCCCACCAAGGCAAAATCGACCTTGAACTGGTTGATAAAGTCGACGCTGGCCTGGCCTACCACGCCGCCGTCACGGCGCACGTTGCCGCCGGTCAGGAGTACGTCGAAGTCGTCTTTGGCACTCAGCATCATGGCGACGTTGAGGTTATTGGTGATGATTTTCAGGTGGCTGTGGTTAAGCAGCGCCCGGGCAATCGATTCGGTGGTGGTACCGATGTTGATGAACAGCGAGGCGTGATCGGGGATTTGCGCGGCGATGGCTTCGCCGATGCGCTGTTTCTCGTCGCGCATCTGGTCGGCCCGCATGGCGTATGCGGTGTTTTCAACGCTGGAGTCATAGGCTGCGCCGCCGTGGTAGCGGCGCAACAGATTGGCTTCCGCCAGTTGATTGATATCGCGGCGGATGGTTTGCGGGGTGACAACAAAGAGCTGCGCCATTTCCTCGATACTCACATAGCCGCGTTCGCGAACCAGTTCGAGGATTTGTTGCTGGCGGGGAGGCAGATTCATGGTGCGTCCTTTGGGCTGCCGTAAAAAGTGGCCCATGATGACGCAGGAATCTGCTCCCTGCCAGTTACAACCCTATGTGGGTCCAGCGCTTGGCTTATTCAGCGCCTTCGTGGGGTTCCCAGTCGCGGGTGCGGCTGACCGCTTTCTGCCAGCCGGCGTAGAGTTTTTCCTTCGCCGCTTCTTCCAGTTGTGGTTCGAATTGGCGCTCGATCACGGCCTTGCCACGCAATTCGTCCAGGCTGCCCCAGAAGCCGCACGCCAGGCCAGCCAGGTAGGCGGCGCCCAATGCGGTGGTTTCGCGCATTTGCGGGCGCTCAACCTGGGTGCCGAGGATGTCGGCCTGGAACTGCATCAGGAAGTTGTTGGCGACTGCGCCACCGTCTACCCGCAGGGATTTGAGGCGTTCGCCGGAATCCTGCTGCATCGCGTCGAGTACGTCGCGGGTTTGATAGGCAATCGACTCCAGAGCGGCACGGATGATGTGATCCACACGTACGCCACGGGTCAGGCCGAACAGCGCGCCACGGGCATACGGGTCCCAGTAGGGCGCGCCCAGGCCGGTGAAGGCCGGTACCAGGTACACGCCGTTGCTGTCCTTGACCTTGCCGGCGAAGTATTCGGTATCGGTGGCATCGGCGATGATTTTCAGCTCGTCACGCAGCCACTGCACGGTGGAACCGCCGTTGAATACGGCGCCCTCCAGGGCGTAGGCCACTTCGCCACGGGGGCCGCAAGCGATGGTGGTGAGCATGCCGTGCTTGGATTTCACGGCCTTGTCGCCAGTGTTCATCAGCAGGAAGCAGCCGGTGCCGTAGGTGTTTTTCGCCTGGCCCGGTTCTACGCACATTTGGCCGAACAGCGCCGCCTGCTGGTCACCGGCGATACCGCCGATGGCGATGCCGCTTTTGGTGCGGCCGTAGATTTCCGAGGAGGACTTCACTTCCGGCAGCATTTCGCGCGGCACGTCGAGAATCTCCAGCATCTTCGAATCCCACTCGAGGGTGTGGATGTTGAAGAGCATGGTGCGCGAGGCGTTGGTGTAGTCGGTGACGTGGGTTTTGCCGCCGGTAAATTTCCAGATCAGCCAGCTGTCGATGGTGCCGAACAGCAGCTCGCCGTTACGCGCACGTTCGCGGCTGCCTTCGACGTTGTCGAGGATCCACTTGAGCTTGGTGCCGGAGAAGTACGGGTCGGTGACCAGGCCAGTGGTGTCATTGATGTATTGCTCATGGCCGTCGCGCTTGAGCTGCTGGCAGATCTCGGTGCTGCGGCGGCATTGCCAGACGATCGCGTTGTAGATCGGGCGGCCGGTGATTTTGTCCCAGACCACGGTCGTTTCACGCTGGTTGGTGATACCGATGGCCGCGACCTGGTCATGGTGCAGGCCGGCTTGTGCCAGGGCCTCGACCATCACCGCACTCTGGGTGGCGAAAATTTCCATCGGGTCATGTTCGACCCAGCCGGCTTGCGGGTAATGCTGGGTGAATTCACGCTGGGCGGTGCAGACCACGTTGGCGTCACGATCAAAGATGATCGCCCGGGAACTGGTGGTGCCCTGATCGAGGGCAATGATGTAGTTCTTATTCTGAATGTCGGTCATGTCGATTGCCTTGGACGGAGAATAGGGGAGTCAGTAAACAGCCTGGGCCGCAAAGGGGCAGTACTGCCCAGGCTATCGCATCAGGAAGTACGGGTTTTGCCGCTGGCGGCCGCTTCGGTTGCATCAGTTGTAGCAGGTGCGCTGCTGGGCAGGTGACGGGCAATCAGCCCGCGATACGCGGCAGCACCGAGGCAGGCACCGACAATCGGTGCAAAGATCGGAATCAGGAAATAAGGAATGTCGCGCCCACCGGTGAAGGCCATTTCACCCCAACCGGCGAAAAAGGTCATCAGCTTTGGCCCGAAGTCACGGGCCGGGTTCATCGCAAAGCCGGTCAGCGGGCCCATGGCACTGCCGATCACGGCGATCAGCAAACCAATCAGCAGCGGTGCCAACGGGCCACGGGGCAGGCCGTTGTTGTCGTCGGTCAGGGCCATGATCACGCCCATCAGGATCGCGGTAATGACCATTTCCACCAGGAACGCCTGGGCCGTGCCCAGCAGCGGATGCGGATAGGTGGAGAACACTGAGGCCAATTCCAGGCTGGCCTGGGTGCCGCGAATCATGTGGTGGGTTTGTTCGTAATCGAAAAACAGGTTGCTGTAGAGCGTGTAAACCAACGCTGCCGAGCAGAAGGCGCCGGCGACCTGAGCGATGATGTAGAACGGCAGTTTGCGCTTTTCGAAATCGGCAAAAATGCACAGGGCGATACTGACGGCGGGATTGAGGTGCGCCCCGGAAATACCGGCGCTCAGGTAGATCGCCATGCTGACGCCGATCCCCCAGATGATACTGATTTCCCACAAGCCAAAGCTGGCGCCCGCGACCTTGAGCGCAGCAACACATCCGGTACCGAAGAAGATCAGCAACGCAGTGCCCAGGAATTCGGCCATGCATTGACTTGAGAGTGAAGGCTGTTGAAGAGCAGTTGTCATGGAAAACCTCTGTTTTTGTTGTTGTCTGGCGTTTTGCCGCAACGGGCAAGCTGCGATTTTCACCGTGGCGAGGATCCCCATCCTCTTCGCGGCTTACTGCTGTGAATCCGTAGGTGTATTCCTACAGTATTCGTAAACGAAAAAATATAGACAAGAATGACGGCTGTCAAAGGTCGAAAGTGAACGATCGGTCATTTTGTAATTATTGGTGTGGTGAATGATCGCGTCGTGGGCGCGGGGAGTTGAAGGAAAGGAGCGCGCGGGCTCGTGGCAGAGGGCTTCGGACTAGAGCCTTTTACCTTCTGTTGGCCTAGAATTGGCCGTCTGTTTTTTCACCGTTTTGCCAAGCCTGGAGCCCTCATGACGCCCGCATTGGACCTGTTGAAAAAAGTTCGTGCCGAACATCGAATCCACAGTTACGAACATGACCCCAAGGCAGCCTCTTATGGTCTGGAGGCCGCGGAAAAGTTGGGGCTTGATCCCGCGCAGGTGTTCAAGACCTTGCTGGCCAGCAGTGAAAAATCTGAACTGCTGGTGGCCGTTGTGCCGGTCGTCGGAAGTTTGGATTTAAAAGCGTTGGCGCAGGCGGCGGGGGTGAAAAAGGTCGAGATGGCGGACCCGGCTGCGGCGCAACGGGCCACCGGTTACTTGCTGGGTGGCATCAGCCCGCTGGGGCAGAAGAAACGCCTGCGCACCTTTGTCGATGTGACGGCGCAGTCGTTTCCGACAATTTTTATCAGTGCGGGAAGAAGGGGGCTTGAGGTGGAGTTGGCAGCAGCGGTGCTGGCCGAGCACACCCAGGCCAAGTTCGCGGAAATTGGCCGGGTGTGATGCGCTGAGGTCAGGTGGCGGTGCTGTAGCGGCGAACGCCTGACTCTACGTGGGGAATGTGCGCCGCTGTGCTGCCTGAGGCCTGGAACAACACCAGGTGTTCGGCTGCCACGCGAATGCCCACATCGGCACCGACCAAGTGATCGGCGTGGCTGGGGAAGATCGATTCCAGCTGCGCACCGGTAGGCAGCTGCAAGCGATACAGGGTCGATGCCCCGAGGAACGTCTTACCGACAATCCGCGCTTTCAAGGCGCTGTCCGGGGCATAAACAATGTCGTCCGGGCGCAACAACACATCCACCGCGCCGCCGGTGGGCCAGGTGTAGGCACGATTGCCGCGCAACTCGCCCAGTTCGGTGGTGACCGATTCCGGCGTGTTCAACTGCCCGCGAATGAAGTAACCCTGGCCAATAAAGCTGGCGACAAAGGGTGTCAGCGGTTCGTGGTACAGGTTGTAGGGCGTATCCCACTGCTCCAGGCGACCTTCCTTGAACACGCCGACATGGTCACTCACCGCGAAGGCTTCTTCCTGGTCGTGGGTCACGAGAATTGCACTAGTGCCCCGGGCCTTGAGGATGTCGCGCACCTCATGGCTGAGCTTGCGCCGCAGTTCGCCATCGAGGTTGGAGAAGGGTTCGTCCAACAGCAGCAGCTGGGGTTCCGGCGCCAAGGCGCGGGCCAGGGCGACGCGCTGTTGCTGGCCGCCGGAAAGCTCATGGGGGAAGCGCTTGCCGAGGTTCTTCAGGTTCACCAGCTCCAGCAATTCGGCGACCACCCGCTCTTTTTGCGGGTGCTTGCGAATGCCGAAGGCGATGTTGTCGGCCACGCTGAGGTGTGGAAACAGCGCGTAGTCCTGGAACACCATGCCGATCCGACGTTTCTCCGGGGCCAGTGTGAAACCGGCGCTGGAGATGACTTCGCCCGCCAGGCTGATCTCACCTTCGTGTACCGGCTCAAAGCCGGCAATCGCTCGCAGGGTGGTGGTCTTGCCGCAACCCGAGGAGCCCAGCAAGCAACCGATGTCCCCGGCGTTGAGGTGCAGGTTAAGGTTCTGCACCACCCGTTGGTCCTGATAACCGCATGCCAGATTGCGTAGGTTCAGCAGTAAAGGCTGGCTCATGCAGGGCGGTACGCCGGCGCAACCAAAAACTCCAGCAGCGCTTTTTGCGCGTGCAGGCGGTTTTCTGCCTGAGCCCAGGCCACCGAACGTTGGTCGTCCAGCAGGTCGAGGCTGATTTCCTCGCCACGGTGGGCTGGTAGGCAGTGCATGAACAGCACGTCCGGTGCGGCCAGGTCGAGCAGGGCGCGGTTGACCTGGAACGGTGCGAACAGCTTGAGGCGCTTGGCGGTTTCTTCTTCCTGGCCCATGGAGGTCCAGACGTCGGTGCTCACCAGGTGCGCGCCGATGACGGCCTCACGCGGGTCGCGAACGATGGTCACGCGGTCGCCGGCCTGGGCCAGGAATTTTGCGTCCGGCTCATAGCCTTCAGGGCAGGCAACGCGCAATTGGAAGTCGAACTGGATCGCCGCTTCTATATAGCTATTGCACATATTGTTGCCGTCGCCGATCCAGGCCACGGTCTTGCCCTGGATCGAACCGCGCTGTTCGAGGAAGGTTTGCATGTCGGCCAGCAACTGGCACGGGTGCAGGTCATCGGACAGGCCGTTGATCACGGGCACACGGGAGTTGGCGGCAAATTCGGTCAGGGTGCTGTGGGCGAAGGTACGGATCATCACTGCATCCAGCATGCTCGACATCACGATCGCGCAGTCGCTGATCGGTTCGCCACGGCCCAGTTGGGTATCACGAGGTGACAGGAAGATAGCCTGGCCGCCGAGCTGAATCATGCCGGCTTCGAAAGACACACGGGTGCGGGTGGACGACTTCTCGAAAATCATCCCAAGCACGCGGTTTTTCAAAGGCTCGAACAGTACGCCGCGGTTACGCAGGTCTTTAAGCTCAATGCCTCGACGGAGCACGCTGACCAGCTCTTCGGGCGTGCAATCCATCAGGGAGAGAAAGTGCCTTGCGCTCATCATTAACTACCTTTTTGCAACAGACCGCAGATACTCAAAGCCTTGTTTATTTTGAAAACGGGCGAGACCTGCGGCGAAAGCCGCACGGGGCGACGAAATAGGGGAAGGCGCGATCTTATAATTAAATGTCGCGTCTTACCAATAGGGCTACAGTTTTTAGGGGAGTTCAAGGACGCGGGGAGGGCGCTTTTGAAGCCTGTTTCCTGACAGCAGCGGGTCATTTGTACACTGGCGCTGCGCCACATTGCAATGCGAGAAGGCGTGCGCAGGCCGGGGCGCGTCGGTTTCAGAGGGCTGTCGGAGGGCGCTGAAACATTTCATGATGTTTCCTCATGGCCTGGCCTGATGCCGTTGGATTCACACGACGAACGTTGCTGGCGCTGCTGCCGGCGGCGGGCCATAGTTTTCGTCCGAAGCGCTCAGCCCACAATAAAGAGACTGGCCATGACCAAGACTCTCCACCACCGTGCCTGCCATCTGTGCGAAGCCATCTGCGGCCTGACACTGGAAACTACCCAGGGTGAAGACGGGAGCCTGGCGATCACTTCGATCAAGGGCGACCCGCTGGACACGTTCAGCCGTGGCCATATCTGCCCCAAGGCCGTGGCCCTGCAGGACATCCAGAACGACCCGGACCGCCTGCACCAGCCCATGTTGCGGGTGGGCAGTGAATGGCAGCCAATCCCGTGGGACGACGCCTTTACGCTTGTAGCCGAACGCCTGTCGGGCATCCAGGCACGCCACGGGCAGAATGCGGTGGCGGTGTACCAGGGCAATCCGAGCGTGCACAACTATGGCCTGATGACTCACAGCAATTACTTCCTGGGCCAGCTCAAGACCCGCAACCGCTTTTCCGCCACGTCGGTGGATCAGTTGCCCCACCACCTCACCAGTCACCTGATGTACGGCCACGGTCTGCTGCTGCCGATCCCGGACATCGACCATACCGACTTCATGCTGATCCTCGGCGGCAACCCGCTGGCGTCCAACGGCAGCATCATGACCGTGCCGGATGTGGAAAAGCGCCTGAAGGCCATCCAGGCCAGGGGCGGCAAAGTCGTGGTGGTTGATCCGCGGCGCAGCGAGACGGCGGCGATTGCCGACCAACATCTGTTTGTGCGCCCGGGCGGCGATGCGGCGTTATTGTTCGGTTTGCTTAATACGCTGTTTGCCGAGAACCTGATCCGTGACAGTCATCTGCCGGTCGATGGCCTGGATGAAGTGCGCCAGGCCGTGGCCGGATTCACCGCCGAAGCGATGAGTCGTCAATGCGCGGTGCCCGCCGAGCAGATCCGCCAGTTGGCGCGGGACTTCGCGGCGGCCGACACAGCGGTGTGTTATGGCCGCATGGGCGTGTCGACCCAGGCGTTCGGCACGCTGTGCCATTGGCTGGTGCAGTTGATCAACCTGGTGACGGGCAATCTGGACCGAGTGGGCGGCGCCTTGTGCACCACGCCGGCAGTCGACCTGGTGGCTTCCACCTCCGGCGGGCACTTCAATCGTTGGCAAAGCCGGGTTTCCGGGCGACCGGAGTACGGTGGCGAGCTGCCGGTGTCGGCACTGGCCGAAGAAATGCTCACCGAGGGCGAAGGACAAATCCGTGCGCTGGTGACGGTGGCAGGCAATCCGGTGCTCTCCACGCCTAACGGCCGGCAGTTGGAACAGGCGCTGGATGGCCTGGAGTTCATGGTCAGCATCGACCTGTATATCAACGAAACCACGCGCTATGCCGACCTGATCCTGCCGTCTACCTCGGCACTGGAAAACGATCACTACGACACCACCTTCAATATGTTCGCGGTGCGCAACGTCACCCGCTTCAATCGCGCCATCCTGCCAAAGCCTGACGGAGCATTGCATGACTGGGAAATCTTCGTCGGCCTGGCCCAGGCGTTTGCCGCGAAGACGGGTAATACGCTCAAACCGACCATGCCACCGGCGCAGATGATCGATTTCGGGCTGCGCGCCGGACCTTATGGCGATACCTTGTCTATTGCCGCGCTGGCTGATTATCCCCACGGTCTAGACCTTGGGCCGCTGAAGCCCAACCTGGCAGGGCGCATGAAAACCGCCAACGGCCATTTGCAGGCTGCGCCGCCGGTGATCCTCGCAGACTTGGCGCGCTTTGCCGCACAACCAGTGCCTGGGCTGAATGAATTGTTGCTGATCGGCCGTCGCCATGTGCGCAGCAACAACTCGTGGATGCATAACTACCATCGGTTGGTGAAGGGCAAGCCCCGTCACCAGTTGCTGATGCATCCCGATGACCTGGCCCATCGCAAGTTGAGCGACGGGCAACGTGTGCGGGTCAGTTCTCGGATCGGCATGATCGAAGTCGAGGTATTGGCCAGCCTCGACATGATGCCCGGCGTGGTCAGCCTGCCCCACGGCTGGGGCCATGGCCGTCCGGGCGTGCAGATGACCATCGCCAGTGGGCAGCCGGGAGCGAGTGCGAATGACCTGACGGATGAGCGGCAATTGGATGAGCTGTCGGGCAATGCGGCGTTGAACGGCGTGCCGGTGCAGGTCGAGGCGGCGTAAGGATTGTCTGTCGGGGAGTCCGAGCGTCATGCTAGGGTTTGCGTTACAATGCGCCACCGTGCCGACCCATGAGTCGGAAAGTTCCAGCCGAGGTGTTCCATGGATATCATCGAAACGATCAAAGAGCAGATTGCCAACAACACTATTCTGCTTTACATGAAGGGCGCACCTAACGCGCCTCAGTGTGGCTTCTCCGCAAAGGCTTCCCAGGCCATCATGCAATGTGGCGAGAAGTTCGCCTACGTGGATATCCTGCAGAACCCGGAAATCCGCGCCAACCTGCCGAAGTACGCCAACTGGCCAACTTTCCCGCAGCTGTGGGTGGCCGGTGAGCTGGTCGGCGGTAGCGACATCATCACCGAGATGGCGGCTGATGGTTCGTTGCAGGCACTGATCAAAGACGCAGCAGAAAAAGCCGCTGCCAAGACCGAAGCCTGATTGGTTTTAGGCTGCGGCAATAAAAAGCCCCGCTTCTCGAGAGAGAGCGGGGCTTTTTAGTGGCCGGGAATTAAGGGTTATTCACCCATCTGCGATTGCAGGTAATTCTCGATAGTCACTTTGTCGATCAGGCCGATCTGGGTTTCCAGCCAGTCGATGTGTTCTTCCTGGTCTTCAAGGATATCTTCCAGCAACTCGCGGCTACCGAAATCACTCTTGATTTCGCAATGAGCAATGGCGGCCTTGAGGTCGGTGTGGCTCTTGCGTTCGAAGTTCAGGTCGCAGTTGATCATTTCCTGGGTGTGCTCGCCGATGTTCAGCTTGCCCAGGTCCTGCACGTTCGGCAGGCCTTCCAGGAACAGGATGCGCTTGATCAGCGCATCGGCGTCCTTCATGGCCTTGATGGATTCCTTGTATTCACGCTTGCCCAGCTTTTCCAGGCCCCAATCGTCATACATGCGTGCATGCAGGAAGTACTGATTGATCGCGACCAGTTCATTGGCAAGGATTTTGTTGAGTTGCTGGATGACTGTAATGTCGCCTTTCATGATTGGGGTCCTGCCCTGTATTAGCTGTATATAAGGCGGAGTTTGAGCTGCGCATTTACTACTGTCAAACCTAAGTTATTGAATAATAAATGAAAATTAATCGGAATAAGAATGTTTGTGTTCCGCGTCTTGGCGCTAACTGTTTGAATTCCGGGCATAAAAAAACCGGACACTAAGTCCGGCTCTTTAAAACACACCCTTCAGGCGTGTGTAAATTCTGCTGAGTAGGGGATCGCCGCCTGTGCAGTTTGCAGCTGCGTCAGAGTTTCCCGTACCACTTGCTTGGCGAGGCAGGCGCATTTGCCGCATTGGCTGGCAACGCCGGTGGTTTCACGTACTTCCTTGTAGCTGCAGCAACCTTCATAGATTGCTTCGCGGATTTGTCCGTCGGTGACGCCAGTGCAGAGGCAGACATACATAAGGGAGAACCATCGCGGTTTAAGGCTTAAGTGCGACGGATCTTAATGTTAACGAGAATGATTGTCAAAGTAGTTTCTTGCTCGTTTGAAACAGATTGATCGCCCTCTGACGAACGGTTTTTTCCTGAGCCGTGTATGATGGCCGGTCTTCACGAAGCGTGATCCCGTCACAGGGCTGTCGTTTACCCACGGCACACTGGAAGGGATCCTTTTACTTCAAGTCACCACCATCAGGAGATACCCAATGAGCGTACTCGTCGGCAAACAAGCCCCGGATTTCGACGTCCCAGCCGTCCTCGGCAATGGCGAAATCGTAGACAGCTTCAAACTGTCTGAAGCCATCAAAGGCAAATACGGCCTGGTGTTCTTCTACCCGCTGGACTTCACCTTCGTCTGCCCATCGGAGCTGATCGCTCTGGATCACCGCATGGACGATTTCAAGGCGCGTAACGTTGAAGTGGTAGCCGTTTCCATCGACTCCCATTTCACCCACAACGCCTGGCGCAACACTGCCATCAATGATGGCGGCATCGGCAAAGTCAAATACACCATGGCTGCCGACATGAAGCACGACATTGCCAAGGCCTACGACGTTGAGTCCGAAGGCGGCGTGGCTTTCCGTGGCGCGTTCCTGATCGACGACAAGGGCGTTGTGCGCTCGCAGATCATCAACGACCTGCCGCTGGGCCGTAACATGGAAGAGCTGATCCGTCTGGTCGACGCTCTGCAATTCCACGAAGAACACGGCGAAGTGTGCCCTGCCAACTGGAAAAAAGGCGACAAAGGCATGAACGCTTCGCCAGAAGGCGTTGCGGCTTACCTGACCGAGAACGCTGGCAAGCTGTAAGCCAGATTCGCGGCACAAAAAAACCGGCCTGAGAAGGCCGGTTTTTTTATGCGCGGGATTCGGCTTCAGTCGCCGAAGTCTTCCCAGCCGCCCATCTGTTTCCAGCGGTTGACGATGCCGCAGAACAGCTCGGCGGTCTTCTCGGTGTCGTAGCGGGCCGAGTGGGCCTCACGACCGTCGAAGTCGATACCGGCCGCCTGGCAGGCTTTTGCCAGTACGGTCTGGCCATAGGCCAAGCCAGCAAGGGTCGCGGTGTCGAAGCTGGAGAACGGGTGAAACGGGTTGCGCTTCATGTCCAGGCGCGCCACAGCGGCGTTGAGGAAGCCCAGGTCGAAGCTGCTGTTGTGACCCACCAGGATTGCGCGTTTGCAGCCATTGGCCTTCAAGGCCTTGCGCACACCGCGGAAGATGTCAGTCAACGCTGCTTCTTCACTGACTGCCATGCGCAACGGGTGATCGAGCTTGATCCCGGTGAACTCCAGGGCGGCCGCTTCGATGTTGGCGCCTTCGAACGGCTCGACGCGGAAGAAGTGGGTGTGTTCCGGGAACACGAAACCCTGTTCGTCCATGCCGATAGTCGTAGCGGCGATTTCCAGCAATGCGTCAGTGGCGCAATTGAAACCGCCGGTTTCTACGTCGATGACAACCGGCAGGTAGCCACGGAAACGCTCGGCCATCGGGTGACGGGAACCGCCACCACCGCCGCCGTGTTCCTGGTCGTCGTCGTAATGGTCTTCACTCACGGGTGTTCCTCCAGCAGGCGCCAGCGCAGTGTTTCACCGGCGCGCAGCGGGATAACGGTCAGCTCGCCAAACGGCAGGCTGGTGGGGGCGGTCCAGTCTTCACGGACCAGGGTAATGCGGTCGGTATTCGCCGGCAGGCCATAGAAACGCGGGCCGTTGAGGCTGGCGAACCCTTCAAGCTTGTCCAGGGCGTTACGTTGTTCGAACGCTTCGGCATACAACTCGATCGCCGCATACGCGGTGTAGCAACCGGCACAACCACACGCGGCTTCCTTGGCGTGTTGGGCGTGCGGTGCAGAGTCTGTGCCGAGGAAAAACTTCTCGTTGCCACTGGTGGCGGCATCGAGCAGCGCCACCTGGTGAGTGTTGCGCTTGAGAATCGGCAGGCAATAGAAGTGCGGCCGAATCCCGCCCACCAGCATGTGGTTGCGGTTGTACAACAGGTGATGCGCGGTGATGGTCGCGCCGACGTTGGCTGAAGCCTCGGTGACGAACTGCACGGCATCGGCGGTGGTGATGTGTTCGAACACGACCTTCAGGGTCGGGAACAGCTCGACCACACGACGCATGTGCTCGTCGATGAAGATCTTTTCACGATCGAATACATCGACATCGCCACGGGTGACTTCACCGTGGATCAGCAACGGCATGCCCACTTCCGCCATGGCTTCGATGGCCGGCAGGATCTTGTCGATACTGGTGACGCCGGAATCGGAGTTGGTGGTCGCCCCGGCCGGGTACAGCTTGGCGGCGTACACGAAACCACTGGCTTTAGCCTGGCGAATTTCTTCGGGCTGGGTGCGGTCGGTCAGGTACAGCACCATCAACGGTTCGAAGCGGCTGCCGGCCGGTCGTGCAGCGAGGATGCGCTGGCGATAGGCATCGGCTTCCGCGGCGTTACGCACCGGAGGTACCAGGTTAGGCATGATGATGGCACGGCCAAACGTGCGCGCTACATCAGCCACGGTTTGGGGCAACGCAGCACCATCGCGAAGATGAATATGCCAGTCGTCGGGACGCAGCAGGGTCAGGCGGTCGGACATTGGGGATTCCAGGCGGGTCAATCTGGTGGGAATGCTACCGGAAAAGACTCTTGCAGGCACTCGCTATCAAGTTTTGCAGGATACGACCGATATCCCTGGGTATGCCTTAACGATGTATGACGCCTTGATGTGTTGTAGAAACCAGTGGAGCCTCCCGTGCGCCAGCATTATCTAGCCCTGCTCAGTGTGTTCGCCAGCCTGCCCGCGATGGCCCTCACGTTCCAGACACGTCTGGAGAATATTGAGTGGAAAGTGGAGGGCGATAAGTTCGAGTGCCGCTTGAGCCAACCGATCACCGATTTCGGCTCGGGCGAGTTCGTGCGCCGTGCGGGCGAGCAGGCGACGTTTCGCCTGAAAGCCTTTAACGGTTCGTTGGGTGCCGGTTCCGCAACCCTGCTGGCGGCCGCTGCGCCGTGGCAGCCGGGGCGTGGTGATATCAATCTCGGCGCGGTGCGCGTCGGCAATGGTGATGTGCTGTTTAACAGCTCCCAGGCTCAGGCCGGGCGCTTGTTCACCGGCTTGCTCGAAGGTCGTAGCCCGACGGTGCGGCACTATGGGCGTGATGGCGGGTATTCCGAGATTCGCCTGTTGCCGGTGAAATTCAACAAGGCCTACAACGACTATCAGCTGTGCACCACCAAACTGCTGCCGATGAATTTCGAGCAGGTCAAACAGACCGAGGTGGGCTTCCCGGGGGGCGGAATCGAACTGGACGCGGCGGCCAAGAAAAAGCTCTCGGTGATTCTCGAGTTCATGAAAGCCGACCCGACGGTTAACCACATCGAGTTGAACGGCCACTCTGACAACAGCGGCAATCGCCTGACCAATCGTGATGTCTCCCGGCGCCGTGCCTTGGCGGTGATGGACTACTTCAAGGCCTATGGCATCGATGAATCGCAGATCACCCTGCGGTTTCATGGTGAAAGCTACCCGTTGGCGCCGAACACCAGCCCGGCCAACCGGGCGAAAAACCGTCGGGTGAATATTCAACTTGAACGGGTGGCAGCCCCCGAGAAACCGGCGCCCCAAGCCAAAGCGCCAGGTAACGCTGCCGCCACCTCATAAGGTGCGGCGTTTCGTCGCTCGCTCGACATAATCTGTCGCTTTATCTTCATTTGCTGTCGCGCCTCTGTAATTTCACGGTTTTGGTCGGTAGAATCGACGCCTTTCCGTACAACCCCGTGGAGTGATGGCATGGCCGACGTAAACAAGGTCGTTCTCGCGTATTCCGGCGGCCTGGACACTTCGGTGATCCTCAAGTGGCTGCAGGATACTTATAACTGTGAAGTGGTGACCTTCACCGCTGACCTGGGTCAGGGCGAAGAGGTCGAACCTGCACGTGCCAAGGCGCAAGCCATGGGCGTGAAAGAGATCTACATTGACGACCTGCGCGAAGAGTTCGTCCGCGATTTCGTTTTCCCGATGTTTCGCGCCAACACCGTCTACGAAGGCGAGTACCTGCTGGGTACTTCCATCGCACGTCCGCTGATCGCCAAGCGCTTGATCGAAATCGCCAACGAAACCGGCGCTGACGCCATTTCCCATGGCGCCACCGGCAAGGGCAACGACCAAGTGCGTTTCGAGCTGGGCGCCTATGCCTTGAAGCCAGGCGTAAAAGTCATTGCTCCGTGGCGTGAATGGGACCTGCTGTCCCGTGAAAAGCTGATGGACTACGCTGAAAAGCACGCTATCCCGATCGAGCGTCACGGCAAGAAGAAGTCCCCGTACTCGATGGACGCCAACTTGCTGCACATCTCCTATGAAGGCGGCGTGCTGGAAGACACCTGGACCGAGCACGAAGAAGACATGTGGAAGTGGACCGTCTCCCCGGAGAACGCTCCTGACAAGGCCCAGTACCTGGAACTGACCTACCGCAACGGCGACATCGTCGCGCTGGACGGCGTCGAAATGACGCCGGCCACCGTCTTGGCGACCCTGAACCGTATCGGTGGCGAACACGGTATCGGCCGCCTCGACATCGTCGAGAACCGTTACGTGGGCATGAAGTCCCGTGGTTGCTACGAAACCCCGGGCGGCACCATCATGCTGCGCGCTCACCGCGCCATCGAGTCCATCACCCTGGACCGTGAAGTGGCTCACCTCAAAGACGAGCTGATGCCCAAGTACGCCAGCCTGATCTACACCGGCTACTGGTGGAGCCCGGAGCGTCTGATGCTGCAACAGATGATCGACGCTTCCCAGGTCCACGTGAACGGCGTCGTGCGCCTGAAACTGTACAAGGGCAACGTGATCGTGACCGGTCGCAAGTCCGACGAGTCGCTGTTCGATGCCAATATCGCCACCTTCGAAGAAGATGGCGGCGCCTACAACCAGGCAGACGCGGCAGGCTTCATCAAGCTCAACGCATTGCGCATGCGCATTGCGGCCAACAAAGGTCGCAAGTTGTTCTGAGTGTTTTAAGTTGCAATGAAAAATGGCCCCGTTAGGGGCCATTTTTTTTGGGCTGAAAATACACCTGGAGTCCTTAGGGGCGATGCGGTGTTTATTGTTCAGTTTAACAACAGCCCTGTGTCTAAGGCGGTGGTATGGAGTGTTTATGTTTTTACGGGGGCAATGTTTATTAATTTCGCTCGATAAGTGGTGCATTGTTGAAAGTGGGTTTTTTTCTTGTGTTCAGGAACTATGTACTACAGAAATTTCACTCAGAAATGTACCGCGAACATGTCAGATGCTGACATGCCTGTAGGATTCATGGAGCGTTATTAATTATGTCGAATGGAACTTTTAAAAAGTGCCTTTCAGCCCGTGTTCACAGGTCTTCTGATAAGGCACAAGGGGCATTTCCTGAAACTTGTGTGCGGCACGTTTACCCCGCCCCCCGTAATCCTGGGAATTTTCACTCAAAATATGTTTGTACTCGGAAAGTTCTGAAAGCCTCAACAAAACTGGACACCTCCACACTGGTGTTTTTTTGTAGGCTAAATCCTATGTCTTTGTGGGTTGGGTCTCTGCTTGCTGTTGCTTGGGGGGGAGCGCTATGCCAAGCGGGAAACGACTAGGCTATTGTGCTTGCTCTTAATAATTCGAACAGCGAAATTGGACTTGCCCATGAATAAAGTGCTGATCGTGGATGATCATCCCGTCATTCGTCTTGCTGTGCGTATGCTAATGGAACGTCATAGTTATGAGGTCGTTGCCGAGACCGATAACGGTGTCGATGCCTTGCAACTTGCACGGGAGCATATGCCGGACATAGTCATACTGGATATTGGAATTCCCAAACTCGATGGCCTGGAAGTTATATGCCGGCTGTCATCTACCAAGCAGGCCCATCCCTTCAAAGTGCTGGTGCTGACGTCCCAGGCGCCCGGTCATTTCTCCATGCGGTGCATGCAGGCGGGCGCCGCTGGCTACGTGTGCAAGCAGCAGGACCTCACCGAGCTATTGAGCGCGGTCAAGGCGGTGCTGTGTGGGTACAGCTACTTCCCCAACCAGGCGCTGAACTCGGTGCGCTCCACAATGGGGAACGCCAGCGAAGCGGACATGGTCGAGCGCTTGTCCGGCCGGGAGATGATGGTGCTGCAGCAACTGGCCCGCGGTAAAACCAACAAGGAGATCGCCGATGGTATGTTCCTGAGCAACAAAACCGTGAGCACCTACAAGACGCGCTTGCTGCTCAAGCTCAACGCACGCTCCCTGGTGGACTTGATCGAGCTGGCCCAGCGTAACGGGTTGGTATAGGCCGGCCGCACACTTACATGCAGTCAGAAAAAAGCCTCCGTAAGGGAGGCTTCTGTTTTTCGTTGGGTCGATTAGAGATCGAAGTCGTAATCGGCCAACTGTTTTTGCAGGCGCCGCTCTTCCAGAAGGTTGTCGATGGTGCGGCGTTTGCTCAAATTGGTCTTGGCCACCTCTACCGGTGTTTCTGCTGCCTCATCGTCGGATTCAGCGCCAACAACGTCGTCTTCTACATCCAGTTGTTCTTTGCCAGTGCTCATAAGGTTAACTCCAGGCTAAGACTGCCGTTGGCGCTCCTTATAACGATAATCTTGAGGATGGTAAAAAAGATTTTTTCAATCGACTCATCAATAAAAGCAATGATGGCTCAATCGTCGGAAGTCTTTTCCTTGTATTCACACAGGTCTTCTATGCGGCAACTGCCACAGCGCGGCTTGCGAGCCTGGCAGACATAGCGGCCGTGAAGGATCAGCCAGTGATGTGAATCCAGCAGATAGGGCTTGGGCACAAACTTCATCAGTTGTTTTTCCACCTCCACCACATTCTTTCCGCGGGCAATCCCGGTGCGGTTGCTGACCCGAAAGATGTGCGTGTCCACCGCCATGGTCAGTTGGCGAAATGCCGTATTGAGCACCACATTGGCAGTTTTACGGCCTACGCCCGGGAGGGCTTCCAAGGCTTCCCGAGTCTGCGGCACTTCGCTGCCGTGCAACTCCACCAGCAGCCGACAGGTCTCGATGACATTCTTCGCCTTGCTGTTGTACAGGCCGATGGTCTTGATGTATTCGGACAACCCTTCAACGCCAAGCGCGTAGATTGCCTCGGGAGTATTGGCCACGGGGTACAACTTGGCAGTGGCCTTGTTGACGCCAACGTCTGTGGACTGGGCCGAAAGAATCACGGCGATCAGCAGCTCGAACGGCGAGGAATAGGCCAGCTCGGTTTTCGGTTCCGGGTTGTCTTCGTGAAGCCGACGGAAAATTTCCAGGCGTTTTGCGGCGTTCATGGGGCGAGCGGTTCCTTGCAGACAGTCAGTGTGGTTACGAAAAACGGGCCCAATAACCCGAGCAGGATAAACGCGGCGGGCACCAGCAGTACACGCTTCATCACGTGCGGCCGGTGCTCAAGGGGTTCAAGTGCGGGCATCGGACCCCACCAGCGCCGCAAGCGCCTGCTCTGCTGTTTCGAAATGCTGTTGCAGGACAATCAACTGCGACTGCTGTTCAAAGGTCGGCGGGTGGCCGAAAGCTTTCAGGGATTTGTGCAATTGGGCACGGCTCATGGCCAGATGGATCTTGGCCTTCTTCAAGGCAGCGTCCATCGCGGCGGCTTTTTGTGCACGAACCCGCTCAATGGCGGCCTGGACCGGGTTCTCCGAGGCTGCAGCCACCGGGGCGGCGCGCTTGGTGCGTGCCAGGCGTTCGGCGAGTTTCTGTTCCTCTTCGCGTTGCAGCCGCGTGTTGCGCTGTTCAAACCGCCGCCGGGCCCGATCGCGTTTGAGGTTGCGTGCCTGGCGCTCATGATCACTGGATGCCAGTCCGCCGACAATCGGCACCACCGTGGTCAACGGACGCATTTCGATGCAATCAACCGGGCAGGGTGCCACACACAGGTCGCAGCCTGTGCACTCGTCGATAATCACCGTGTGCATCAATTTGGCAGCACCAACAATAGCGTCCACTGGGCAGGCCTGGATGCATTTGGTACAGCCGATGCACTCCGCTTCACGGATAAACGCGATCTGCGCGGGTGCCTCGCCTCGGGACGTGTCCAGTTCCAGCACCGGGAGCTTCAGCAGTTGCGCCAGGCCGGCAATGGTTTCCTGGCCGCCCGGTGGGCACTTGTTGATCGCCTCGCCTTGGGCAATGCCTTCTGCGTAGGGCTTGCAGCCAGGATGCCCACATTTGCCACATTGGGTTTGTGGCAGCAGGGCGTCGATACGTTGAATCAGGCTCATGGTTTGATCATTGCGTTGGAACCCGGAAAAGCCACGACCGGCAACGGGCCGACTGCAAACAGAATCCGATTATCCGGCAAGCGAGGAGGGGGTACTAGCTGAAACCGCCCCATAGCCGAGACCATGGGGCAGTTCGCCGTTGTTACTTGATGCGCTGACCCGGCTTGGCGCCGCTGTCCGGGCTCAACAGGTAGATCTCTTCACCGCCAGGGCCGGCCGCCATCACCATGCCCTCGGAGATACCGAACTTCATTTTCCGTGGCTTGAGGTTGGCGATCATCATGGTCAGGCGACCATCGAGTTTGGACGGATCCGGATAGGCACTCTTGATCCCGGAGAACACGTTGCGTTGCTCGTCACCGATGTCCAGAGTCAAGCGCAGCAGCTTGTCAGCGCCTTCCACGGCTTCGGCCTTGATGATCAGGGCCACCCGCAGGTCCACCGCAGCGAAGGCGTCGAAGTCGATTTCTGGCGACAGCGGATCTTTCGCCAGCTCGCCATTGCCCGCAGGTGCTGCATCGCCGGTGTCAGTCTTGCTGGCCTCGAGGTCTTCTTTCGAAGCATCGGTCATGGCCTGGACTTTTACCGGATCGATACGGGTCATCAGCGGCTTGAACTCATTCAACTGATGGTTGCTGAGCAAGGTCGCGTGGTCGTTCCAGGTCAGCGGCGGCACGTTGAGGAACGCCTCGGCGTCGGCTGCCAGCAGTGGCAGTACCGGCTTGAGGAAGATCACCAACTGGCGGAACAGGTTGACGCCTGTGGCGCAGATTGCCTGGACTTCAGCTTGCTTGCCTTCCTGCTTGTTCAGCGACCACGGCGCCTTGTCGGCGATCCAGGCGTTGGCACGGTCGGCCAGGCCCATGATCTCGCGCATGGCGCGGGCAAAGTCGCGGGCTTCATAGGCGTCGGCGATGCTCGGGGCAGCGGCCAGGAACGCGTCGGTCAGCTCCGGCGCGGCGTTTTCCGCCACCAGCACACCGGCGTTGCCCTTGTGGATAAAACCGGCGCAACGGCTGGCGATGTTGACGACCTTGCCCACCAGGTCCGAGTTGACCTTCTGTACGAAGTCTTCCAGGTTCAGGTCCAGGTCGTCGACGCCACGGCCCAGTTTGGACGCGTAGTAGTAGCGCAGGTATTCCGGCGACAGATGGTCCAGGTAGGTGCGCGCCTTGATAAAGGTGCCACGGGACTTGGACATCTTCTGGCCATTGACCGTCAGGTAGCCGTGTACCGCGATGCCGGTCGGCTTGCGGTAGCCCGAACCTTCGAGCATCGCCGGCCAGAACAGCGCGTGGAAGTTGACGATATCCTTGCCGATGAAGTGATACAGCTCGGCAGTGGAGTCCTTGGCCCAGAACGCGTCGAAGTCCAGCTCCGGCGTACGGTCGCACAGGTTCTTGAAGCTGGCCATGTAGCCAATCGGCGCGTCCAGCCATACGTAGAAGTACTTGCCTGGCTCACCCGGGATTTCAAAACCGAAGTACGGCGCATCGCGGGAGATGTCCCACTGCTGCAGGCCGGCGTCCAGCCATTCGGCGATCTTGTTTGCCACGGCGTCCTGCAGGGTGCCGCTGCGGGTCCAGGTTTGCAGCATCTGCTGGAAATCCGGGAGCTTGAAGAAGAAGTGCTGGGAATCCTTGAGCACCGGGGTGGCGCCAGAGATCGCCGACTTCGGATCCTTCAGGTCGGTAGGCGCGTAGGTGGCGCCGCATTTCTCGCAGTTGTCGCCGTACTGGTCCTCAGTGCCGCATTTCGGGCAGGTGCCCTTGATGAAGCGGTCGGCCAGGAACATTTTCTTTTCCGGGTCGAAATACTGGGTGATCGAACGCGTGGCAATGTGCCCGGCGTCTTTGAGGCGCAGGTAGATCTGGCTCGACAGCTCGCGGTTTTCTTCGGAGTGGGTCGAGTGGAAGTTATCGAAATCCACCAGGAACTCGGCAAAGTCGGCGCTGTGTTCAGCCTGGACGTTGGCGATCAGTTGTTCCGGGGTGATGCCTTCCTTCTCGGCGCGCAACATGATGGCCGAACCGTGGGCGTCGTCCGCGCAGACATAAATGCATTGATTGCCGCGATGCTTCTGGAAGCGCACCCACATATCGGTCTGGATGTACTCAAGCATATGGCCAAGGTGGATAGAACCATTGGCATAGGGCAGGGCGCTGGTGACGAGGATCTTGCGTGGCTCGGACATGGGGCTCGGCTACTTGATGAAACGGAGGTCGGCCACTATAAAGCGCCGGGAAATTTATTTCACCCCGTGCGGCTGTTTCAGGATTTTCCCGACGGCCGAAAGCGTGCCGCTAAGACGCTGGAACGGTTAGGATAGCCGCCTGTTTTAGTCAGTCTTTTTTCGGGAGTAGCCCATGAGCGCCGTCAATCGCGCAGCGGTGGAAGCCGTTCTTCGCCAATACACCGACCCCTACCTGAACCAGGACCCGGTCAGCGCCGGGTGCGTACGCGCCATCGACGTGCAAGGTGACAAGGTTTCGGTCCAGCTTGAGCTGGGCTATGCCGCCGGGCTGTTCAAGAGCGGCTGGGCGCAGATGCTGCAAATGGCCATCGAAGGCCTGGACGGCGTCAGCTCGGCCAAGGTCGACATCCAGTGCGTGATCGCCGCGCACAAGGCCCAGGCGCAGATCCCGGGCCTGGCCAACGTCAAGAACGTGGTGGCCGTGGCCTCCGGCAAGGGCGGCGTGGGCAAATCCACCACCGCCGCCAACCTGGCCCTGGCCCTGGCCCGCGAAGGCGCGCGCGTCGGGATTCTCGACGCTGACATCTATGGCCCGAGCCAGGGCGTGATGTTTGGTATCGCTGAAGGCACCCGGCCGAAGATCAAGGATCAGAAATGGTTCGTGCCGATTGAGTCCCATGGCGTGGAAGTGATGTCCATGGCCTTCCTGACCGACGACAACACGCCGATGGTCTGGCGCGGCCCGATGGTTTCCGGCGCGTTGCTGCAACTGGTCACCCAGACCGACTGGGGCAACCTGGACTACCTGGTGATCGATATGCCACCAGGCACCGGTGATATCCAGCTGACCCTGGCGCAGAAAGTGCCGGTGGCCGGCGCGGTGATCGTCACTACGCCGCAGGACTTGGCGCTGCTGGATGCTCGCAAAGGCGTGGAGATGTTCCGCAAGGTCAATATCCCGGTGCTGGGCGTCGTGGAGAACATGGCGGTGCACATCTGCTCCAACTGCGGTCACGCCGAGCATCTGTTCGGTGAAGGCGGCGGCGAGAAGCTGGCGACCCAGTACGGCGTTGAACTGCTGGCATCGTTGCCGCTGTCGATAGGGATTCGAGAACAGGCTGACGGTGGCAAGCCGACCGTGGCTGCTGAGCCGGATGGTCAGATTGCCATGGTCTACCAGGAGCTGGCCCGTCACGTAGGGGCGCGGATCGTACTTCAGGAGGCCGGGGCCCAGGCGATGCCGACGATCACTGTCAGCGACGACTGATCCACCTGACGGGAAAGAAGCCTCGACTGTGTCGTAATGCTGTTCACTTAAGCGGAGCAGCCTTACGGTCTACTGGAAATCGGGTTTTTGAGATCTTCA
>NZ_JAAAFU010000017.1:0-56229 GCF_019352905.1 Pseudomonas sp. Xaverov 83 | reverse complement strand
CGGTGAAGATCTCAAAAACCCGATTTCCAGTAGACCGTAAGGCTGCTCCGCTTAAGTGAACAGCATTACGGGTTTTAACCGGGGTTTTTGTGTTTCAGCGATCCGGGTCGATCAGGCAACCAGTGCCTGACGAGTACGATCGATCACGGCCTGCAGCGGTTCTGCGCTGGAGTATTGATCGGGGTACAGGCGTTCGCTGTGACGAGCGATGCCGTGTTCGTTGACCAGGGTAAAGCTGAAGCAGCCTTTGCGAGCGGCCATGATCAGGCAGTTCATTGGTGCAAAAGCGTTGGTGAGGGTGCGAATGGCATCCTGAGTGTGGATTTGAGTGGACATATTATTGGTGTTCCTACAAATGACACGGTTAAGAACCGTGCAACGTTAAAACGTTCCAGTGACGTTGATCACCATTGATCGAACGAAGAACCCGACTGGAACAAAGCAGCCAGTTTGAAGCGCTATTAAGTTGGCGCGCTTGGGCTGGCAGGTAGGTACTTAGGAGGGCAGGCAACACAACAGGGGCAAAGGTTCTGGGCCCGGGGTGAAGATCCTGATCAATTTGCAGGTTGGTTCTTTCAGAGTATTGAGACTTCGCGACACCCTTTGCATTGTTCAAAGGCTGTGTCGTCGCAAGTGATACCTGGAAACCATCGAGGTGGTCGATCCCTTTTTGTCGGCGGTGCCGTGAGGGAGTTGTTCGACCAGAATTGACTTTCAGCTTGGTACTAACGCCGCGGATAGTAACGGATTGAAACGATGAAAGGAAGTGTGCTAGGTAAAAAACTTTTCTGGCCTCGGTGCGTCGGTAACATGCCTCAGCCGCCTTCCGACCAAAAAACGCGGTTGATATAACCGCCAGGTGGGTAGTTGTGCACATTGGTTGCGCCCTGTGTAACCGCACTGACATACGCCCTGCAATGTCCCCGGGTGCCTGCAACTAAAATTTAAGTCAATGAAAAATCGAGCTTTTTTTTATTGGTGAAAAAATCGTCAGTTTGAGCGCGGCCCCCGTTCCATGGGCCTTTGCGGGAGTTACGTAACGGTTGTCCACTGAGTTATCCACAGCTTCTGTGGATTGTCCCAAGCGCTTGCTCTAGAACGGGCGTGCAGGCTTTTTTCAGCTTTACCTGTACGAAAAAAAGAGTAGAGTGGCGCGCCTTCCGTTCTGTCCCACAGTGCTTTATGAAGTTTCGCTCAGTATCACCTTCTGTTACCGACATCCCTCAGGTTGTTACCGCACCCAAGCGTTTTTCTCTGAAAGTTGCCTTGTGGTTGCTCGACAGCCCACGCCTGGGCCACAGCCCCAACGTCAAACACTTCGCCGGGCATTTGCTCAAGCAACCCGCTCGTGCTGGCGTAGTAGTAGCGCAAAGCCGTCTGGGCCAGTTGATGTGCCGCGAGTGCGGCAATGCCCGCGACCGCCGTATCGGCCACGAACTGCTGCGCCAGGCAGCCCGCGCCGGCGACCGCACCGCCCAGCGTGAACTGGGCCAGATCGAAGACTGAGCTGTCCTCAATGCGCAGGCTTGGTTAACCTTCTTCTTTTCGGGTGACGGCAGGAATCGCTATGGCTTTTGACTGGACCAGTGTTGCGCTGGGTCTCGCCGGTGCTGGATTGCCGCTGTTGGGCCTGTGCTGGCAGATTCAGCGCCGACTGAGCGCGCGGATGGCCGGCTGGGAATTGCTCGAAGAGCGCCTGGCCACCGCGCAACTGGCCCAGGAAGGGCTGGCCGCACAGCTGGACGCCAGCCGTGACGAAATCAGCGACCTCAGTCAGGCCAACGCCGCCAAACAGGCTGACCTGGCTGCGGTGCGCCGCGAAGTCGAACTGCTGCAGATCGACCGCGACAACGCCCGCGATGCCGCCCACGCCTGGAACCTCGACCGTTCCGCCAAAGAAACCGAACTGCGCCGCCTGGACGCCTTGTCCGCCTCCCTGCGCGCCGAACTTCGCGAGCAACAGGAAAGCCATCAGCAACGCCTCAGCGACCTGCAAGGCTCCCGCGATGAACTGCGCGCGCAGTTCGCTGAACTCGCCGGGAAGATCTTCGACGAGCGCGAACAGCGCTTCGCCGAAACCAGCCAGCAGCGCCTCGGCCAATTGCTTGACCCGCTCAAGGAACGCATCCAGTCGTTCGAAAAACGCGTCGAAGAAAGCTACCAGAGCGAAGCCCGCGAGCGGTTCTCCCTGGCCAAGGAACTCGAGCGCCTGCAACAGCTGAACCTGCGCCTGTCCGATGAAGCCACCAACCTGACCCGCGCCCTCAAGGGCCAGAAAACCCAGGGCAACTGGGGCGAACTGATCCTGGAGCGGGTGCTGGAGCATGCCGGGCTGGAAAAGGGCCGCGAGTACCAGACCCAGGTCAACCTCAAGGGCCCGGACGGCGAGCGCTTCCAGCCTGACGTGTTGATCATGCTGCCGGGTGACAAGCAGGTAGTGGTGGATTCCAAGGTCAGCCTGACGGCCTATCAACAGTACGTTGCCGAGGATGACCAGGCGATCGGCCAGGTTGCCCTCAAGCAACACGTCCTGTCGTTGCGCAACCACGTCAAAGGCTTGGCCGGCAAGGACTACAAACGTCTCGAAGGCCTGCACAGCCTGGATTTCGTGCTGTTGTTCGTGCCCATCGAAGCCGCATTTTCGGCTGCACTCCAAGCCGAGCCGAACCTGTTCCAGGAGGCGTTCGACCGCAATATCGTGATCGTCAGCCCGACCACGCTGCTGGCGACTTTGCGGGTGATCGACAGCCTGTGGAAACAGGAACGGCAAAGCCAGAACGCCCGGGAAATCGCCGAGCGCGCCGGTTGGCTGTATGACAAGTTCGTGCTGTTTATCCAGGACCTGGACGAGGTGGGCAACCGCCTGCAGCAGTTGGACAAAGCCTACAGTGCAGCACGCAACAAGCTGACAGACGGACGTGGAAACCTGGTGAGTCGCACCGAGCAACTGAAGCTGCTCGGTGCCCGCGCCAGCAAAAGCCTGCCGGCCGACCTGCTGGAAAGGGCGATGACCGATGAAGACGGCGTGGCGCAGTTGCCCGAATAGTCACCGGTCTCTGTGGAGCTGGCTTGCCTGCGATGCAGACATCTCGGTCCTCCAGATACACCGAGGCGATGCCATCGCAGGCAAGCCAGCTCCCACATGGGCTAAAGCGGCAGGTGACGGCTCAACAAGGCCCGCAACGCCGCCGGCTTCACCGGTTTGGCCAGGTAATCCAACCCGGCCGCATGCACCTGGGCCACCATCTCCGGCCGTCCATCGGCACTGATCACCACGCCCGGAATCGGCTCCGCCAGTTGCGCCCGCAGCCAGCCCATCAACTCGGTGCCGGTTTCGCCGTGGTCGAGGTGGTAATCCACCAGGGCCAGTTGCGGTCGCACACCCTCAGCCAGCAGCGCGGCACATTGCGCCTGGTCGCGCGCGGTCCAGACTTCGCAGCCCCAGCGCGTGAGCAAGCTGCGCATGCCGATCAGGATGCTTTCTTCGTTATCCACACACAGCACCTGCGCGCCACTCAACGGCTGGCCGCTTTCCTGCGCTGGCTTGGCAGGCGCGCTGACCTGGGTGCGCGCCAACGGCACGCGCACGCTGAACACGCTGCCCTTGCCCGGCCACGAACGCACGCTCAAGCGATGCCCGAGCACGCGGCACAAGCCGTCGGCAATCGCCAGGCCCAGGCCCAGGCCTTTCTCGGCGCGGGTCTGGTGACTGTCCAGGCGTTTGAATTCTTCGAAGATGACTTTCTGTTTGTCCTGAGGAATGCCGGGGCCGCGGTCCCACACTTCAAGGCACAACTCACCGCGCCGCCGGCGTACGCCCAGCAGCACCGGCCCATCGGCATACCGGAACGCGTTGGTCAGGAAGTTCTGCAACACCCGCCGCAACAATTTGATGTCGCTGTCGACCCGCAAACGACTGCCCCGTAGCCGGAAGCGCAAACCCTGTTCCTGGGCCAGCGCCTTGAACTCGGCGCCCAACGTATCGAACAGTTCATTGAGCACGAAGGGTTGGCGCTGCGGATTGATCTTGCCGTTTTCCAGGCGTGAAATATCCAGCAGGTCGCTGATCAGGTCTTCCGCCGAACGCAGTGAACTGTCCAGGTGCTGCACCAGTTGTCGGGCATCCGGCGACATGCCGTCGTTCTGGTGGGAGAGGGCGGCCGAGAACAGCCGGGCGGCGTTCAACGGTTGCATCAAGTCGTGACTGACCGCTGCAAGGAACCGGGTTTTCGACTGGCTGGCCGTCTCGGCGACACCCTTGGCATCCGTCAGGGCGACGTTGAGTTGCGACAGTTCGTGAGTACGCTCGGTCACTCGCTGTTCCAGGCCTTCGTTGGCCTCGGTCAACGCCTGCTCGGCTTCGCGGAACGCGGTGATGTCGGTGAAACTCATGACAAACCCGCCGCCCGGCATCGGGTTGCCGATCAGCTCGATCACCCGGCCATTGGGGAACAGCCGCTCGGAGGTATGCGCACGGCCTTGGCGCATCCAATGCAGGCGGCGCGCCACGTGCACTTCGGCTTCGCCCGGGCCGCACAGCCCGCGTTCGGCGTTGTAGCGAATGATGTCGGCAATCGGCCGGCCCACACTGATCAAGCCTTCGGGGTAATTGAACAGCTCCAGGTAGCGCCGGTTCCAGGCCACCAGCCGCAGGGATTGGTCCACCACGCTGATGCCCTGGGTGATGTTTTCGATGGCGCCTTGCAGTAGCGCCCGGTTGAACTGCAGCACTTCCGACGCTTCGTCGGCGATGCGGACTACGTCCTCCAACTGCATTTCCCGGCCTTCAATGGCGGCTTTCACCACCGCCCGGGTCGACGAAGCGCCGAGCACACCGGCCAGCAGGCGTTCGGTGTGGGCGATCCAGTCGTTGTCAGCGTTCTGGTTGGGGTTAAAGCCTTTGCCCTGGCGATAGGCGAAGCGCACAAAACTCTGGTGAGCCCGCTCTTCACCGACAAACCGCGCCGCGAGGCTGAGCAAATCGTTGATCTGTACCGAAAGCATCGAGCGGGCGCTGGCCCGTTGATTGATTTCCTGGCCGATAAAGCGCCCGGCTTGCCAATGCTCCGACACCCGCGTGCGCGACAGCATCGAGACCCACACGAACAGTGTGAAGTTACCCGCGAGGGAAAATATGGTGCCCAGCGTCAGGGAAGTCACGGACAAACCCAGCGGGTGCGAATGCAGCCACGTCATGCCCGGGAAAAGGCTGAACGACCAGCCGAGACTTTTCGCAGTGACCGGTAGGACCAAGGTGTAGAACCACAGGAATGTACCCGCCGCCAACCCGGCAAAGACCCCGCGTCGGTTGGCTTGTTTCCAATACAGTGCGCCGAGCATCGCCGGTGCCAGCTGGGTCACGGCGGCGAACGCAATCTGGCCAATGGTTGCAAGGCTGGCGGAGGAGCCCAGCAGCCGGTAACTGACGTAAGCCAGCAGCAGGATGATGACAATGCTCACCCGGCGTACCGACAGCATCCAGTGACGGAACACTTCGAATGGCCGCTCGGCGCTGGAACGGCGCAGCAGCCAGGGCAGCAGCATGTCGTTGGAGACCATGGTCGACAGCGCGATACTCGCCACGATCACCATGCCCGTGGCCGCTGAAGCGCCGCCGATAAACGCCAGCACGGCCAGCGCCGGGTGGGCTTCGGCCAGCGGCAGGCTGATCACGTAGGAGTCCGGTAATACCGAACCCGGCAGCAGCATCTTCCCGCCGAGGGCAATCGGGATGACAAACAGGGCGGCCAGGATCAGATAGGCCGGGAACACCCACTTGGCCAGCCGCAGGTCCTGCGGGTCGATATTCTCCACCACGGTGACGTGAAACTGCCGGGGCAGGCAGATGATCGCCATCATCGCGACGCCGGTCTGCACCACCATCGAAGGCCAGTTGACCGTCTCTTTCCAGTATTCCTCCAGCCGTGGCGCGAGCATCGCCTGGCTGAACAGATCGTCGAAACCGTCGTACAGGCCGTAGGTCACAAACGCACCGACGGCGAGAAACGCGAACAACTTGACCAAGGATTCAAAGGCAATCGCCAGCACCATGCCCCGGTGGTGTTCCGTGGCGTCCAGGTTGCGGGTACCAAACACGATGGTGAACAGTGCCAGCACCAGCGACACAATCAGCGCCGTGTCCTGGGAGCGGGTGCCCGTGGTGTCGGCGCTGGCCCCGATCAGCAGGTTCACCCCCAGCACGATGCCTTTGAGCTGCAAGGCTATATAAGGCAGGACGCCCACCAGGCAGATCAGCGCCACCACCACGGCAAGGGATTGGGATTTGCCGTAACGGGCGGCGATAAAGTCGGCGATGGAGGTGATGTTTTCCTGCTTGCTGATCAGCACCATCTTTTGCAGGACCCACGGCGCCAGCACCAGGAGCAGCACCGGTCCCAGGTAGATCGGTAAAAACGCCCACAACTGTTCGGCCGCCTGGCCTACGGCACCAAAGAATGTCCAGCTGGTGCAATACACCGCCAGCGACAGGCTATACACCCAGGCACGCATCCGCGGCGGCAATGGCGCATGGCGACGGTCACCGTAAAAGGCGATGGCAAACATAATGGCCATATAGGCCAGGGCAACGGCGGCGATCAGCCCGCTGGACAGCGTCATGAGAACTCCAGACATAAGAACGCCCGGGCATTCCCGGCCCGGGCGAACAGTCTCGCATGATGCTTGGCGTTAGTCAGTGTCGACCAAGGTCGGAGCGTGGTGCGATGTCGCAGCTTGTGTTCAGGCGCCGAAACCGCCGTCGATGGTCAGACTGGCGCCGGTGATATAGCCGGCCTCAGGGCCTACCAGGTAGGCGACGAAACTGGCGATCTCTTCCACATGGCCATACCGGCCTACGGCCATGAAGCCGATCAGGCTCTCGGCGAAATCACCACTTGCGGGGTTCATGTCGGTGTCCACCGGGCCTGGCTGCACGTTATTGATGGTGATGCCACGTGGCCCCAGGTCGCGGGCCAGGCCTTTGGTCAGGCCGACCAGCGCCGATTTGCTCATGGCGTACGGGCCGCCACCGGCAAACGGCATGCGATCGGCATTGGTGCTGCCGATGTTGATGATGCGGCCACCTTCACCCATGTGCCGCGCGGCTTCCTGGGTGGCGACAAACACGCTGCGCACGTTGATGGCGAGGGTACGGTCGAAGTCTTCCAGGCTGAAATCTTCCAGCGGGCCGACGGCCAGCACGCCGGCGTTGTTCACCAGGATATCCAGGCGCCCGAAGGCTTCGACGGTGGCGTTGACGGCGCTGCGGATGGCGGCGGCATCGGCGCTGTCGGCATGGATCGCCAGGGCTTTGCCGCCTTCGCTGATCACGCTGTTCTGCAATGCTTCGGCCTTGGCGGCCGAGCTGACATAGGTGAAGGCGACGGCTGCGCCTTGGGCGGCCAGGCGCTTGACGATGGCGGCGCCGATACCGCGGGACCCGCCCTGGATCAAGGCGACTTTGCCGCTGAGGTTCTGTGTGGTCATGTCGATCTCCAAAGGTGTATTGAGGTTGGAGTCGAGTATCGACCTCGTAAGGCGCCCTCGGTAGACCGTGATTGCTATAGTCTGTGTAAACCAAAAGTATAGAGTGGGCGATATGGAAAGCTTTGGCAGTATCGAATGCTTTGTGCGCAGCGCCGAGGGTGGCAGCTTTGCCGAAGCCGCCCGGCACCTGAGCCTGACCCCGGCGGCCGTGGGTAAAAGCGTGGCCAAGTTGGAAGTACGTCTGGGTGTAAGGCTTTTTCAGCGCAGCACCCGGCGCCTGACCCTGACCGAAGCGGGCAAGCTATTCCTGGAAGAAGTCAGTGGCAGCCTCACCACTATTCAAAACGCCGTGGCCAACCTGGCCAGCGCCGAAGGGCGGCCGGTGGGAACGCTGAAGGTCAGCATGGGCACGGTGTTTGGCAACCGTTATGTGGTGCCGTTACTGGGGGAATTTCTAAAGCGCTTTCCTGATATCAACCCCGACTGGCATTTCGATAACCGCCAGGTGGACCTGATCGGCCAAGGCTTCGATGCCGCGATCGGCGGTGGTTTTGAGCTGCCCCAGGGCGTGGTCGCGCGCAAGTTGGCACCCGCGCATCGAATCCTGCTGGCCTCACCGGAATACCTCGCCAAACGCAAGCCGGTACTCGCGCCCGAGGATTTGTCGCTCTGCAACGGCATTCTGATCCGTTCACCGCAAACCGGGCGCGTGCGCTCCTGGCAGCTCACCCACCGCAGTCGCGAACAGCGGCCGCTGGTGCTCAAGCCGCGCATGACCATGAGCGACTCTGGCGCTGCCTGCTGTGCCAGCGCCCAAGGTTTGGGGATTGCGCTGGTCAGCATGCCGATGGCGGTGCCGTATCTGGACAGCGGCCAACTGGTGCGTGTGTTGCCCGACTGGTACGTCGACGACGGCAACATCTCGCTGTACTACGCCGAACACAAGCTGCTGCCCGGCAAGACCCGGGCGTTTGTGGATTTCATTCTGGAGCAGTTTGTCGAACGCGAGCTGGGGCGGCGGTTCAGTGCCATTTGATCCTTGTGGGGATCAAGTGTGGGAGCTTCAGTGTCCGAACTTTCCGGGCCAGCCGATCACTTTCTTCGGCCTTGGCGTCGCATAAGTGCGGATCTTCGAGGTCGACAGCCCCAACCGCACCAAGCCTTCGGCAATGGTGACCGCCGAGGTCACACCGTCCACCACCGGCACACCCGTGCGGTAGCGAATCTGCTCATCCAGCCCGGCCATGCCGCCGCAGCCCAGGCAGATCACTTCGGCCTTGTCTTCGCTGATCGCCAATTCAGCCTGGCGCACGATGGCCTCCATGGCCCGCAGCGGGTCTTCTTCCAGCTCCAGCACTGCCATGCCACTGGCCCGCACCGACGCGCAGCGCTGGTATAAGCCGGCCAGTTTCAGCCGGTCCTCGATCAGCGGCACCGTGCGGTCCAGGGTGGTCACCACCGAATAGGCATGCCCAAGAAACATCGCGGTGCTGGCCGCCGCTTCGGTGATGTCCACCACCGGTACGTTAAGCAACTCCTGCAAACCTTCGCGGCCGTGCTCGCCGTAACCCGCCTGAATCACCGCATCGAACGGCTGGTCGTAGGCCATCACCCGGTCCATCACCGCGATGGCCGCCAGGTAGCTTTCGAAATTGCCTTCCACCGATTCGGCACCGAAAAACGGGGTCAGCCCGACGATCTCGGTGCCGGGGGACGCCACCGCCCGCGCCTGCTTGGCAATGGCCTCGGTGATGGACTCGGTGGTGTTGACGTTGACCACAAGGATGCGCATGGAATGTCCTTACTTAATGACTGACGTTATCGACTGCAATGCTTTCGCCGCTCACATCGGCGTAATACGGCTGGCGCTTGGCGAACAGCAGGTACAGCAGCCCTGCAATACCGGCGCCAATCAACCAGGAGAAGGGCGAGACGTGAGCGAAACCCGGCAGCAGGGCGAGGAGAATGGCGATCACCGCCGCAGGAATAAACGCCGCCACCGCCCGCAAATTGATGCCGCGGCTGTAGTAATAAGCGCCATTCGGGTCTTCGCTATACAGCTGCGGCACATCCACCTGGCTTTTGCGGATCAACCAGTAGTCGACCATGATCACCCCGTACAACGGCCCCAGCAGAGCGCCGAGCCCCGAGAGGAAATACACGATCACCAGCGGGCTGTTGTAGAGGTTCCACGGCAGGATCAACACCGCCACGGTGGCGCTGATCAGCCCGGCGCGGCGGAAGTTCAGGTACTTGGGCGCCAGGTTGCTCAGCACAAAGGCCGGCGCGACGAAGTTGGCCATGATATTCACCGCCACGGTCACAATCAGGAACGCCAGGCAGCCCAGAACCAGGAAGAAGGTGTTCGGAATCGCCGCGATGATTTCGGTGGGGCTTTCGATCACCCGGCCATTGAGGTGGAACTGCCCGCCGCACAGCAGCACGGTGATGGCGGCGAACACCAGGATGTTCACCGGCAGGCCCCAGAAGTTGCCGACCTTGATGGTCTTGCGGCAGGGTGAGGAGCGGGCGAAGTCGCAGAAATTCAGGATCAGCGTGCCGTAGATTGCCAGCCACAGAGCGCCGCCGGCGAAGATATTGCGCCACATCTCGCCACCGGTGAGTGGTTCGCGGATCGACCAGGCGATCTGGCCGCCGGCCTGGAAATACATCCAGCCGGCGAGTGATGCCACCGTCAGCAGAATCACCGGCCCGGCGAAGGCTTCATAGCGGCGCACCATCTCCATGCCATAGGCGAGGATCGCGAGCTGCACAAACCAGATCGCCACAAAACACGCCCAGCCCAGGGTCGACAGGCCGAGGATAGAGTTGTGGTCGTAGTCGGCAAAACCTGGATGAACCGCCGTCAGCAGCACGCGGAAAACCACCGAGGCCAGGTAGGTCTGAATCCCGAACCAGGCAATCGCAATCACTGCACGAATCAGCGCCGGAATCTGCGCGCCATGGATGCCGAAACTGATGCGACTGATCACCGGAAACGGCACGCCCGTCTTCTGCCCCATATAGCCCGACAGGTTCATGAAGAAGTACACCAGCGCCGCGCCGATCCCGAGGGACAGCAGAATCTGCCAGCCACCCAGGCCCAGTGCGTACAGGCCGATGGCGAAGGAATAGTTGGCGATGTTGTGCACATCGTTGGTCCACAAGGCAAAGATGCTGTAGCGGCCCCAGCGCCGGCCTTCGGCCTTGGTGGGGGCAAGGTCCTTGTTGTGCAGGCGCGGGCTGAGGACCAGCGGGCCGGGGCTCGTGGCCTCGGGGTTCAGGGTGGAGGAGGGCAGATCCAGTGCGATGTTATTGGAGAGACTTGTACGCATTCCGGCAGGCTCCTGGACACCAGCAGGAGAACGGCTGATGTCAAAGTGTATGTATCTTTTTTATTAATTGTATACAAAGCGTGTTTTGCCTTAAGCCACATACGTGCCAGATTTTTGCCGTGAAAATTATCAATTGATTTGGTTTTAAGCGTGATTGGAAATAAATAGCTGAATTTAAAGCGATATAAATTGACCGCTTGAACAGCTATTTATTTTGTAGCGCAGAGAGGGGCGGGGATTTAAGAAGAGGTGTGACGAGGAAGGATGTAACTTTTCGGTGCAGGATTTTATAAGTGCACACAAAAATGGCACCGATGGTGACATTTCTGTGTACAGGTTTTTCGGCCCAGGTGTTACGCCTTGCTGATGATGTTCCCGGCGTGCAACCCGCATTCTTTCTGGGTTGCTTCTTCCCACCACCAACGGCCTTCGCGTTCGTGCTGGTTCGGCAGTACCGGGCGGGTGCAGGGCTCACAACCGATGCTGATAAAACCGCGCTCGTGCAGGCTGTTGTACGGCAACTCCAGCATGCGGATGTAACCCCAGACTTCCTCGCTGGTCATCTGCGCCAGCGGGTTGAACTTGTACAGGGTGCGTTCCGGGGTGGAGAAGGCCGTATCGATTTCCAGCGCGGCCACCTGGCTGCGGGTGCCCGGGCTCTGGTCGCGGCGCTGGCCGGTGGCCCAGGCGCTTACGCCGGAAAGCTTGCGGCGCAGCGGTTCGATCTTGCGCACGCCACAGCACTCGCCATGGCCGTCCTTATAGAAACTGAACAGGCCCTTTTCCTTGACGAAGGGTTCCAGCTTGCTCTGGTCTGGCGAGATCAGCTCGATGTCGATCTTGTAGAACTCACGCACCTGCTCGATAAACCGGTAGGTCTCCGGGTGCAGGCGGCCGGTGTCGAGGCTGAACACCTTGACGTTCTTGTTCAGCTTCCAGGCCATGTCGACCAGCACCACGTCCTCGGCACCGCTGAAAGAGATCCACAGGTCGTCGCCAAACTGGCTGAAAGCCAGCTTGAGAATGTCCTGGGCGGATTTGTTGGCATAAGTCGCGGCGAGTTCAGCGACGTCGAAGACTTGGTTCATCAGGACGGTTCCTACAGGTCAATGGCGCTTAGCGCTCTATAGGGGGGCGATGGTAACAAAATCCCGCCTGCGTTGCGGCGGCCAGCATGAATCGCTAGAGTTCGGCAGTCCTTTTGCTCGCTCAACTCAATAACTTTAAATGGGAGTGTCTTGTGGAAATTGCCTGTCTCGACCTGGAAGGCGTACTGGTCCCGGAAATCTGGATCGCCTTCGCCGAAAAAACCGGTATTGAATCCTTGCGGGCCACCACCCGGGACATTCCCGACTACGACGTGCTGATGAAACAGCGCCTGCGCATTCTTGATGAACACGGGCTGAAGCTCTCGGACATCCAGGAAGTGATCGCCACCCTCAAGCCACTGGACGGCGCCATCGAGTTCGTCAACTGGCTGCGCGAGCGCTTCCAGGTGGTGATCCTGTCGGACACCTTCTATGAGTTCTCCCAGCCGCTGATGCGTCAACTGGGCTTCCCGACCTTGCTGTGCCATCGGTTGATCACCGACGAGAACGACCGGGTGGTGAGTTACCAACTGCGCCAGAAAGATCCGAAGCGTCAGTCGGTGCTGGCCTTCAAGACCTTGTACTACCGAGTGATTGCCGCTGGCGACTCCTACAACGACACCACCATGCTCGGTGAAGCGGACCGTGGGATCCTGTTCCATGCGCCGGAGAACGTGATTCGCGAGTTCCCGCAGTTCCCGGCGGTGCATACGTTTGAGGATTTGAAGAAGGAGTTCATTAAGGCGTCGAATCGGCAGTTGAGCGTTTAAGTTATTTGGCGTGGCTGATGGCCTCATCGCAGGCAAGCCAGCTCCCACATGTTGACCGCGCTCCCGTGTGGGAGCCGGGCTTGCCCGCGATGGGGCCGGTGTGGCCACTGCACCGCCTAGACCCCTGCCAGCAAACTCTCATAAGGAATGCGCAAGCCTTCATGCAGGCGTTTGATCATGGACAAGCTCAGCTTGCGCTTGTGGTTCAGCACTTCAGAAACCCGCCCGCTCGGACCTATGAAAGGCTCCAGGTCACGGGCGGTCAGGCCTAGTTGCTCCATTCGAAATTTAATTGCTTCTACGGGATCCGAAGGCGGCATTGGGTAATGCTCTGCTTCGTACTTTTCGATAAGTATCGCGAGAATTTCCAGCTCGTCACCCTCAGGCGAGCCGATTTCCGCTTCCCAAAGCTGCTCGACGCGCGCGAGCGCAGCGGTCAGGTCTTCCTGGGAATGAATAGGTTTGATGTTCATCACACGGTCTCCGCATTGATCTGATCGTACTGCGCGTGGGTCCCCACGAAGCGTATGAACGCAAGCTGTCGCTGATAATTGATCGCCATGATCACTCGATACTTGTTGCCGCCTATGTTGAATACAACCCTGCCCCCTTTGAGGATGCTCGCTGTCCTTAGCTCTGCTTTGAGGGCTTGTGGTGTTGGGTAGACTGCTTTTTCCATATGGCGATACAGCTCGACCAGCGGCGTTTTGGCATCCCTGTAACCGGGTTGGCTTTCCCAGAATATTCGCAAGGCAGACAGAGCGATTATCCGCATTCCTGCAACCTCCCAATTTGGGAGATAATAGGTGTGGTTAAGGGCAGATGCAATCTCGGAAATCTTTCCTGACAAGTAGGCAGTCGTTTCATGTGATCCTTCACAGACGGCTGGTGGACGGTTGAAGCCGGACGCTATCGTCCGACTTCAGCTCCGTCCACTTTGGTACTGATTCAGGTCTTTTCTGCTGCTTGGCTCCGCGTCGCAGAGCCAGGGAGGGGCTGCGTGCTACAGGCTTTCCAAGGTTTGTAACAACACCCGCACCTTGGTCATCGACTCCTGGTACTCCGCCTGCCACTCCGAGTCAGCGACAATCCCGCCGCCGCCCCAGCAGCACACCTGCCCATCCTTGACCAGCAGGCTGCGGATCGCGATGGAGCTGTCCATCTCGCCGCGCACGTCCAGGTATAACAACGAACCGCAATACAAGCCGCGTCGGGTCGGCTCCAGTTCGTCGATGATCTGCATCGCGCGGATCTTCGGTGCGCCGGTGATCGAGCCGCCGGGGAAGCTGCCGGCGATCAGGTCGAGGGCGTCTTTGTCGTCTGCCAGTTCACCGGTGACGCTGCTGACCAGGTGATGCACATTCGGATAGCTTTCGAGGCTGAACAGCTCTGGCACTTTCACCGAGCCGGTACGGCAGGTGCGGCCCAAGTCGTTGCGCAGCAGGTCGACGATCATCAGGTTCTCGGCACGATCCTTGGGGCTGGCCAGCAATTCAGCGGCGTTGGCCGCATCTTCCGCAGGCGTTGCACCTCGTGGCCGGGTGCCTTTGATCGGGCGAGTTTCCACCTGGCGCTGGCTGATTTTGACGAAGCGCTCCGGCGATAAACTCAATACCGCGCCATCATCCGGCAGGCTCTGGAACCCGGAAAACGGCGTCGGGCAGGCTTCGCGCAAGGCGCAGTAGGCCACCCACGGATCGCCGACGCACGGGGCGCGGAAGCGTTGGGCAAAGTTGACCTGGTAGCAGTCACCGGCCTGGATGTAGTCCTGGATGCGGGCGAGGGCGTGTTTGTAGGTGTCGGCTGTCACGTCCGGGGCCATTGGGCCTTGCAGCTTGAAGGCCGCCGATACACTGATGACCGGCTGGCCAAACAAGGTGATCAGGCGTTGCCGTTCGCTTTCCGCCAGTTTGGGATGGAACACCAGTTGGCTGGTCTGCGCCTGGTGATCGCTGATCAAGGCCCAGGCGTAAAGGCCGAACCGCGCATCCGGCAGGTGCAGGTCGTCCACGGCCAGGTGCGGCAGTTGTTCAAGATGGCGACCGAAGTCATAGCTCAGGTAACCGATCAGGCCACCGGCAAACGGCAGATCGTAGGGCGCAGGAATCGTGGCTTCACCCAGCAACGTCAGGTTTTCCCGCAAGCGTTGCAGAAAATCGCTGCCGCTTTCGTCCGGCAGTACCGCCAGTGTCGTCTCTGGCCAGGCGCTCAGCAGGTCATACCGACCACGCTCGGCAGCCGGTCGGCCGCTGTCCAGCAGCACCGCGCCGGGGGCATGGCGGATCGCTGCAAAGTATTCGGCAGGGTTGGCCCGGTAGGGCAGCGGGTGTACGGAGCAGGTCACTGGGTTTATCCCTCGACCGCCGGAATATGCCCAAACATCTCCTGCACAAACTTCACCCGCTCTTCCGGCGTTTCCGTCACGCCTGCGGCCTTCAGCTCTTCCAGTCGAGCCTCCACCGCATGGGTGCGCAAGGTCAGGCCGCAGTCGTTGGCGATCTGGATGTTCAGCCCCGGGCGAGCGTTAAGCTCCAGGATCAGCGGACCTTTCTCCTGGTCCAGCACCATGTCCACGCCGATGTAACCCAAACCGCACAGCTCGTAGCAGCCGGCGGCGAGCTTCATGAAACCGTCCCAGTTGGGCAGTTGCACGCCGTCCACCGCGTTGGTGGTGTCCGGGTGCTTGGTAATGATGTTGTTCAGCCAGGTGCCGCGCAGGGTCAGGCCGGTGGCCAGGTCGACACCGACGCCAATCGCGCCCTGGTGCAGGTTGGCCTTGCCGCCGGACTGGCGGGTGGGCAAGCGCAGCATGGCCATTACCGGATAGCCCATCAGCACAATGATGCGGATGTCCGGCACGCCTTCGTAGCTGATGCTTTTGAAAATCTGGTCGGGCACCACCCGGTATTCGATCAGCGCCCGGTCACGGTGGCCACCGAGGGAATACAGGCCGGTGAGGATGCTGGAAATCTGATGCTCGATCTCTTCATGGCTGATGATCTTGCCGGAGACGGTGCGATAGCGCCCTTCAAAACGGTCGGCGATCACCAGGATGCCGTCACCGCCGGCACCCTGGGCGGGTTTGATCACGAAGTCGCTGCGCCCGCCGATGATCTCGTCGAGCTTGTCGATTTCCTTCTCGGTGGAAATGACCCCGTACATTTCCGGTACATGGATGCCGGCGGCCATGGCCCGTTCCTTGGTGATGATCTTGTCATCCACGATCGGATACAGGCTGCGCTTGTTGTACTTGAGCACGTAGTCGGCATTACGCCGATTGATGCCCATGATCCCCCGCGCTTCCAGGGCCTTCCAGGTCTTCCAGAAGCCGAACATTACGAGTCAGCCTTGAGGAAGGCCTTGAAACGTACCAGTTCGGTGAGGCGGTAACCGCGATAACGACCCATGGCCAGCATGAAACCCACCAGGATCAACAGGATCGCCGGGAAGGTGAATACGAAGTAGATCAGCTCCGGCACGCTCATGATGATGTGGGCCAGGGATGCGGCGAACAGCGTACCGATCGCGACTTTCATCGCATGGCCGCCACCGCGTTCTTCCCAGGTGATCGACAGGCGTTCGATGGTCATGGTCAGGATCACCATCGGGAACAGCGCCACCGACAGCCCGCGCTCCAGGCCCAGCTTGTGGCTGAACAGGCTGATGGCCGCGATCAGCACCACCACGAAGGTCAGCACCACCGAGAGCCTCGGCAGCATCTGCAGCTTCAAGTGTTCCAGGTAAGACCGAAGCGATAGCCCCAGTGCCGTAATAATGGTGAACAGCACAATCCCGAAGCCCAACTGCGTCTCGCGGAACGCCAGGGCAATCAGCACGGGCGTGAACGTGCCGAGGGTCTGCAGGCCGATCAGGTTGCGCAGGATCAGGATCACCAGCACGCCAATCGGGATCATCACCATGATCATGAAGGTCTGCTGGGTTTGCAGCGGCAGGCCGTACAGCGAGTATTCGAGGAAGTTGGCGTCGGTGTTTTCGTCCGTCAGCTTAGCCAGGCGAATCGCGTTCATTTCGCTGTTATTGAGGCTGAAGGTCACCATGGCCTTTTTGCCGCCATCGACGGTGATCAGGTTTTCATCGCCGGTCCACCACAGCAGGCGGTCAGCCGGCAGGCCTTGTTCGCCGGTATCGGGGTTGAAGTACAGCCAGTCATTGCCATTGAAGCTGCGCAGCCAGAGTTCCGGGGTTTGCGGCTGGTCGGCCACCAGGCGGATGGTGTGCACCTTTTCCACCGGCACGTGGGCGATGGACAGCAGCAGCTCGACGATCTTGGCCTTGTGCGGCGTCGACGGGTCGCCTGCCAGCAGCAGCTTCACGTTGTCGTCACTGAGGTTGTTGGTGCGCTTGATGGCTTCGCTGATGAAGGTCTCGACGTCGGCCGAGTGCTGGCGAATCGGCGCCAGCAGGGCTTCGGCGGCAATCTTTTCCGGGCCTTCGACGGCGATGCTGTCGCGGAAGGTCGGGCCCTTGATCTTGACCTTTTCACCGCTATAGCGCTTGGTCAGTACCAGGCGGTAGTAGAGGGTCTGGTTGCCCTTGGCCCGGCGGGCCGACCAGGTGACCTTGCGGTTCCCGTCGAGGCGATTGACGCTGACGCCATAGTTATTCGAGATGAAGCTTTCGTTCAGGCTGACGAAGTCGCGGCTCAGGGGCGGCACGAACATCTGGATTTTCACCGGGTCCTTGGCACTGGCGACGAACTCGACCTTGGCGTCGATGTTCCACAGGTCGTCGGTGGCGTCCTCGGTGACGGGAATCCCCAGCACGAAAATCTGATAGGCGGTGACCGAAATGCCCAATACCACCAAAACGGCGATCAGGATTTTCAGGTGCAGATTAAGAGAGCGCATTCAAATTACTCAGCGGTATGAGCGTCGGTGGCGCAGGCAGGTTTGCCCGCCGCGTATTTAAGACTGGGGTCGACCAGCGCATCAAAGCGTTTCAGCGCTTCGGAGCCGATCAGCAGCGGGTATTGGAAGGCGCTGCGGTCAGTCAAGTTCACTTCGATACTGCGTAAAGCGGTGCCCATGCAGATGTCCAGGGCAATCACTGGACGGGCGGTGTAGTTCTTGTCTTCATCGGGGTCGTAGTCACCGGCGCGGCGCTTGATCTTGCTCACGCGGGCCAGGGGACGCTCGATGGGGTGGGAATGTGCGGTGTCGATGGCCAGGTAGAAACGCACCCAGGATTCACCGTTGCGCTTGAAACGCTTGATGTCGCGGGCGCTTAAGGACGCAGTCTTGGCGCCGGTGTCGAGTTTGGCGGCCACTTCCAGGTCAATGCCGGCCAACTTGGCGTATTCATTGAGCCCATACACGGTCTTCTCGGCAGCAACGCCAAGGCCCGGCATAAGCAGTAGAAGCAAAAGGGGGAAGGGCTTGAGTCTCATAAATCCTGACGCGGTGCAGTGCGATGTTCAATTCAAGGCGACTGGCATTGCTGCGCAAGCTCCCTCGTGCGCCTTTTCATCCAGGGATGTGAGGCAAAAGTGGCCGGCATTCTAACATGAAGGTTTTCTTGCGCCAGCGCTGGCAGCCGGCCATGCCCTGATAGGGTGCAAGGTGGGTTATTAGACGATTGTCGACAATATGTATTTATTCTTTGACTATTAGGGGCTGATTGGCTAGTTTTTGCGGCATTGCTTTTAAAGGTGTCGACAATATGCTGGATCAACTGGAAACCCCAGTGATAGCGTCAGACGATTCCCAGACCATGTCGGAGAACGTCTTCCGGCGTATCCAGGCCGCCATCGTCAAGGGCGAGATCGCCCCCGGCAGCAAGATCTCCGAGCCGGAACTGGCGCGCACCTACGGCATCAGCCGCGGCCCGCTGCGTGAGGCGATCCACCGCCTGGAAGGCCAGCGCCTGCTGGTGCGCATCCCCCATGTGGGCGCGCGAGTGGTGTCCTTGAGCCATGAAGAGCTGATCGAACTCTACGAAATCCGCGAATCCCTGGAAGGCATGGCCTGTCGCCTGGCCGCCGAGCGGATGACCGACGCCGAGATCGAAGAGTTGCGCCAGGTGCTGCACACCCACGAACGCGACGCGGCCTTCCAGGCCGGTGTCGGCTACTACCAGCAGGAGGGCGACTTCGATTTTCATTACCGGATAATTCAAGGCGCCGGTAACCGCACCCTGACCCAAATGTTGTGCGGCGAGCTGTATCAGTTGGTGCGCATGTACCGCATCCAGTTCTCCGCCACCCCCAATCGTCCACGCCAGGCCTTTGCCGAGCATCACCGCATTCTTGACGCGATTGCCGATCGCGACGGTGAACTGGCCGAGTTGTTGATGCGCCGCCATATCGGCGCTTCCAAACGCAACATTGCCCGTCACTTCCCGGACGGCGCTCCCCAATCACGAGGTGAGTCATGAGTTCCAATAACAACACTACTCCAGGCCAACGTTTCCGTGACGCCGTGGCCAGCGAGCACCCATTGCAGGTGGTCGGCGCGATCAACGCCAACCACGCGCTGCTGGCCAAGCGTGCCGGTTTCAAGGCGATCTACCTGTCGGGTGGCGGGGTGGCTGCCGGCTCCCTCGGCGTGCCGGACCTGGGCATCACCGGCCTGGATGACGTGCTGACCGACGTGCGCCGCATCACCGACGTGTGCGACCTGCCGCTGTTGGTGGACGTGGACACCGGTTTTGGCTCCTCGGCGTTCAACGTCGCGCGCACCGTCAAGTCGATGATCAAGTTCGGCGCGGCGGCGATCCATATTGAAGACCAGGTGGGCGCCAAGCGTTGCGGCCATCGCCCGAATAAAGAAATCGTATCCCAGCAGGAAATGGTCGACCGCATCAAGGCCGCCGTGGATGCGCGCACCGATGACAGTTTCGTGATCATGGCCCGCACCGACGCACTGGCGGTGGAAGGTCTGGAATCCGCCCTGGAACGGGCCGCCGCCTGCATCGAGGCCGGCGCCGACATGGTGTTCCCGGAGGCCATCACTGAGCTTGAGATGTACAAACTGTTCGCCTCCCGCGTGAAAGCGCCGATCCTGGCCAACATCACCGAATTCGGTGCAACGCCTCTCTACACAGTCGATCAACTGAAATCTGCGGATGTTTCCATCGTCCTGTACCCGCTCTCGGCCTTCCGCGCCATGAACAAGGCGGCCGAGAACGTCTACACCGCGATCCGTCGCGACGGCACCCAGCAGAACGTGATCGACACCATGCAAACCCGCATGGAGCTTTACGATCGCATCGACTACCACACCTTCGAGCAGAAGCTCGACGCGCTGTTCGCCGCCAAGAAGTAACGCGAGCGCTCACTAATAACTACAAGATTGGAGATAACCATGGCCGAAGCAAAAGTACTCAGTGGCGCTGGCCTGCGTGGCCAGGTTGCCGGGCAAACCGCACTGTCCACCGTGGGCCAGGCCGGTGCCGGCTTGACCTACCGTGGCTACGACGTGCGCGAACTCGCCGCCGACGCGCAGTTTGAAGAAGTCGCCTACCTGCTGCTCTACGGCGAACTGCCGACCAAAGCCGAACTGGCCGCCTACACCGCCAAGCTCGGCAAGTTGCGCGACCTGCCCCAGGCGCTGAAAGAAGTGCTGGAGCGCATCCCCGCCGATGCCCATCCGATGGACGTGATGCGCACCGGTTGCTCGTTCCTGGGCAACATCGAGCCGGAGAAGGACTTCTCCGTGCAGCGCGACGTGACCGACCGCCTGCTGGCCGCGTTCCCGGCCATCATGTGCTACTGGTACCGCTTCAGCCACGACGGCCAGCGCATCAACTGCGTGACCGACGAGCCGTCCATCGGTGGGCACTTCCTGCACCTGCTGCACGACAAGAAGCCCAGCGACTTGCACATCAAGGTGATGAACGTCTCGTTGATCCTCTACGCCGAGCACGAATTCAACGCCTCGACGTTCACCGCCCGCGTGTGTGCGTCGACCCTGTCGGACCTGTATTCCTGCGTCACCGCCGCCATCGGCTCCCTGCGCGGCCCGCTGCACGGCGGCGCCAACGAAGCCGCGATGGAGATGATCGAGCGTTTCTCTTCCGCCCAGGAAGCGGTGGAAGGCACCCTCGGCATGCTGGCGCGCAAGGACAAGATCATGGGCTTTGGCCACGCGATCTATAAAGACAGCGACCCGCGTAACGAGGTGATCAAGGGTTGGTCGAAAAAACTCGCGGAGGAGGTGGGCGACACCGTGTTGTTCCCGGTTTCCGAAGCCATCGACAAAACCATGTGGGAGCAGAAGAAACTGTTCCCCAACGCCGACTTCTACCATGCCTCGGCGTACCACTTCATGGGCATCCCGACCAAGCTGTTCACCCCGATTTTCGTCTGCTCGCGGCTTACAGGATGGGCCGCGCATGTATTTGAACAGCGTGCCAACAACCGCATCATCCGTCCGAGCGCCGAGTACATCGGCGTTGAGCAGCGCAAGTTCGTGCCAATCGAACGTCGCTGAGTGGAGAAACCGCTGATCTCGGGGTGAAACCGGATCAAAAATGTGGGAGCGGGCTTGCTCGCGAAGGCGGTGTGTCATTCAACACACATGGCGACTGTCACACCGCCTTCGCGAGCAAGCCCGCTCCCACATTTAGACCGTGTTTCACACTGGATCAGCAACGGTTCTTCCTTTTGCAACTACCGTGACCGAGTCCTGACGATGAACACTGAACACCGCAAACCGCTCCCCGGCAGCCGCCTCGATTTCTACGACGCCCGCGCGGCGGTCGATGCAATCACCCCCGGCGCCTACGCCACACTGCCGTACACCTCCCGCGTACTCGCGGAAAACCTGGTGCGTCGCTGTGACCCAGCGACCCTCAACGCATCCCTGAGCCAACTGATTGAGCGCAAACGCGACCTCGATTTCCCGTGGTTCCCGGCCCGCGTGGTGTGCCACGACATCCTCGGCCAGACCGCCTTGGTGGACCTTGCCGGCCTGCGCGATGCCATTGCCCTGCAAGGCGGTGACCCGGCCCAGGTCAACCCGGTGGTGCCGACCCAACTGATCGTCGACCATTCCCTGGCCGTCGAAGCCGGTGGTTCTGACCCGGAGGCGTTCGAGAAAAACCGCGCCATCGAAGACCGCCGCAACGAAGACCGTTTCCACTTTATCGAGTGGACCAAAAAGGCCTTCAAGAACGTCGACGTGATCCCGCCGGGCAACGGCATCATGCACCAGATCAACCTGGAGAAAATGTCCCCGGTGATTCAGGTGCGTGACGGCGTGGCCTTCCCCGATACCTGCGTCGGCACCGACAGTCACACCCCTCATGTAGACGCGCTGGGCGTGATCGCCATCGGTGTTGGCGGCCTCGAAGCGGAGAGCGTGATGCTCGGCCGTGCCTCGTGGATGCGCCTGCCGGAAAGTGTCGGCGTGGAGCTGACGGGCAAGCTGCAACCGGGCATCACCGCCACCGATATGGTGCTGGCGCTGACCGAGTTCCTGCGCAAGCAAAAGGTCGTGGGTGCCTGGCTCGAGTTCTTCGGCGAAGGCGCCTCCGCGCTGACCCTGGGCGACCGCGCCACCATCTCCAATATGGCCCCGGAATACGGCGCCACGGCGGCGATGTTCTATATCGACCAGCAGACCATCGCCTACCTCAAGCTCACCGGCCGTGAAGACGAACAAGTCACCCTGGTGGAGCAATACGCTCGCCACACCGGCCTGTGGGCGGACGACCTCAAGGGCGCGCAATACGAGCGTGGCCTGAGCTTCGATTTGTCCAGCGTAGTGCGCAACATGGCCGGCCCGAGCAACCCCCACGCCCGCGTCGCCACCAGCGACCTGGCGGCCAAGGGTATCTCTGGCCAGTGGGATGACGTGCCGGGGCAAATGCCCGACGGCGCAGTGATCATCGCGGCCATCACCAGTTGCACCAACACCAGCAACCCGCGCAACGTGATTGCCGCCGGCCTGCTGGCGCGCAATGCCAACAAGCTCGGGCTGGCCCGCAAGCCGTGGGTCAAGTCATCCCTGGCGCCGGGTTCGAAAACCGTCGCCATGTACCTCGACGAAGCCGGGCTGACCACCGAACTGGAACAACTGGGTTTTGGTGTCGTGGCGTTTGCCTGCACCACCTGCAACGGCATGTCCGGCGCACTCGACCCGGTGATCCAGCAAGAGATCATCGACCGCGACCTGTACGCCACCGCCGTGCTGTCGGGTAACCGCAACTTCGATGGCCGTATCCACCCGTACGCCAAGCAAGCGTTCCTCGCGTCGCCGCCGCTGGTGGTGGCCTACGCGATTGCCGGCACCATCCGTTTTGATATCGAGAAGGACGTGCTGGGCCTGGATGCCAACGGCAAGGAAATCCGCCTGAAGGACATCTGGCCGAGCGACGAAGAAATCGACGCAGTGGTCAAGGCGTCGGTCAAGCCGGAGCAGTTCCGCCAGGTCTACATCCCGATGTTCGCGATCCACGAAGACACCGGCCCGAAGGTCACGCCGCTGTACGACTGGCGTCCGCAGAGCACCTATATCCGTCGTCCGCCGTACTGGGAAGGCGCCCTGGCCGGCGCACGTCCGCTCAAAGGCATGCGTCCGCTGGCGGTGCTGCCGGACAACATCACCACCGATCACCTGTCGCCGTCCAACGCGATCATGCTTGACAGCGCCGCCGGTGAATACCTGGCGAAAATGGGCCTGCCGGAAGTCGACTTCAACTCCTACGCGACCCACCGCGGCGACCACTTGACCGCGCAGCGCGCCACCTTCGCCAACCCGAAACTGTTCAATGAAATGGTCATCGAAGACGGCAAGGTCAAACAGGGTTCGCTGGCGCGCCTGGAGCCGGAAGGCAAGGTCACGCGCATGTGGGAAGCCATCGAAACCTACATGGAGCGCAAGCAACCGCTGATCATCATCGCCGGCGCCGACTACGGCCAGGGTTCATCCCGGGACTGGGCGGCCAAGGGCGTGCGTCTGGCGGGTGTGGAAGCGATTGCCGCCGAAGGTTTCGAGCGTATCCACCGCACCAACCTGGTGGGCATGGGCGTGTTGCCGCTGGAGTTCCTGCCGGGCACCGACCGCAAGACCCTGAAGATCGACGGCACCGAAACCTACGACGTGATCGGCGAACGCACCCCGCGTGCGCAGCTGACGTTGTTGATCAACCGCAAGAATGGCGAGCGTGTCGAGGTGCCGGTGACCTGCCGCCTGGACACGGCTGAAGAGGTGTCGATCTACGAGGCGGGCGGCGTGTTGCAACGCTTTGCCCAGGACTTCCTGGAATCGGCTGTTACTGCCTGACAACTGTGGCCGGGGTTTGTGCCCCGGCCCATGAGGACCACCATGGCACACGTACCGCAGATCAAGATTCCCGCCACCTACATGCGTGGCGGTACCAGCAAGGGTGTGTTTTTCAATCTCAAGGATTTGCCCGAGTCCGCCCAGGTGCCAGGCACGGCGCGAGATGCGTTGTTGTTGCGGGTGATCGGCAGCCCCGACCCGTACGACAAGCAGATCGACGGCATGGGCGGCGCGACGTCCAGCACCAGCAAAACCGTGATCCTCGCCAAAAGTACCCGCGCCGATCACGACGTGGACTACCTGTTCGGGCAGGTGTCCATCGACAAACCGTTCGTGGACTGGAGCGGCAACTGCGGCAACCTGTCGGCGGCGGTGGGTTCGTTCGCTATCAGCGCTGGCTTGGTAGAAGCCGCGCGCATTCCGCACAACGGCGTGGCCGTGGTGCGGGTGTGGCAGGCGAATATCGGCAAGACCATTATCGCCCACGTGCCGATCACTGACGGTGCGGTGCAGGAAACCGGCGACTTCGAACTCGACGGCGTGACCTTCCCGGCCGCTGAGGTGCAGCTGGAATTCATGGACCCGGCGGCGGAAGAAGAGGGCGGCGGTGGCTCGATGTTTCCTACCGGCAACCTGGTGGATGACCTGGAAGTGCCGGGTGTCGGCACGTTCAAGGCGACGCTGATCAATGCCGGGATTCCCACCATCTTCATCAACGCCCAGGACCTGGGCTACACCGGCACCGAGCTGCAGGGCGCGATCAATGGAGACCCCAAAGCGCTGGCGATGTTTGAAACCGTCCGCGCCCACGGTGCGTTGCGCATGGGGTTGATCAAGCATCTGGACGAAGCGGCCCAGCGCCAGCACACGCCGAAAGTCGCGTTTGTGGCACGGCCTGCGGATTACGTGGCATCCAGTGGCAAGGCGATCAAGGCGGGCGATGTGGACCTGCTGGTACGGGCGCTGTCCATGGGCAAGTTGCACCACGCAATGATGGGGACGGCGGCGGTGGCGATTGGCACGGCGGCAGCGATTTCCGGCACGCTGGTGAATCTGGCGGCGGGCGGTGTGGAACGCAATGCCGTGCGGTTCGGGCATCCGTCCGGGACGCTGCGGGTAGGCGCCGAGGCCAGCCAGGTCAACGGTGAGTGGGTCGTGAAAAAAGCCATCATGAGCCGCAGTGCGCGGGTGTTGATGGAAGGGTTCGTGCGCGTACCCGGCGACGCTTTCTAACCTTGCGCCGTGCGGGACGCGGAGCGTCCAAGGCGGCATTCCCACGCAGAGCGTGGGAACGATCACAGGCAGGCACCAAGACCTGCCTTTTATAAAACTTCAACCCTGACCCTGAGGATGGACCGCACCTAACCCATTTTGGAGTACTGCCATGAGCGCCAACGTCGACCAGAACAACCGCCCCGACTACGACCAGGTCCTGCAGGACATCGCCGACTATGTCCTGAATTTCAGGATCGAATCCCGCGATGCCCTCGACACCGCCCGCAACTGCCTGATGGACACCCTCGGTTGCGGCCTGCTGGCCCTGCGTTTCCCGGAGTGCACCAAGCACCTGGGGCCGATTGTGGAAGGCACGGTGGTGCCGTTCGGCGCACGGGTGCCGGGCACCTCGTTCCGCCTGGACCCGGTCAAGGCCGCGTGGGACATCGGCTGCATCGTGCGCTGGCTCGACTACAACGACACCTGGCTCGCCGCCGAATGGGGTCATCCCTCGGATAACCTCGGCGGTATCCTCGCGGTCGCCGATCACCTCTCGCAAAAACGCGTGGCCAATGGCGATGCGCCGCTGACCGTGCGGGCCGTGCTGGAGGCGATGATCATGGCCCACGAAATCCAGGGCGTGATCGCCCTGGAAAACTCCTTCAACCGCGTCGGCCTTGACCATGTGTTGCTGGTGAAAGTCGCCTCCACTGCCGTCACCGCAAAACTGATGGGCGCCAACCGTGAGCAACTGCTGTCGGCACTGTCCCAGGCGTTTGTCGATGGCCAGGCGTTGCGCACTTATCGCCATGCGCCGAACGCCGGTTCGCGCAAGTCGTGGGCAGCGGGGGATGCGTCGAGTCGCGGGGTACGGCTGGCCGACATCGCCATGCGTGGCGAGATGGGTATTCCCGGTGTCCTGAGCGCGCCGCAGTGGGGCTTTTATGACGTGCTGTTCAGCCACACCAACAAGGACCTGGCGCTCAAGCCCGAAGACAAGCGCGCCTTCAGCCTGTCCCAGCCCTACGGCACCTATGTGATGGAGAACGTGCTGTTCAAGATCAGCTTTCCTGCCGAGTTCCACGCGCAAACCGCCTGTGAAGCGGCGGTCACCTTGTACCCGCAAATGAAGACTCGCCTGCATGAGATCGACAGGATTGTCATCACCACCCACGAGTCGGCGATTCGCATCATCTCCAAGGTCGGGCAGTTGGCCAATGCGGCCGACCGTGATCACTGCCTGCAATACATGACCGCCGTGCCGCTGGCGTTTGGCAATCTGGTGGCCGAGCAATACGAAGATGAGTTCCACGCGGCCCATCCGATCATTGATGAGCTGCGGGAGAAGATGGTCATCGTCGAAGACCCGCGCTATAGCCGCGAATACCTGGAGGCCGACAAGCGCTCCATCGCCAATGCGGTGCAGGTGTTCTTCAAGGATGGATCCAGCACCGAACAGGTGGCCGTGGAATACCCGATTGGCCACCGTCGCCGTCGGGTGGATGGTATTCCGTTGCTGGAAGACAAGTTCAAGGCCAACCTGGCGACCCGGTTTACCGCGCAGCGCAGTGCCGAGATTTTTGCGCTGTGCAAGGATCAGGCACGGCTTGAGGCCACTCCGGTAAACCGGTTTGTCGACCTGTTCGTCATCTAAAAATGATCGTTACTGATCGTTCCCGCGCTCTGCGTGGGAATGCATCCTGTGACGCTCCGCGTCACCATTGCGCAGGACTCAAGCCTTGCGCCAGCAGTGGAACGCGGAGCGTCCCTGGCGGCATTCCCACGCAGAGCGTGGGAACGATCAATGTGTCGAGATCACGCCGTTACATGCTGCCTTCCACATCATCCAGGCTGAATGTCTCGGTATGGTCGTCATAGGAGAAAATCTCCGCATACCGTCCCCACGCCACCACGCTTTCCAGGGTCTTTTCCACAAAAGCTTCCGTCATCGAGTCTTCCAGTTCCTGCTCGAAGCGCACCCGTGGCGCCCGATGGCCGCTGCGTTCAAGCAACACTTGGTGAATGCGCGCGGCCAATGGCACGTGGCGGATCAAGTGTTCGGCGAACAGGGTTTTACGCTCCTGGGTGCCGTAGTCGGCAAACAGTTTGCCGGCGTCGGTGAGGGTGATGTCGGCACCCTTGAGCTCGGCGAAGCCCAGATGCTCAAGCATCTCCGCCACCGGGAACAGATCATCGACTTCCAGCAAGCGCCGTTCGGCCACGGTCGGCAGGCCGGCATGGCCGTTGTAGGGCTCGGCGGCCAGGGTTTCGATCAAGCCGGCCATGAGGTTGGTGGAGACTTCCGGCAACAGGCTGCCCATTTTCAGCTCAGGCAAACCTCTGCTCGCGTCGGCGCTACGGCGGTCGGTCATCAGGGCATAGATGTCGTCGACCATTTGCCGGAAGGTCGGGTCCAGGCGGTTGCGCGGGTGCGCAAACGGCACCTTGATCTCGGCCACTACCCGTCCAGGGTTGGACGACAGCACCAGGATGCGGTCGCACATCAGCACCGCTTCTTCGATGTTGTGGGTCACGATCAGGATTGATTTGATCGGCAACTGCTTGCCGCTCCACAGATCCAGCAGGTCGGTGCGCAGGGTTTCAGCGGTGAGCACGTCCAGCGCCGAGAACGGTTCGTCCATCAGCAGCAGGGTCGGGTTGACCACCAGTCCGCGGGCGAACCCCACGCGTTGGCGCATGCCGCCGGACAGTTCACGGGGGTAGGCGTTTTCAAAACCGTCCAGGCCGATCAGGTCGATGGCCGCCAGGGCGCGCCTGCGGGTTTCCTTGCGCTCCACCTGCAAGGCTTGCAGGCCTGCTTCAACGTTTTCCAGCACGGTCAGCCACGGGAACAGCGCAAAGGTCTGGAACACCATGGCCACGCCTTCGGCCGGGCCGTTGAGCGGCGCGCCGTTGTAGCGTACTTCGCCCGACGACGGCTGGATCAGCCCCGCGATGATGCGCAGCAAGGTCGACTTGCCCGAGCCGGAGCGACCAAGCATGCCGACAATCTCGCCCTCGTGCAGGCTCAAGTCCACGCCGCTGAGGACTTGCAGCTCGTCTTTACCTTTGCCGAACACCCGGTTCACGTTTTTCAACGAGTAGATTTCCGGGGTGTCGGCGGCGTGCTCGGTATAGGTAGTCATCACAGCGAATCCCATCAATTCAGACGAAGTTTGTTTTCAGCCATGGCGTACATCGGCCGCCACACAGCACGGTTGAACGCCACCACGAAGATCGACATCACCACCACGCCCAGGGCGATCTTCGGGAAGTCGCCGGCCGCGGTGGTTTGGGCGATATAGGCGCCCAGCCCGTGGGCGACCACATTGTCCTGGCCCCAGGACACGTACTCGGACACGATACTGGCGTTCCAGGCACCGCCCGAGGCGGTAATCGCGCCGGTGACGTAGTACGGGAAAATCCCCGGCAGCATCACTTTGCGCCACCACAACCAGCCGCGAATGCGGAAGTTGGCGGCGGCTTCCTTGAAGTCATTTGGGAAGGCGCTGGCGCCGGCGATCACGTTGAACAGGATGTACCACTGGGTGCCCAGCACAATCAGCGGGCTCAGCCAGATATCCGGGTTGAGGTTGTAGTGCAGGATCACGATGACGAACACCGGGAACAGCAGGTTTGCCGGGAAGGCCGCGAGAAACTGCGCCAGCGGCTGGATTTTTTCCGCCAGGGCCGGGCGCAAGCCGATCATCACGCCCAGCGGCACCCAGATCAGTGAGGCGATCAGGATCAGGCCAGCCACCCGCAACAGGGTGATCAGGCCCAGCACAAATACATGGCCGACTTCGGCGAGGGTCACTTCGGTGCCGACGTACTGCACGATGTGATACAGCGCATAGGCGGCCAGCAGCGCGATGAGTGCGCCCCACACCCAGTCGATCACTTTTGACGCCCTTGGTGTTTCTGCCGGCAATGCCTTGAGTGCACCGCCCGCCAGGCTGAAGCGTTTGTTGCCAATGCGGCTGATGGCGCGGGTGACAGGCCGCAGGATGCGCTGGACGATGCGCGTGCGCTGGATCAGGTTCAGCAGCCAGGATTGCGGCGCGGCGCCCTGGGAGGCGGTGGTTTCCATGCGGAATTTATCGGCCCAGGCCACAAGCGGGCGGAACAGGAACTGGTCGTACATCAGGATGACGACAATCATCGCCAGGATCACGTAACCCACGGCGTGCAGGTCTTTCTGGGCAATCGCCAGGGCCAGGTACGAACCTACGCCCGGCAAGGTGATGGTCTTGTCGCCGACGGTAATGGCCTCGGAGGCGACCACGAAAAACCAGCCGCCGGACATGCTCATCATCATGTTCCACACCAGCCCCGGCATGGCGAAGGGCACGTCGAGCTTCCAGAACCGCTGCCAACCGGAAAGTCGCAGGTTGGTCGACACCTCCACCAGGTCGTGGGGCAGCATGCGCAGCGACTGGTAGAAGCTGAACGTCATGTTCCAGGCCTGGCTGGTGAAAATCGCAAAGATTGCGGCGAACTCCGCGCCGAGCACGCGCCCGGGGAACAGCAGCAGGAAGAACGTTACCGTAAACGAGATGTAGCCCAGTACCGGTACCGATTGCAGGATGTCGAGCACGGGCACCAGCAGTTTTTCGGCGCGCCGGCTTTTGGCGGCCAGGGTGCCGTACAACAGCGTGAACACCAGTGCTGCAACCATCGCCGCCAGCATGCGCATCGTGGTGCGCATCGCGTACTCCGGCAGGTTGGCCGGGTCGAGGGAGATGACTTCACTTTGCAAGGTGGCGATGGGCGCCCAGGTTTCCCGGGCCGTGATGGAGAAAAACAGTAAAAAGCCGATCACCAGGGGCAGGGCGACCAAGTCCCAGCGGTTGGGCAGCAAGCGCAACGTGGACGCAGGGATATAGTGGCGGAACACTCTGTTCATAGGCAGTCAGTCCTGCAGCGTTCAGGTTCAGGGGCGTGATGGGAGTGAGCTTAGCTGCTGCACGAATGACCCACCGAGAAGGAAGGGCGCTGTTTTCGCGAGTCAGGGGCAACGAGGCGTTGCTGGCGGGATTGTACGTTTCTGAATGTTACAAGCACATAAATTTGCTGTCAGTTTCCTGTACGAACGGCGTCTAGGGCGTTGGCACCCTAGCCGCCGCACGGCCGCTATTCGAACCGCAGAATCACCCGGCGGTTGTGCTTGCTCTTCTTCTCGATTTTTTCACAGAACACCCGGCCGATTTCCTCGGTATTGGTCACATGGGTGCCGCCACAGGGCTGGATGTCGATACCGGCAATTTCGATCACCCTTACTGAGCCCTGGATCACCGGTGGTGCCACCGCCTGGGTGCGGGTGATCTGCAGCAGGGTCGAATACTCCGAGGCGGGCATCGACAGGGTTTTTACCGTGTGAGCCTGTTCGATCAAGGCATTGAGGTCGCGGGTGATGCTCTCTTTGTCGAGGGTCATTTCCGGCAGGTCGAAATCCAGGCGACCCTTGTCGGCACCGATGCTGCAACCGGTCACCGGGGCATCGATGATCGAGCACAGCAGGTGCAGGCAGGTATGCATTTTCATGTGCTGGTAGCGGCGCTCCCAGTCCAGGCTGGCGTCCACCTGCATTCCGGCGACCAGTTGTTCAGGGCACTGTTCTACCTGGTGCCAGATGATTGAGCGCAGCACCGGGTCGCGCACGGTGCCGGTGATGTCGACGCGGCTGCCGTCGGGCAGGATGAAGTGTCCGGTGTCGCCCGGCTGACCGCCACCTGTGGGGTAGAACAGCGTGTGCTCCAGGGCGATCCCCTGTTCGCTGACGGCAATCACCCGCGCACTGAAAGCATTCTGGTAAGGCGCGCTGTCGAACAGCGCGAGGGTTTCCATGGTGTGCACAGACATGTTCAACCTCCGACGATCAGTGGGCTGGCTTGCAGCAGGCGACGAACCATCGCGCTCAAACCAGGGGGAGATAGCAGGGTGATTTCAAATTCGGGCCCGGTCACTTTCAGGTTCAGCGGCAGGCGCGGCGGGTAGGCCGTTGTCTCGATATGGCGCAGGCGGAACTGCAGGTGATGGCGTTCCTTGACCGTCGGCTCCAGCAGCAGGCCGGGCAGGGGATGGAAGTCGGCGTCCAGCACCGTCACTTTGTGGCTCGCATTGACCTCGCCTACCACATGCAGGCGTTCGTCGAGGGCAAACGCGCCGAGGTAATTGCTGTGGTCCGACTCATCGTTTTTCTGGAGCTGGATCTGGTTGACCACCTTGACCTTGGTGCCGGCCGGCACGTCCTGGGTGATCACGCAGGATGGGCTGATAAACACGTTGTCGCCGATCAACACATAACCGAGTACCCGAGCGCCGGAACCGACTTCCACGTTGTTGCCCAGCCGTGGGTGACGCTTGCCGTCCGGGTTGTTGGCGATCCCCCGGGCGCCAAGGGTCACGCCGCAGAGGATGTAGCAGTCGTTGCCGATCTCGCAGGTTTCACCGATGACCGTGCCGTAACCGTGGTCCAGCACAAAGCGTCGGCCGATCCGTGCGGCGGGGTGAATTTCGGCGCCGGACAGAATCTTGCCCTGGTTGCTCAGCTTCAGGGCGATGGTGGAAAACACGCCGTTGTTCGTGTCCGGGAAATTCCACACCAGGTGCGCCAGCCGGTAGTACAGCACGGCCTTGAACGAGGCGTAGGACTCCAGGATCAGCTCACCGCGCCCACGGGACGCCGGGTCGCGCCAGGCATAGGCGATCAGATCTTCGGCCACCGCCTGGGCCGCTGCCTGGATCAGCGGCGCAAGATGCGCCTCCAGCTGCTTCAACTGCGCAGGCGTAAGCGTGGTGATGAGGTGGGTGAGCAACTCATCGTGCAGCTGTTGCATGTCGATAAAGCCCCCCATGGAGGCACCCCCGCAATAGTTGTTATTCAAAACAGGGCAAATAGCTGTCGGCACTGTCGTAGACCATGGTCAGCACAACGGTATCGGTGGGCAGCTCCGGCGCCAGCTTGGCGATGGCTACCATGTTGGCGGCCGACGACAGCCCGAGGCTGATGGCATCGGTGCGCATGATGCGTTTGATCATATCGAGGCATTCCTGACGCGACACCTTGAGCATTCCGTCAATGATCGCGACGTTGAGAATGCTCGGGATCAACCCGATGGACAGGCCCTGGATATGGTGCGGCGCGTGGCGGTCGCTGAGCAGGTCACATTCTTCCGGCTCCACCCCCATCACGCGGATTGCCGGCCAGGTGCTCTTGAGGGTTTCGCCGATGCCGGTGATATGGCCGCCGGTGCCGATGCCGCTGACGAAGTAGTCGACCCGCAGCTCGCCGAAGGCGCGGATGATTTCCCGGGCGGTGGTGTCACGGTGGGTCTGCGGGTTGGCGCCGTTGCGCTGCTGGTTGAGCATCACGTAGCTGGGGTTTTCCAGCTGCAGCTCCATGCACTTTTCGCCGTGGGAATTGTTGCCCTGGCGGCTGTCTGACAGCACCACCTTGGCACCATACAGCCGCAGCAGTTTCTGCTTCTCCGGGCTGTAGTTGTCGGGGATCACCAGCACCACTTTGTAGCCCAGCACGTTGCCGGCCATCACCAGGCCGATGCCGGTGTTGCCGCCGCTGGGTTCGATAATGGTTTGCCCGGAGCCGCGAATCAGAATGCCCCGGCGCTCGGCGTCGAGGATCATCCCCAGGGCGATGCGCGCCTTGTGGCTGCCGCCGGGGTTGAGGGATTCCAGCTTGGCGTAGACCTCGATGCCAAGGTCTTCGGAAAACTGTTCCAGGCGCACGATGGGCGTTTGGCCAATGGCGTCGAGTATCGAGTTATGCAACATCAAGTAAGAACCCATGGCCGCTGATCAGTACAAAGGCATGTCGGGTTCGACGTCGCGAACCCAGTGTTTCATGCCGCCTTGCAGTACTTTGGTGTTGACGAATCCGGCGGCCAGCAACGTGCTGGCGGCTTGCTCCGCGCGGGTTCCGGCGTAGCAGATGAGGTAGTGGGTGTTGTCACGGCTGAGGTTGGCGAGTTGCCCGTCGAGTTCGGCCAGCGGGATATGCACCACCCCCGGCAATTTGCACACTTCCAGCTCGCTGGCGTCGCGCACATCCAGCAGTACGTCGGCCTTACTGTGTTGTTCCAGCAGTTGCTTGAGCACCCGAGGCTTGATGTAGCGCTCTTCGGCCAGGGACGGTTGGCTTGGCATCGCATCGGCGCAGACGGCGGGTGCGATGCTTTGGGTGTGGCGCAGTTCGGAACAGCACGGGCAGTCGGCGCGGCGCTTGAAGCGGATCTCGCTGAACTTCATCGCCAGCGCATCAAAGCGCATCAGCCGGCCCGAGAGTGGTTCGCCAATGCCGATCAACAGCTTGATCGCCTCGGTGGCCTGGATCATCCCGACCACCCCGGGTAATACGCCGATGACACCGCCGGCGCTGCAGTTGGGCGCCAGTTCCGCCGGCGGTGCCTGGGGAAACAGGCAGCGATAGCACGGCCCGCCTTTATAGTTGAGCACGCTGATCTGCCCGTCGAAGCGATAGATGGCGCCGTACACCAACGGCTTGCCCAACTGCACGCAAGCGTCGTTGACCAGGTAGCGGGTTTCGAAATTGTCGGTGCCGTCGATCACCAGGTCATAGGCGCCCACCAGTTCCAGGGCGTTGTCGGTGTTGAAGGCGGTGTCGTAGGTGTTGATCTGAATGTGGCTGTTGAGGTCCTGCAAGCGTTGCTTGGCGGACTCCACCTTGGGCAGGCCCAGGGTGCTGTTGCCGTGGACGATCTGGCGTTGCAGGTTGCTGCTTTCCACCACGTCGAAATCCACCAGCCCCAGGGTGCCGATGCCGGCCGCCGCCAGGTACAGGCTGATGGGCGAACCGAGGCCGCCGGTGCCGATGATCAGCACCTTGGCTTTCTTCAGGTTCAGTTGGCCTTCGCGGCCGACGCCGGGCAGGGTGATGTGGCGCACGTAGCGCTGCACTTCCTCGTTGCTCAGTTGGTCGACGTCCATGCCGCCGGAGGTGGCCAGCAGCACTTCGATTTTGGCCTTTTCGGGCAACCGGTCGTTGGCGTCGATCAGTTCCTCTTCGGCGGTGAACAGGAAGTGTTCCTTGAGCTGGTTATTCTCGTAGAGCAGGTGCGCCCGCAATTGCGGGTGCTCGATGCAGAGGTTTTCAATGACTTCGCGCAATGTCGATCCGGCACCCTCGAGGGTCGATGCTGGCAGCTTGGCCACGCGGACCAGGATGTCGGGGAAAGAGACAGCGTTCATGCACAACTCCGTTTGCAGGTCGTTGAAGGGGGTTTGGGCGAAGCGCTTGCCATCCCAGGCAAACAGTTTTGAACCTTGGGTCTTGCCCTGGCGAACATCGACCACCAGGTAACTTACGGGGTAGATCGGCTCGCCCATGAAGAGGGCCTTGTCCTGGTCTTCGTCGCTGAAATACGCGCCGACGTCAGGGTGGGAGTGGTAGATCACCACCACCGGGTTATCACTGCGAAACGCCTTGTTCATCATGAGCGTGTCGGCCACCGAAAAGGTGTAACCGTTGGCTGCACTGCGTGAATACATCTCGGGGTTCTTGCGGTGCAGCTCGTTCTGGATGTTGCTGCCCAGGTGCACGGTGCCATCGGCGAAAACGAAACCGCAGCATTCCTCGGGGTAGCTGCGGTCGGCGTGGGCGTAAATCTGCTCCAGGGCGGTTGGGCTCAGGACCTTCATCTCAGTTTTTCTTCGCCAGGAGCTTTTCGATGGGCAGCTTGGTGATGGCAAAACCGGCCAGCAGGATCGCCGAATACATCATCAGGTCCTTGGAGATCTGCACGCCTTCGTACCAGGCACCGATGATCACCGCGAACACCGGGAAGATGATGAACACGAAGGACAAAATGATCGGGCTCAGGCGCTTGAGCAGCATGAAATACACGATAAACCCGCCCACCGACGCCACCAGGCCAAGGTAGAACAGCGCACTCCAGGAGCGCAGAGTGATGTCTTCGAACGTCGGGGTTTCAAACCACAGCCCGGCGACAAACAGCATCAGCCCGGCGATGCCGATGGGCAGGGTGTTGTAGGTGATCACGCTGATGGCGCTGCCTTGTTTCTTGGTAATCACGTAGCACAAGGCATGCATGATCGCGGCGGCCAGGATTGCCAGCACCCCGAAGAACTCGGCATGGTCCAGGTGCAGGCCCTGGCTCTTGATGATCATGTACAGGCTGCCGAAACCGATGGCGATACCGACCACTTGGGAAAAGTAGATGCGCTCGCGCAGGAACAGCGCGGAGAAAATCAGGATAAACACCGGCATGCAGCTGAACAGCAGCGCGGTGAGTCCAGACGAGACATGCATCTCGCCGTAGTTGAGCAAGTAATACGGAACGCTGAAGTAGGACAGCGTCACAAACACGAAGAACCAGCGGCTTTCCCGGGGAAACAGAATCGGCTCGCGGCGCACCCAGGCGAAACACAGGAACAGCGGAAACGCGATCAAGAACCGCAGCCCGGCAGAGGTCAGCGGCGGCACGCTCTCCACGGCGATCTTGATGCCCAGCCAGGTGGTGCCCCAGCTCAGGCACACGATCAGGAACATCACACTGGTTATCAGCCCAGCCAACCACTGCTTGTGAGTTTTTGTTTTTTCAGCATTTTCGAGAACGGCGGACATTGGCATCGTGACATTGCTTCCATGAGACCGAATTGACCTCTATATTGAGTGCCTTGATTCGGTGATTGAACCCGTAAAAGCACACTATTAGGGCGAAAGATGGCTGTCAAAACAAATATTGACATGGTGTCAATTATGCGAGAAGGACTCTCCAACGGGCAGGGTGTGAAGTACAAGCGCCTGTCCGATGTCATGGAGCGGGGCATTCTTGAAGGCTTGATTGAACCGGGAAGAAAGCTGCCGCCTCATCGGGTGCTTTCCGACAATCTGGGGGTCACTATCGGCACCATCAGCCGAGCCTACGGTGAGCTGGAGCGGCTGGGGCTGGTGGTGGCGCGCGTGGGTGACGGCACCTTCGTGCGCAAGCGTGGGATGGAACGCCAGCGGGATGAAGGCTTTCGCAACTTCAGCGACGAGCCGCGGCAATACTTTGATATGAGCCGCAATATGCATATCCCGGGGCAGGAGACCACGTTCCTGGCCCAGAGCTTCCAGACGCTGGCCACCAACGCCAAGTTTTTGCAGGACATCAGTGCCTACACCCCGGATGCCGGCCTGCCGCGCTACCGGGCAGCGGGTGCCCAGTGGCTGGTGCAGCGGGACTTCCATCCGATTCCCGAGCAAGTGATCTGCGTGAACGGTGGCCAGCATGGGCTGCTGTGCGCACTGATGGCACTGTTACGGGCGGGGGACACGGTGGTCACCGAACAGTTGACCTACCCGGGGCTGATCACCGCCGCGCGCATGCTGGGAATACGCCTGATCGGCCTGGAAATGGATGAAGAAGGGCTGCTGCCAGGGGCGCTGGATGAAGTCTGTCGCAATCACCGGGTTTCGGCGTTGTACTGCACGCCGACCATCCAGAATCCTACGACAGCGGTGCTGTCGGTCGCGCGCCGTGAGGCGCTGGTCAAGGTCTGCCGTGAACACAACCTGCTGATTCTTGAGGACGAGGCCCACGGTGTGCTGGTGGAAGACCGCCCGCCGCCCCTGAGCCATTTCGCCCCGGAGCGTACGATTCTGATCAGCAGCCTGAGCAAGGCGGTGTCGGCGGGGTTGCGCGTTGGGTACGTACACGCACCGCCGGCGCTGGTCAGCCGGATTTCTGCGGCCTTGCGTTCCACCTGTTGGATGGCCACGCCGGTCACCCTGGAATTGGCCACGCAGTGGATTGAGAACGGCACGGCAGAACACCTGCTGCACCAGCAGATTCAGGAAATCAGCCGCCGCAAGGCGTTGGTTGAAGGGTTGTTGATCGGGCTGGAGTACCGCACTCACCTGAACAGCCCGCACTTCTGGATCGAAGTCCCGGAGCCGTGGCGCGCGTCGGAAATCGAGGCGGAGTTGAAGCAGAACAATTACCTGATCGCGACAGCCGAGGCGTTTGCGGTGGGGCAGACGGCGGTGCCGCAGTTTATCCGGGCGAGTATCTGCAATACGTCGGGAGATGATCAGTTGCTGCTGGATGGGTTTGATGCGCTGGCGACAGCGCTGGGGCAGGGGGGAGGGCGGTTTCACCTGTGAACCCAACAGCTTGTTGTGAACATGGCCTCTGTGGCGAGGGAGCAAGCTCCCTCGCCACACAAGCACCTTGGCCAGAGAGCGTATTTACTTAAACCGCCGCTCCACCCCTTTCTCCACCAGAATCTTCGCCGAAATCTCTTCCACCGAAAAATGCGTGGAATTGATGTGCGCAATATTTTCCCGGCGGAACAGGTTTTCCACTTCCCTCACTTCAAATTCGCACTGCGCATAGCTGGAGTAACGGCTGTTGGGCTTGCGCTCGTTACGGATCGCCGTCAGCCGGTCCGGGTCAATGGTCAGCCCGAACAGCTTGTGCTGGTGCGCGCGCAGGGCGCTTGGCAGTGTCAGGTGCTCCATGTCGTCTTCGGTCAGCGGGTAGTTGGCCGCGCGAATCCCGAATTGCATGGCCATATAAAGGCAGGTCGGCGTCTTGCCGCAGCGGGACACGCCCACCAGGATCAAATCAGCCTTGTCGTAGTAGTGGGTGCGGGCGCCATCGTCGTTGTCGAGGGCGAAGTTCACCGCCTCGATCCGCTCCATATAGTTGGAGTTGTGGCCGATGGAGTGAGATTTTCCGACGGAGTATGACGAATGTTCACTTAACTCTTGTTCCAGCGGCGCCAGGAAGGTAGAGAAGATGTCGATCATGAAACCATTGGAGGTGGCGAGGATCTCACGAATGTCCTGATTGACGATGGTGTCGAAAATGATCGGACGAAATCCGTCTTTTTCGGCGGCCAGATTGATTTGTTGTACCATGGCCCGCGCTTTATCCACGCTATCGATATAGGGTCGCGTGAATTTGCTGAAGGTAATGTTTTCGAACTGCGCCAGCAGGCTTTGACCCAGGGTTTCGGCTGTAATGCCGGTGCCGTCGGAGATAAAGAAAGCAGATCGTTTCATTTGAGCCTTGGGCCTTAAGCTGATGACGAATCTTGGATATGATAGGCGCGATTTTGCCGTCCCGCAGTGGGCCGCATTCTCACTTATTTTCCAGGTCCAGGCCACAAACGCCGGTAACTGCTCCTACTGAGCCGCCGGCGTCCTGAGCTTTTCCAACACAGAAAGTGGAGAGATCACCTTGGTAGAGTACGTAGTTTCCCTCGATAAGCTCGGCGTCCATGATGTAGAGCACGTAGGGGGCAAGAACGCATCCCTGGGCGAGATGATCAGTAATCTTGCGGGCGCCGGTGTATCGGTGCCAGGTGGTTTTGCCACCACCGCCCAGGCTTACCGTGATTTCCTCGAGTTGAGCGGCCTCAACGATCAGATCCACGCCGCCCTCGATGCGTTGGACGTCGATGACGTCAACGCCCTGGCCAAGACCGGTGCCCAGATCCGTCAATGGATCATGGAAGCCGAGTTCCCCGAGAAGCTCAACGCCGAGATCCGCACCGCGTTTGCCACGCTGTCGGCCGGTAACCCGGACATGGCCGTCGCCGTGCGCTCCTCGGCCACCGCCGAAGACTTGCCAGACGCCTCCTTTGCCGGCCAGCAGGAAACCTTCCTGAACATCCGCGGCGTGGAAAACGTGATCCGCGCGGCCAAGGAAGTATTTGCCTCCCTCTTTAACGATCGCGCCATTTCCTACCGCGTACACCAGGGTTTCGACCACAAGCTGGTGGCCCTGTCTGCCGGTGTGCAGCGCATGGTGCGTTCGGAAACCGGCACCGCCGGCGTGATGTTCACCCTGGACACTGAATCGGGCTTCCGCGACGTGGTGTTCATCACCGGCGCCTACGGCCTCGGCGAAACCGTCGTACAAGGCGCGGTGAACCCGGACGAATTCTACGTCCACAAACACACCCTTGAAGCCGGCCGCCCGGCCATCCTGCGCCGCAACCTGGGCAGCAAGGCGATCAAGATGATCTACGGCGACGAGGCCAAGGCCGGTCGCTCGGTGAAAACCGTTGATGTCGACAAGGCCGAACGCGCGCGTTTCTGCCTGACCGACGCCGAAGTCAGCGAGTTGGCCAAGCAAGCGATGATCATCGAGAAGCACTACAAGTGTCCGATGGACATCGAATGGGCCAAAGACGGCGACGACGGCAAGCTGTACATCGTTCAGGCCCGTCCTGAAACCGTGAAGAGCCGCACTTCGGCCAACGTCATGGAACGCTACCTGTTGAAAGAAACCGGCACCGTGCTGGTGGAAGGCCGTGCCATTGGCCAGCGCATCGGCGCCGGCAAGGTGCGGATCATCAAGGACGTGTCCGAGATGGACAAGGTCCAGCCTGGCGACGTACTGGTCTCCGACATGACCGACCCGGACTGGGAACCGGTGATGAAACGCGCCAGCGCCATCGTCACCAACCGTGGCGGGCGCACCTGCCACGCGGCGATCATCGCCCGTGAACTGGGGATTCCGGCAGTGGTGGGCTGCGGCAACGCGACCCAACTGTTGAAAGACGGCCAGGGCGTGACCGTATCCTGCGCGGAAGGCGACACCGGCTTTATCTTCGAAGGTGAGCTGGGCTTCGACATCAAGCAAAACTCCATCGACGCCATGCCGGACCTGCCGTTCAAGATCATGATGAACGTCGGCAACCCGGACCGCGCCTTCGACTTCGCGCAGTTGCCGAACGCCGGTGTGGGCCTGGCCCGCCTGGAGTTCATCATCAACCGCATGATCGGCGTGCACCCCAAGGCGTTGTTGAACTACGACGGCCTGCCGCCGGACATCAAGGAAAGCGTCGACAAGCGCATCGCCGGCTACAACGACCCGGTGGGCTTCTACGTCGAGAAACTGGTGGAAGGCATCAGCACCCTGGCGGCGGCGTTCTACCCGAAAAAGGTCATCGTGCGGCTGTCGGACTTCAAGTCCAACGAATACGCGAACCTGATCGGCGGCAAGCTCTACGAGCCGGAAGAAGAAAACCCGATGCTGGGCTTCCGTGGCGCCTCGCGTTACATCAGCGAAGCCTTCCGCGACTGCTTCGAGCTGGAATGCCGTGCTCTCAAGCGCGTGCGCAACGAAATGGGCCTGACCAACGTCGAAATCATGGTGCCGTTCGTACGCACCCTGGGTGAGGCAAGCCAAGTGGTGGACCTGCTGGCTGAAAACGGCCTGTCCCGTGGCGAGAACGGCCTGCGCGTCATCATGATGTGCGAGTTGCCGTCCAACGCCATCCTGGCCGAAGAGTTCCTGGAGTTCTTCGACGGCTTCTCCATCGGCTCCAACGACCTGACTCAGCTGACCCTGGGCCTGGACCGCGACTCGGGGATCATTGCCCACCTGTTTGACGAGCGTAACCCTGCGGTCAAGAAGCTGTTGGCCAACGCCATCCAGGCGTGCAACAAGGCTGGCAAGTACATCGGGATCTGCGGCCAAGGCCCTTCCGATCACCCGGACCTGGCCAAATGGCTGATGGAACAGGGCATCGAAAGCGTCTCGCTGAACCCCGATTCCGTACTGGAAACCTGGTTCTTCCTGGCTGAAGGCCAAACGCCGGCGTAAAACGCAGCACCCAAAAGTGCCGGTCAACCTTGCGGTTGGCCGGCATTTCTCATTCTGTACAGGGCGGAACTCCTTCCGGACGCCGCCCTTTTTTGTGCAAGAGCATTATGCAAAGCAGCAGCAACCTGTTTCCCGTCGCCTTGATCAGCGCTGAGCGTCGTGGCGACCTGAGTGAAGACGTGTATCGGCTGAAACCCGGCAACAGCCCCGACGGCACTGTCGAGCTGGCCGTGACCCGCCTGGGCCTGGCTGATGTCCCGGAAAACCGGGGCGTGCCGGTGGTTTTGTTGCACGGCAGTTTCTCCAACCGACGCTTCTGGTATTCGCCCAAGGGCATCGGCCTGGGTGCCTACCTGGCGCGCGAGGGGTTCGACGTCTGGATCCCGGAAATGCGCGGCCATGGGCTGTCCCGGCGTAATCAGGCCTATGCCAAAAATCGCGTCGCCGACTATGCGCGCTACGATTTGCCGGCTATTGCGGCCTTTGTGCGTGAGCAAAGCGGGCAGATTCCCCACTGGATCGGGCATTCCCTGGGTGGCACGACCTTGGCTGCCGCCCTGGGTGGACAGCATCTGGGCGCGCCGGCGGTGGCCTCGGTGGCGCTGTTTGGCTGCCAGGTCAGCCGCACCCATTGGCCGTTGAAACTGCCACCGGTGGAATGGACCGGCCGGCTGCTCTTGAAGCGTTTTGGCGAGTTGTCTGGCTCCCGGCTGAAACGTGGCCCAGAGGACGAGCCGGCGGGCGTTTTGATTGAAGCCATGCGCTGGAATGGTCTGTTCGGCCGTTTTGGCGAAGGGAAGCAGGACTGGTGGAAAGGCCTGGCAGATGTTGACGTGCCGCTATTGGCGGTGGGCGCTGCCGGCGATCACCAGGACCCGGACTGGGCCTGTCGCAAGCTCTTCGAACAGATCGGCTCCGAGCATCGCCAGTACCTGTGCCTGGGGCGTCAGCAAGGGTTCAGCGGGGATTTCGGGCATGTTGAGATGCTTGTCAGCAAGGCCGCACAGGCTGAGGTGTGGCCGTTAGTGAGGCGTTGGTTGAACGATCCGCTCACACCTTTGATGGAGGCGCAGTCTCAGGAACTCGCAGCAGTTTGAGCGCAAGGCTCTATCAGGGGCGTTTCGCTTGTTTGCCGTAGCGGCTAAGATATGACGCGTTGGGTGGTTCTGGTCATATTCAGTCGTGCAGTGGGTCTTGCGTTGCTGTCCGATGGGCCCGACTATTCGACCCGGATTAAAGAACCTTCACGGCAAAGCGTTTCCAGATGTAAGTAAACAGTGGGATGTTTGACACCTTCTTTCACCTACAGGAGTTTCTCGATGAACCATTACCTTACCCCCGACCTGTGCGATGCCTACCCGGAGCTGGTGCAGGTGGTTGAGCCGATGTTCAGCAATTTCGGCGGCCGAGACTCCTTTGGTGGCGAGATCGTGACCATCAAGTGCTTTGAAGACAATTCCCTGGTCAAGGAACAAGCCGAACTCAACGGCACCGGCAAGGTGCTGGTGGTCGATGGCGGTGGTTCCCTGCGCCGCGCGTTGCTGGGCGACATGATCGCCGAGAAAGCCGCGAAAAATGGCTGGGAAGGGCTGGTGATCTACGGCTGCATCCGTGATGTCGACGTGATCGCCCAAACCGACCTGGGCGTGCAGGCCCTGGCCAGCCATCCAATGAAGACTGACAAGCGCGGTATCGGCGATTTGAACGTGGCGGTGACATTCGCCGGCGTTACTTTCCGCCCAGGTGAGTACGTGTACGCTGACAATAACGGCGTGATCGTGTCCCCCAGCCCGCTGAAAATGCCTGAATAAACAGCAGTAGCCGACAGGGGTGAGGATGTTCGAGGAAGAAAACGCGCAGTGGGGGCTGGTGCATGCCCTGGTGCTGGACGGTAAAGGTGGTGCGCGTTCGATTGCCCGGACAGAGCTTGATGAGCTGCAACTGCAGCCTCAGGAAAGCCTGTGGCTGCATTGGGATCGTAGTCACCCGCAGACCCAGACCTGGTTGCGCAAATCCAGTGGCTTGAGCGAGTTCGCCTGTGACCTGCTGCTGGAGGAGAACACCCGTCCGCGCCTGTTGCCACTGCCGGACGCTGAACTGCTGCTGTTTTTACGCGGGGTGAACCTCAATCCCGGCGCCGAACCGGAAGACATGGTCTCGGTGCGGATCTTTGCCTCGGCAGCGCGGGTGATTTCCCTGCGCTTGCGCCCGTTGCGCGCCACCGACGAGTTGCTGGTGCAACTGGCGGACGGCAAGGGGCCGAAGACGTCCTCGGAACTGGTCCTTTATATGGCGCAGTACCTGACCAACAAGGTTCAGGATCTGGTCAGCGACCTGTCCGAAATCGTCGATATCGAAGAAGAAAAACTGGATGCCGACGAACGGTATACCCCGGAGCATGGCAGCGTTTTGCAGATCCGTCGGCGTGCCGCCGGGCTGAAACGTTTCCTGTCGCCGCAGCGGGATATTTTCGCGCAGTTGACCCGGATCAAGTTGCCCTGGTTCTGTGACGACGATGCTGACTACTGGAACGAATTGAACAACAGCCTGACCCGTTACCTGGAAGAGCTGGAATTGGCTCGGGAGCGCGTGGGGCTTGTGCTTGAGACCGAAGACCGGCGTTTGAGCCTGCGCATGAACCGCACCATGTACCGCTTCGGAATCATCACCGGGATCTTCCTGCCGATGAGTTTTCTCACCGGTTTGCTGGGGATCAATGTGGGGGGGATTCCGTTCTCTTCCAGCCCTTATGGATTCCTGATTGCCTGCCTGATGATGGTCTCGGTGGCGCTTGGGCAGTGGTGGTTGTTTCGACGGTTACGTTGGGTTTGAGCTGAATGTGACCTGAACATGGAAAGAGGTCATGTGACCCGAAGAATTTTACCCTCGTCTTTTAAATCACTTGCGAGAGGTCTTTTATGCACGATCCGTTCGAACAGTCTTTGCGTGACATGCTGAATGCCTCGCCGTCCAACCGGGACGACGATGCTTGCCTGGGTCGCGTTTTGAAAACCGCCAACCGCCAGGTCGGGGCGGGGGACCTGTTCGGTCTGCTTGGTCGCTGGTTGCCGGCGTTGATGATGGCCTTGAACAATGGTTCGGCCCATGTTTCACCGGTTTCCCGTCGTAAACCTCTTGCTCGCACTGCTGATAAGGCTGAATGAATATGGAACTCGATCTCTGGACTCAGAGTCTGGTAACTGCAATGACTGCGTTGTGGACCAAGGTGGCGAATTTCATTCCCAACCTGTTTGGTGCACTGGTGGTGGTGCTGCTGGGTTTCGTCGTGGCCAAGCTGCTCGACACCCTGCTCTCCAAATTGCTGGCTAAACTGGGTCTTGATCGATTGATGGGTGGTACCGGCCTGACCAAGATTCTGGGGCGTGCCGGGTTGCAGGTACCGATCTCGACATTGATCGGCAAGATCGTTTATTGGTTTGTTTTGCTGATTTTTCTGGTTTCTGCGGCTGAATCCCTTGGACTTGAGCGAGTTTCAGCTACTCTCGACATGCTGGCGCTGTATTTGCCGAAGGTATTCGGTGGCGCGCTGGTGTTACTGGTAGGGGTTTTGCTGGCACAACTGGCCAATGGCCTGGTGCGCGGTGCGGCTGAAGGCGTAGGGCTGGATTACGCCAGTGGCTTGGGTCGAATTGCCCAGGGCCTGGTGATTATTATCAGTATTTCGGTCGCGATCAGCCAGTTGGAGGTCAAAACTGACCTGCTGAACCACGTGATTGTGATTGTTTTGATTACCGTTGGTCTGGCCGTTGCGCTGGCCATGGGGTTGGGAAGCCGGGAAATTGCCGGGCAGATTCTTGCGGGAATCTATGTGCGTGAGCTATATCAGGTTGGGCAACAAGTGCGTGTGGGCGAGGTCGAAGGGCAGATCGAGGAGATCGGCACGGTCAAGACGACAGTGCTGACGGATGATGGCGAACTGGTGTCGCTTTCAAACCGGATCTTGCTGGAACAGCATGTGACTAGCCGCTAACCCGGCGAATCCTGCTAATGTACGCCGCCGCGAACCTGGGTATCCAGGCTGTGGCGGACATTGACCTGACTGTCGGCACGATTTGTTTTGAATAAAGCCCAAACGCTGTCCACGCGCTATGACCCCCGTGAGCTCTCTGATGAGGAGTTGGTCGCGCGCTCGCACACGGAGCTGTTTCACGTAACACGCGCGTATGAAGAATTGATGCGCAGGTATCAACGCACTCTGTTCAACGTTTGTTCAAGGTATTTAGGGAACGATAGAGATGCGGATGATGTCTGTCAGGAAGTGATGCTCAAGGTGCTATACGGCCTGAAGAACTTCGAGGGCAAATCGAAGTTCAAGACATGGCTCTACAGCATCACGTACAACGAGTGCATCACGCAGTATCGGAAGGAACGGCGAAAGCGTCGCTTGATGGACGCTTTGAGTCTGGACCCCCTTGAGGAAGCGTCTGAAGAGAAGACGCCAACCTCGGAAGAAAAGGGCGGACTCGATCGCTGGTTGGTGCATGTGAATCCGATTGACCGGGAAATTCTGGTGCTACGATTTGTCGCAGAGCTGGAGTTTCAGGAAATCGCTGACATCATGCATATGGGTTTGAGTGCTACAAAAATGCGTTACAAACGCGCTCTTGATAAATTACGTGAGAAATTTGCGGGCAGTACTGAAACTTAGTGCGTGGCAAATATCTCTTACGTGTAGGCAAGTTCTGTTAGACTTGTCGCCGAGTTGTCCCCCGGTATGTGGGACTGCTTTACAATCACCAGATGGGGATTTAACGGATGAAACTGAAAAACACCTTGGGCTTGGCCATTGGTACTCTTATTGCTGCTACTTCCTTCGGCGCTCTGGCACAAGGTCAAGGCGCAGTTGAAGGCCAGCTGTTCTACAAAAAGCAGTTCAACGATAGCGTCAAGCATATCGAAGACGGCTACAATCCTGGCGCAAGCATCGGTTACTTCCTGACCGACGACGTGTCGATCAACCTGAACTACGACACTACCAACCACACCCGTTCGAACGACGGTACTGGCAACCAGAAGATCAAAGGTGATACCGGCAGCGTTACTGCCCAGTACCACTTCGGTCAAGCTGGCGTCGACTCCCTGCGTCCATACGTAGAGGGCGGTTTCGGCCACCAGAGCCGTACCAACGTACAGGCTGATGGTCACAGCGGTCGCGATCAGTCGACTCTGGCTATCGCTGGCGCTGGTGTGAAGTACTACTTCACCGACAACCTGTTCGCACGTGCTGGCGTTGAAGCTGACTACGCTATCGACAACGGCAAGTGGGACTACTCCGCACTGGTTGGCCTGGGCGTAAACTTCGGCGGCAACGCTGGTAAAACTGCTCCAGCTCCTACCCCAGCACCAGCTCCAGAGCCAGTTCCAGAGCCAGAAGCTCCGGTTGCTCAGGTTGTTCGTGTTGAGCTGGACGTGAAGTTCGACTTCGACAAGTCGGTTGTTAAGCCTAACAGCTACGGCGACGTGAAAAACCTCGCTGACTTCATGAAACAGTACCCACAAACCACCACCGTTGTTGAAGGTCACACTGACTCCGTCGGTCCTGACGCTTACAACCAGAAGCTGTCCCAGCGTCGTGCTGACGCTGTTAAGCAAGTCCTGGTCAAAGACGGTATTGCTCCTAACCGTGTAAGCTCGGTTGGTTATGGCAAATCCCGCCCAGTTGCTGACAACGCAACTGAAGCTGGCCGTGCTATCAACCGTCGCGTAGAAGCCTCGGTAGAAGCACAAGCAGCTCAGTAATTACTGAGTTGTAGAAAAAAGCCCGGCTTAGGCCGGGCTTTTTTTCGCCTGCAATTTACCTCAGGCGGTGGCGCTGGCCAGGGCCTCAACCGCTTGTGTCGCCTGGGCAACCCGGCCAATCACCAGGATCGCCGGGCTCTTGAGCGCAAATTCGTGCGCATCTTCCTGCATCCGGGCAAGACTGCTGCGGCACTCACGCTGATGTGGCAACGAGGCGTTTTCAATCATCGCCACCGGCATGTCATCGCTCATGCCACCTTCCAGCAACTGCTGGCGAATCTCCCCCAGCTTCGCCACCCCCATATAGATCACCAGCGTCGTGCCGCCCTCGGCCAGTGCCCGCCAATTGATGCTGCTGTCGTCCTGAGTGTGGGCCGTAACCAGCGTGACGCCTCGGCTGACACCCCGCAACGTCAGCGGGATATCACAGTTCGTCGCCCCGGCCAGCCCCGCAGTAATGCCGTTGACCAACTCCACTTCCACCCCTTGCTGCCTGAGCCACGTCGCTTCTTCGCCGCCGCGACCGAAAATGCACGGATCGCCACCCTTGAGCCGCACCACGCATTTGCCTTGTCGGGCATAGCGCAACATCAGGCGATGGATAAACGCCTGCGGCGTGGAACGACAGCCGCCGCGCTTACCCACGGTGATCAGCCGTGCAGTGGGGCAATGCTCCAGTAGCGCCGGGTTGACCAGGTCATCAATCAGCACCACATCGGCTTCCCGCAGGGCTCTCACCGCTTTGAGTGTCAGCAACTCCGGATCGCCGGGACCTGCGCCCACCAGCCAGACTTTTGCGCTCATATGCTTCCCTCACACTGTGATCGCGATTGGCTGCGTGCCGCTCGCCAATAGCCGTTTGATTTCCGGCACACAGGAGCCGCATTGCGTACCGCAACCCAACTCCTGCTTCAGCCCATTCAGGTCCAGGCCCCGGGCAATGCCGGCGCAGACCGCGTTTTCGCTGACGTTCTTGCAGTTGCACAATGTCTTGTTGCTGGTGGAACCACCCCCCGGTGGCGCACTCAATGGCGCCAGCAGCCAACGTCGTAACGTGTCATCGGTGCGGCCTTCCAGCCACAGGCTTTGCAACCAGTGGCGAGCCAGGGTTTCGCCGGCCAGGCGGATTGCGGTGATACGGCCCTTTTCAATTTTTACCCGCTTGCCAATGGAGCGCCGCGGGTCGTCGTAGGCCATGACCGGACCGTCATTGAGGCCCAGCAACTGGTCAATCTGCTTGAGCAGCTCAAGTGCAGGCGCCTCGTGATGCGCCGCACGAATCAGCAGGGCAGGCCGCTCGCGCCCGGTCAGGCTCAGGCTGACGTAGGCAAAGCCCTCACATAGCGGTCGCAATGCTTCGAAGTGTTGCTGCACATCGCCCTCGATCAGCGCAAACAAGTGCCAGGCCAGTTGCACCGCCTCCAGGCGCACGCCGCTATGTTTGAGCTCCGGCTGCTTGGACAGCGGATCGAACGCCGGCTGGGTGAGCGCATTCACACCGCCTTTGAGAAAGCGGTCGCCCCAGTGCATCGGCAGGAACGCCTGACCGGGACGCACGCTGTCATCACTGCCGACGGCGACAATCACGCTGCCGCGCCGACTTTTCAGGTTGATCAGGTCGCCTTCCTTCAAACGATGCCGGCGCAGCTCGTCCGGGTGCAGGCTGAGCAACGCTTCACTGACATGCCCGAACAGCTGCGCAGCGGTACCAGTGCGGCTCATGCCATGCCATTGGTCTCGAAGGCGCCCGGTGATCAGGGTCAGAGGGAAGCGCGCGTCACGCTGCTCCTTGGCGGCGCGATAAGGGTCGGCGATAAAGTGCGCCCGGCCAGTCTCCGTAGGGAAAATCCCGTCGGTGTACAGCCGTGGTGTTCCGCTCACCGCGTCGGCCGGGAAGGGCCATTGCTGGGGGCCGATCCGGTCCAGCAGGGCGTGACTGATACCCGAGAGGTCCAAGTCGCGCCCACAGGTCAGCAATTTGTATTCATCAAAGATCTGCGCCGGTTGCTCAAAGGCAAAAAGACCCGGTTTTCCGGGACGAAGACGCCGCTCCAGGCGCTGGGCAAAATCCACGGTGATTGCCCAGTCCGGCCGCGCCTCTCCTGGTGGGACGATGGCCTGCCGGACGTGGGAAATGCGCCGTTCAGAGTTGGTGACCGTCCCTTCTTTCTCGCCCCAGCTCGCTGCGGGCAACAACAGGTCGGCGAAACGCGCTGTCTCGGTTGTACGAAAGGCTTCCTGTAGCACCACGAACGGACATGCCTCCAAGGCCTGGCGTACGGTGTTCTGGTCGGGCAGGGATTGTGCGGGGTTGGTGCAGGCGATCCACAGGGCCTTGATCTTGCCAGCCTGCATCTGTTCAAACAGTTCGATGGCTGTGAGCCCGGTGCTGGCGGGAAGTTGTTCTACACCCCAATACGCAGCCACTTCTGCCCGATGTTCAGGATTGGCAGCCTCGCGATGGCCCGGCAACAGATTCGACAAGCTTCCTGTTTCCCGTCCACCCATGGCATTCGGCTGACCCGTCAGGGAGAAAGGTCCACAGCCAGGACGGCCGATGGTGCCGGTCGCCAAATGCAGGTTAATCAGCGCACTGTTCTTTGCGCTGCCTGCGGTGGACTGGTTCAGCCCCATGCACCACAACGACAGGAAGCTCGCCGAGGTGCCGACCCATTCTGCGCACAGCCGCAATTGCTCGACACTGATCCCGCACAGCTGCGTAACCATCTGCGGCGTGTAGTCGTGAACCAGGCGTTTGAGCTCCACCAGGCCGTTGGTGTGGGCCTGGATAAAGTCGCGGTCGATCCAGTCTTCCCACAACAACAGGTGCAAGATCCCATGGAACAACGCGACATCCGTACCCGGCAGGATCGCCAGGTGCAGGTCCGCCAGGTCGCAGGTGTCGGTGCGCCGGGGATCAATCACCACCACCTTCATCTGTGGCCGACGAGCCTTGGCTTCCTCCAGGCGTCGGAACAACACCGGATGTGCGTAGGCCATGTTACTGCCGACGATCATCACGCAGTCGCTCGACTCCAGGTCCTCATAACTGCAGGGCGGCGCATCAGCCCCCAGGCTGCGCTTGTAGCCGACCACCGCCGAAGACATGCACAGCCGCGAGTTGCTGTCGATATTGTTGGTGCCCACCAGCGCTCGCGCGAGTTTGTTGAAGCTGTAGTAATCCTCGGTCAGCAATTGCCCGGAGATATAGAACGCCACGCTGTCCGGCCCGTGTTCGGCGATGGTTTCGGCGAACACATTGGCCGCGTGCTCCAGGGCGGTGTCCCAGTCCGTGCGGGTACGGGCCAGGCCCTTGCCGAGTCGCAGTTCCGGGTACAACGCACGGGCCGTAAGGTCCCCGGTGAGGTGCAGGCTGGAACCCTTGCTGCACAATTTTCCGAAGTTGGCCGGATGGCTCGGATCGCCACTGACACCGAGAATTTGCGAGCCATCATGTTCGATCAGCACGCCGCAACCGACCCCGCAGTAGCAGCAGGTGGACGCGGTGGTCTGGCGGTTCATCAACCGGCGTCCCGCAGCGCCAGCATCACCCGGCCGTTTTCCACGCGGGCCGGGTGGTGATGGGCGCAGCCGACGTCCGGTGCCTGGGCTTCACCGGATTCCAGGTCGATCTGCCAATTATGCAGCGGGCAGGCGACGCGCTTGCCGTAGATCAAACCCTGGGACAGTGGGCCGCCCTTGTGGGGGCAGCGGTCGTCGAGGGCGAAAACTTCGTCGTCACTGGTACGAAAAATCGCGATGTCGCCTTTGGGCCCGGTGATGATGCGCGAACCCAGGGCGTTGATTTCTTCGAGGGCGCAGATATCCAGCCAGTTCATGCCGGCACCTCCAGCAGTTTGACGGGGATGGTGTCGAATTCCTTTTTCAGCAGTGGCTGTTCCAGGCGTTCTTTCCACGGGTCTTGTTCGAACGACAGGGAGAATTGCAGGCGTTCGTTAAGCGCCTGACGCCGCGCCGGGTCTTCCAGTACGGCCTTCTTGATGTGCTCCATACCCACCCGTTGCAAGTAGTGCACGGTGCGCTCCAGGTAGAAGGCTTCTTCCCGGTAGAGCTGTAGGAAAGCGCCGTTGTATTCGCGCACTTCTTCGGCGGTTTTCAGCTTCACGAAGAACTCGGCCACTTCGGTCTTGATCCCGCCGTTACCGCCGATGTACATCTCCCAGCCGGAGTCGACGCCGATAATTCCCACGTCCTTGATCCCCGCTTCCGAGCAGTTGCGCGGACAGCCGGACACTGCCAGTTTCACCTTGTGGGGCGACCACATATTGAACAGGTCATGTTCCAGCTCAATCCCCAGCTGTGTGGAATTCTGCGTACCAAAGCGGCAGAACTCGCTGCCCACGCAGGTCTTCACGGTGCGGATGGATTTGCCGTAGGCATGGCCGGACGGCATGTCGAGATCCTTCCATACACCGGGCAAGTCCTGCTTCTTGATGCCCAGCAAGTCGATACGCTGCCCGCCGGTGACCTTGACCATCGGCACGTTGTACTTGTCGGCCACATCAGCGATGCGCCGCAGTTCTGACGGATTGGTCACACCGCCCCACATCCTCGGGACTACCGAGTAGGTGCCATCTTTCTGAATATTGGCGTGGGCCCGCTCGTTGATCAGGCGCGATTGCGGGTCGTCTTTCGCCTCGCCGGGCCAAGTGGAAATCAGGTAATAGTTGAGTGCCGGGCGGCAGGTGGCGCAGCCGTTCGGGGTGCGCCAATTCAGGTAGCTCATGGTGCTGGCGATGGTCAGCAGGTGCTGGTCGCGGATGGCCTGGCGGATTTGCCCGTGGTTGAGGTCGCTGCAGCCGCAGATGGCTTTTTCGCTTTTCGGTTTGACGTCGGCAGCGCCGCCCACGGTGTTGATCAGGATCTGTTCCACCAAACCGGCGCAAGAGCCGCAGGAGCTGGCGGCCTTGGTGTGCTTCTTCACGTCGTCGACGCTGAACAGCCCATGTTCCTGAATCGCCTTGACGATGGTGCCCTTGCACACGCCGTTGCAGCCGCAGACTTCAGCGCTGTCGGCCATGCTCATCGCCTTGTCCTGGCCCTGGTGGCCTACATCGCCAATGGCGTTTTCGCCGAACATAAGGTGATCACGAATCTCGCCAATGGCGTGGTTCTCACGAATCTGCCGGAAATACCAACCGCCGTCAGCGGTGTCGCCGTACAGGCAGGCGCCGACGAGAATGTCGTCCTTGATCACCAGCTTCTTGTAGACGCCTCCAATCGGGTCGGAAAGGGTGATGGTTTCCATGCCTTCGCCGCCCATGAAATCCCCGGCGGAGAACAGGTCGATGCCGGTGACTTTCAATTTGGTGGAGGTCACCGAACCCTGGTATCGCGCGAAACCCAACTGAGCGAGGTGGTTGGCGCAGACCTTGGCCTGCTCGAACAGAGGTGCCACCAGGCCATAGGCGATCCCGCGATGGCTGGCGCATTCGCCGATGGCATAGATGCGCGGGTCGTAGGTTTGCAGGGTGTCGTTGACCAGAATCCCGCGGTTGCACGGGATGCCGGATTTTTCCGCGAGTTCGGTGTTGGGGCGGATGCCCGCAGCCATCACCACCAGGTCGGCGGGGATCACATCGCCATTCTTGAATTGCACCGAGCCGACGCGACCGTTGCCGGCATCATGCAAGGCCTGGGTCTGTTCCTGCAGGCGGAACACCAGGCCGCGGCTTTCCAGTTCGGTTTGCAGCAACTGGCCGCTGGTCTTGTCCAGTTGCCGCTCCAACAGCCACTCGCCGATGTGCACCACGGTCACGTGCATACCGCGCAGCATCAGGCCGTTGGCCGCCTCCAGCCCCAGCAGCCCGCCGCCGATCACCACTGCGTGCTTGTGGGTTTTGGCGGTGTTGATCATGGCTTGGGTGTCGGCGATGTCGCGGTAGCCGATCACACCCTGCAACGTATTGCCGGGGATCGGCAGGATAAACGGCGTGGAGCCGGTGGCGATCAGCAGGCGATCGTACTCGGCCTCGCTGCCGTCTTCGGCGATGACCTTGCGTTTGACCCGGTCGATCTGCACCACTTTGCGGTTGAGCAGCAACTTGATGTTGTTATCGAGGTACCAGCTCAAATCGTTGAGCACGATCTCTTCGAAGGTCTGCTCACCGGCCAGCACCGGCGAGAGCAGGATGCGGTTGTAATTGGTGTGAGGCTCGGCGCCGAAGACGGTGATGTCGTACAGGTCGCTGCTCAGCTTGAGCAATTCTTCAAGGGTGCGAACCCCGGCCATGCCGTTGCCGATCATCACCAGTTTGAGTTTCTTCATGTCGTTCTCCGCAGTGGCTCGACAAATCGTGCGCAACAAAAAAAGGCGTCCCCGCTAGGTAAGTAGCGAGGACGCCTTTGTCCTGGTCCCGTTCTCTCGGGAAGCGCGACCTTCGACGTTGAAGGTGCGGCTATATGTGTGTTGATGGAAAAGTTAATGCAGTGGTTGTGCCAAGTGGCGGTTTGGCCGGATTTGTTTGGTCTGGCGGAGATGTCTCGAGATATTTCGCCTCTTAGTTGTGCAGCAGCCAGTACAACAGCACCAGATTGATCAGCAGCGACAGCACGGCCAACGTCTGCCAGACCTTCAGCGGTTCGCGTTCCAGCAGCGGTTTTGGCCGAATGCTCAACTCACGGCGGTCCGCCTGCTCTAACACCAGCAACCATTCCTCGGCGGTTTCATAACGTTGCTCGGGTTGCGCGGCGACCGCGCGCTCCAGACTTTGTTGCAGCCAGTCGGGCAGGTCGGGGCGGTAACGACTGGCGCTGACCGGCGCGGTGAACCTGGGGCGTTGGAAAGCTTCGATTTCGCCGTAGGGATAATGCCCGGTGAGCAGGTAATACAAGGTCACCCCGACGCTATACAAATCCTGTTGCGGGGTAGGGCGTTCGCCGTTGAAGGCTTCCGGGGCGATAAAGCTCGGCGTGCCAGGCAGCAGGTGCGCGCGATCCTCGGAAAGCCCGGGGCAGTAGGCCAGGCCGAAGTCCAGCACGCGCAATTCGCCGTCTTCCCCCAGCAGCAGGTTTTCCGGCTTGATGTCACGGTGCAGGATTTGTCGGCGGTGCAGCATCCCGATGGCACGCAACTGGCGCTCGGCCAGGGACTGCCACTGCGCCAAGGGCAATGGGCCCTGGTGCTTGAACAATTCGGCCAGGGTTTGCCCGGCGTATTCACGCATCACGTAGTACAAATGCTGGCGACCACTGGCCGGATGGACTTCAGGAAACGCACGGCCGGCGACCCGACGCAGGAACCATTCCTCCGACAGCAATGCCTGGGCGGCGAATACGTCATCGTCGTGGCTGACCGGCAAGGTCTTCAGCAGCCACGCCTGTTGCTGGGCATCGCGTACCCGGTAGAGCAGGGATTGGCGACTTTGCCCCAGCAGCGCTTCCACCTGCCAGCCTTCGAAGCGCTGTCCGACTTTCAGGGGCGGCGGCAGCGGCCATTGCTGCAGCTGCACCAGTGCATCACCCAGGGTGGCAGCGCCGAGCTGGTCGACGCGCACCAGCAGGGCACTGGCATTGTCCTGGCTGCCCGCCAGATGCGCGGTGCTGACCAAGGTGTTGACCACGAGGTTCAGATCCGACTGTTCCCGCAGGATTGCGCTGATGCGGTTGTCATCCAGGGTTGCCCACACGCCGTCGCTGAGCAGTAGAAAACACTCACCTGCCCGCAACTCGCCGTCGAGGAAATCCAGTACCAGATGCTGATCCAGGCCCATGGCGCGCTTGAGCACATGCTGCATGCCCGGTTGCTCCCACACGTGTTCTTCGCTGAGGCGTTGCAGCTTGCCATCGAGCCAGCGATACACCCGGCAATCACCCACATGGGCCAGGGTGAAACGCTGGCCGCGAAATACCAGAGCGCTCAGGGTAGTCAGCAACGGCTGGCCGCCGCCGTTGGCTTGCAGCCAGCGATTCTGTGCCACCAGCAAGCGTTCCAGCGCCTGGGCCACGCCCCAGGTTTGCGGCGTGGCGTAGTAGTCCAGCGCCAGGGCTTGCAAGGTCGAACGAGCAGCCAGTCCGCCATCGGCGCATTGGCTGACGCCGTCTGCGATGGCGCACAGGTAGCCTTTGCTGGCGGCCAGCTCCGGGGCCGGCGTGACCAGGCGCAAGGCGTCCTGGTTTTCCTGCCGAGGGCCGGTGGCGCTGGCTTGGGCGAAGCTCAGTTGCAGGCTCATCAGACCCGGGCAGCCGTCACCGCTGCCGAGCCCCAGGTGGTTCTCCAGCGACGCTTGACGCCGTACAGGCCGAACCACGCCAGCACGCCCAGGCTGGCGAACAACCACAGTGCCAGTTGATAGCTGCCGGTGCTTTGCTTGATCGCACCCATGCCCGCCGCCAGGGCGAAACCGCCGATGCCGCCGGCCATGCCGATCAGCCCGGTCATCACACCAATCTCCCGATGAAAACGCTGGGGCACCAGTTGGAACACTGCGCCGTTACCCGCACCCAAACCGAGCATGGTGCAGACGAATAGCGCCAGGGCGGCGTAGGAACTTGGCAGGTTGAAACCCACCGCCGCGATGCAGATCGCGGCCACGCCGTACATGCCGAGCAGGGTGCGAATCCCGCCGAAACGGTCGGCCAGGGCGCCGCCCAAAGGCCGCATCAGGCTACCGCCGAACACACAGGCGGCGGTGTAGTAACCGGCGGTGACCGGGCTCAAGCCGTATTGGTCGTTGAAGTAGCCGGGCAGGGCGCTGGCCAGGCCGATAAAACCGCCGAAGGTCACGCTGTAGAAGAACATGAACCACCAACTGTCGCGGTCGCCCAGGGCCTTGAAGTAATCGGCCATGGACTTGGCTTTGGGCCGTTGTGGGGCATTGCGGGCGAGCCAGGCGAAGACGATCAGGGTCAGGATCAGCGGGATCAGCGCAAAGCCGAACACATTGCTCCAGCCAAACGCGGCGGCCAGGACGGGGGCCAGCAAGGCTGCGAATACCGTACCGGAGTTGCCGGCGCCGGCGATCCCCATGGCCTTGCCCTGATGCTCGGCGGGGTACCACTGGGACGCCAGGGGCAGCGCGACGGCGAACGAGGCGCCGGCCATGCCGAGGAACATGCCCAGCAGCAGGGCTTGTTCGTAACTGTGAATCCCGAGTTTCCAGGCGCCGAAGAGGGCGCAGATGACGATCACCTGACCAATCAGGCCTGCGGTCTTGGGGGAGAGCTTGTCGGCGAGCATGCCCATCAGGAAGCGCAGCACTGCGCCGGCGAGGATCGGCGTGGCGACCACTAGGCCGCGTTGTTGGGTGGTGAGGTGCAGGTCGGCGGCGATTTGCACCGCCAGTGGGCCTAACAGGTACCAGACCATGAAACTCAGGTCGAAATACAGGAACGCGGCGAACAGGGTTGGGGTGTGGCCGGATTTCCAGAAGCTTGATTTCATCACGCACCTCAGCGGTAAAGGGGTCTTATGAGAAGGCCTGGTGATGGAACGGCTGTGGCCGCCCCACCGGCCCCGGGCTATGGGGCCAAAACGAAAAAACGCCGCCACCGGGTTCGCGAGGGCAAACCGGGTGTGCGACGTCTTTGTCGTGGAGGGGGCAACCGCCGTTGGCTACCTGTGGGGATTCTTTAGCAAGAGGTGGGCCAACAGGGGTTGGGTTTTGTGTACATATCCGTTGCTGCGGTAACGGCTACTTATGGTTCCGCTCTTACAGCGGGTCACTTTTGGCAAACGCCCCAAAAGTAACCAAAAGGTCTTTGCC